>CANHVO010000033.1 GCA_947463915.1 Planctomycetaceae bacterium
CCCATAACCCCAACCCGCTCCGGTTTGACACGCCGGAGCGTCGGCGTCACTCGGCTCCTAGCCAAAGATTCGACTGCAACTAGCTCCCTTGCCCATTCAACCAGCCAGATGGGGTACATTTAGAAATTGTTTACCGGCGCCGCACCGGAGAATTACAAGTTCACTCATTGATCTGGTTTGACGGAACTGGAGGCGACGTATTGACTAAAACCTTCCAGATTACTTTGCCGACTCTGTTTCTTCTTACTGCGATCATCGCGTGTATGTGTTCCCTCGGCTATATCTTGGGAACAAAGTCCCAACTCGAGCAACAGTTACTCATCGAGCGATCGGCGCATCCTCGATTTGACGCAACGTTCGCGAGTGGATGTTACGATATCGAATGCCTCCTTCGGTCCGATCCCGCAGATGCCAACCTCTACACATTCGTGATCAAAACAGGGGAGCCGCATGTCTTGGTTTGGCGGCTCGATGGCCAAGAAGTTGAGTACAAATCTTATTGGTCGCCACATACTCACTCACACACCTCTGAACTTTCCTTGGCTGTGACAACGACCACCGGTGGTTCCGCAATCGCAGTCTTACTGAACCGAACGACGCGACTTACTTTTCACGATGATCAACCAAGGAAGACTGGACTAATGGAACCTACAGGCAATGGATACGGATCGGGCGGTTACTACGATAAATGGTCGGAGCCTCAGACGTTGATCAAATGGACGGGATCGCATGCGGCTACGTTGACGTTGCGATTCCCGCAGCCTCCGTCGACGGTAGAATAATGCGTGAAATCGGGTAAGGATGCCCGTAGCCGAGCACCCTCCCCACACCAGCGTCCAACTTGCTCCGGTTTGACACGCCGGTGCGTCGGTTCTGCTCGGCTCCAGCCAAAAATCACCTCCAATTAGGTCAGCTGCCCATTCATCCAACCAGATCGGGTACATTGGACTGTGTTACCGGCGCCGCGCCGGGCAATTACTAGTTCGGTAAAGGAGAGTTCTGACTTGGGCTGGACGAATGATGCAGCCGACGCGCTCCATGCCGGCCGGTCGATTCGAGTGCAACCGTATGGTGGATCGATGCGAGGCAGAGTTGAATCCGGTCAGCTTGTTACGCTTGTGCCTGCATCAGAGCGGGAAATTTCGACGGATGACGTCATCTTTGTTCGTTGGCGTGGTAACTATCTGCTACACAAAGTCATCGAGGTCAATTCAGATTCTGTGTTGATTGGAAATAATCTTGGCAAGATCAACGGTGCTGCGCAGTTGACTGATGTCCTTGGAATCATGGTGGAGGTTTGCGATGAACCCACTTGCGGCGGGACTTTAATTCGGCACTTGAACAACATGACTTGGCTAGTTCAGCTTGACGACGGTCGCGAGGTCATCGCACGATTGCCAAAATCAGTTGCACGCAATATCTTTCGTATTGTTCCTGGTGATCGCATGGTGATAGGCGGCCTTTGGAATTCCGACTACCAAATCCTGTCATCCGCACAAAATCCGCCGAACAAACTGTTGGAATGAAGCAGCAGGACTTGATGGAGAGTTTGCTGGCTGCCGCCCAAATCAAAGTCATCTGGCCGCAACCCCGTGTTTGGGACCTTATTCGTGACAAGAAATGTTATTGCATGGCCGTAAATGAGAGTGCGATTCGCCGACTTGCGAGTGAGCGGCCCCAAGACCTGCATGACCTATTGATGGGAACTTCACAATATTGCCGACCAGAGGAACACCCCTCGATTTCATCTGAAGCGTCCGGCATACTCTGGACATTGGCAGTTCATTACCTGCTCTATGTCATCGAATTCGGAATCCCGGTCGATAACGAAGGGAGATGGGTTGGTGACCGCTATAGACCTTCACATGCGCAAGAATTCGATCAATGGATTGCGATTGGAGCACCAGGTCTCGTGAGCGAGGAACTAAACTGCTATCTAAACGCAAATCCACTACCGAGTTGCGATGCTTAACCTGACGATCGTCTTTTAAATGTACCAACGTCCTTTGCAACGCTATGCGACAGAACAATCGGACGCACGGGAGACCTCGGCGTCATCTGTCCTGAAATCAAAGTCAACTCAGTCCCCTTGAACCGCGTCGTTAAGCCAAAGTGAGATATGCGACTGCAAACACTAACGTTTGATGAACTCGTGGGTCGAGGCGTGAACCGAAACTTCGCTCGCATTCTGGTTACGCCAGAAAGCTATCATACAGACCTCGATATTCTTGTTGGCCGGATGGACTGGGACTACGTTGTCCCCGACGATGTCACCGATGTTGTGCCACTATGGGACACAAATGCTGACGCGTTCGTTCGATGGAAACGAAAGGGCGTGACTGAATACGTGTGGCTGATTCACGATGATCCAGACTGGATACTAGTCGCGAAATCTGAGCAAGGAATCATGGCAAAACTATGGCAAAATTGGATTGAATTCCAAGACTCAGATGATGATGATGCTCGCCGGTTTGCTGAGGCGATCGGATTCCACCATCATGTAGATGGCCTGAGAATACTCGCCACGGATTACGATGCATTTCCAACATGGATCGTAGATCTCCCAGACGCGGCAGGATAACAATCGCATTCGGCATAGGGCCGGATTTTGCCGGCTTCCAGCATACTCGTCCGTATTCGGCAGTTCCTCTATTTGAGACAAGCTTGGTTCAGGAACGCAACAAACGGAGGTGAGTTTGCTTAACCTCAACTTGCTCCGGTTTGACACGCCGGTGCGTGGTTGTTTACTCGGCTCCAAGCCAAACATTGACCTCCAAAGCTTACCTGCACCATCGACTAGCCACATGGGTTACACTTACAGTGTGTTTACCGGCGCCGCGCCGGTGAATTACTAGTTCGCCCTTTTCGAGATGCAATCATGGGAACGATGACGCGGAACTCGAAGATAAGCCAGTCCGTGATTTGGAGCGGATTTTTGCTTATGTGGTTAGGGTTATTTCTTGAGCCAACGAAAACGCTTTTCAGTCTCGGCTATACGCTTGTATGGTTCGGAATGGTTCAATCACATTACGGGACGGTTCTAGAGATCGAAAATTCGAATCGAGGATGGTACGTCTTTCTTGGGCTACCGATTGCGGTGGGTGCGGCCTACATTTCATATCTCACTTTGCGAGACAGCCTACAGAACTGGTATTGGATGCTTGCGGTTGTACTCGCAACGCTTTTACTGCAACTTATTATTTCGTTAGTTGCAAGCAAGCATTTCAGTCGCGCCACTCTACCGGGAGCTGTCCATCAGAATCCTGAATCTTGACGCTACTTGGCGTGAATTTGACTTGCTCCGGTTTGACACGCCGGTGCGGCGTTGTTTGCTCGGTGACCGGCCAAACATTCACTTCCAAGTTGCTCGCCTACCCATTCGAGCAGCCAGATGGGGTACATTGGAAATGTGTTTGCCGGCACTGCGCCGGAGAATGTTCTGCAAATGGAAAGGCCTCAATTGTGAAGTCGTACAATCTCCGATGGCTTTTCTTGCTTGTCGCTGTGGCAGCACTTGCTAGCTGGTACGGCAAACAGCTTTTGCAAGGCGAACGTTACGAAGGTCTCGCATCCGATATAGGAACTGGTGTGTTCTGGCAAAGGTACGGTGATTGAGAATCAGACAAGCATATTGCGATCAAGATCGAGAGCTCACTTTCTCGAGCGCAGCCTAAATGGGAACATACGGATGCGAATCCTCCGGTTAGTGCACGAAGAGCATTGCAAATCGGCGATGAGTTTCGCAGGGAGAGATTTCAGGATCATGCGTTCTAAAACTGGTCGCTCGAACATGTCCCTCTAACTCCTTTAGATGTCAAGGAAGACAAATGGTGCTGGATAGTGCTATTCAGTGCAGTCCCCAAACCAGGAAAGGGTGGTTCGGATAGATGGCCACAATTTCCGATCTACGTTTTGATGGATGGCACAACGATCGAGCCGGAAGATCCAAATAATTTCCTTAAGCCAAAACAAACAAAGCATTAGAGCCGATCCAACCATTGCATCCAAGCGGCGGGTCTGGTCAATTGACAAATCAATGATTCATTCCGCAGCTGGATGAATCGAATCGTACCCCCGCCGCGTCGTCGCTCTATGGACTTAAGCGGGCTGAACTGCGGTCGCTTGCCCGTTTTCAATTTTGGGGCTTAAGAAGTTAGCCAGCAATTAATCCCGCCTTCGAGAAGCCCAACGGCAGTCCTTGATTCGCAAGGGATGCCCCTCATCGCGACAGCTTGGCTATTGACCCCCAACTCGCTCCGGTTTGACACGCCGGAGCGTCGGTGTTTGCTCTGTTGCCGGCCAAACATTCACCTCCAAGCAGTTGGCCGGCCCATTCAGCCAGCCAGATGGGTTACATTGGACATGTGTTTACTGGCGCCGTGCCGGAGAATTACTAGTTTGGTCAATTAGCATATGTGGCGAAAACGACTAAAATGGTTTGGTTGCATTTTTTTGCTGATCGCCGTCAGCACGGTCGCAATTGCGTTCGGTGACCAGATTTATCGAGCTCGCTTTTGCGAACAACTTTTGCGGAGAATCGACGCGCTGGTATTGGTGCCTCCGTCTGAATCATCAGAGTTAGAATGGGCTGCGACCGTTTACTGGACACACAATCTTCATTGCAATACTATTCCTCAGGTTTACGCCAGCCTGCCAATGCTTCGAAAGATCGATGAGATCGTTGCAGATCTAGAAAAGCAGCCAGACTTGACGAAGATTAATTTGTTGTGGAATGAATACGCCAAGGTAAGCCAAAGTGGCTTCAGGTATAGCGAAAAGTACCTTCCCATCCGCGACGAGATTGTTCACGAGATTTCGTTGCAGGGAAACAACTATACGGACGTTCGAAGTTATGATGATTTCCTCACCTCGATACGATCGCGGAACCGTTTGGAGAATCGATAAAAGGCCGAAATCGGGCATTCTCTGCTCCCAGCCGACATTCAACTCCAAGCGGCTCCCCTGCCCATTCAACCATCCAGATGGGGTACATTTAGAAGGTAATTACCGGCGCCGCGCTGGGAATTACTAGTTACCTGCGAGAGAATTGAGCCAGGGGAATCGATGAGCGATAAAGAGCCCGTTGCTGTTTTCATCAACTACGCAGTCGATACCCGCGAGCTGCGGCGGGGCTACTTGAGGACGTTTGTGCCGACCTTGGCGGCTTGCTGCATAACGAATCAAATGACAAGTTGCGGATCGCAGAGATTTGCGAAACGCTATCGCAGTGCTTCAGGCCAATGGACACCCCCTCAATTCCACAGTCCTATGCCTGGGATGCCGCGTACGCGATGTTTGGAAAGTGGCTAATGAGGGATCTACCACAATACCGAGTTGCTGTTGTATTGATTACGGGATGGAATGATGATCAGATTGCGAAATGCAGATCTTACTTCGTTGACATGTCACGCATCACCCGCGATGATTGGGTCAGAGCTGTCCAAATGATCGATCAACAGACCGCAGGTATCAAGGGTATGGACGCGAAGGGATCGATCGACCATTTTTGACTTGCGTTGAGTCAACTTCTCGCCCACCGTCATCCTAGGCGTTATTTGCGGTACTACTTGCATTGATAGTAAATCCATACGAACAAAAGGCCAAGACTTCAATGCCCGCTACTGATGACCCGGCGCAGTGGTATCGGGCATATGTCATTCCGGTATCACAACTCGCTTTCTGGTTTGGATCGATACTATTCATCGTTGGGTCATTAATTTCATTCTACCCAGGCGCAGAAGTCAGTTGGTTTGCCACAACTGCCACACTCGTTGGATTGGGACTCTTCGTTCCCAGTACAAAATATCGCATTGCGTCTATTGTGATCGTGTCGATCTGTCTATTTTGGGCATACTTGGGATACCAACGAGGCATGGAATATCAAGAATGGCTGAAGACTCGACGTCTATGACTTCGTTGCTTAGGACCTAGGCGACCGAAAATCCTAAATAACCGTCGCATGCAGCGGAGCCGGCGATCGGCTTCTGCGATTTCGAAGGCAACCGGTCCCCACCATCGAACCCGCTCCGGTTTGACACGCCGAAGCGTCTACTTCCGAAAAGTTCGCCTTAACTGGCCTGTGAGTGCCTGGTACGTGCCTGATACCGTTTGACCAGTAAAATGGGTTACAATGAAACTTTTGTTTACCGACATATACGCCTGAGAATTACTAGTTACGGTTTTAGGTTATTGAGGGATTGCCATGACAGAGGAGACCAAAGGCCACACGAACAAAATGCTCAGATGCACGAGTTGTGGTGAAGACAATCGGCTCGTAGTGGGTGGATTTGGCGCTACATCGCCTTTCGCTGTCACTACAGGACGTGCACTTGGAATCATCCCGGTCGGGCACCCATCCTATCTGCAAGGCGTAGTTTGCTTGGCTTGTGGATCGGTGCAGCTACGACTCGCGGAGAAAGACCTTGAGCATTTGCGAGCCAAACTTGAAGGACAATAACTATCACTCGCTGTGATATGGGCCAAGGCCAGACGATAGACATTTCGGTAACTCCTCAGGTATTTGGCTCCACCTGTCACATACGGTTCGCATTGGAGTGTTCCTCTCTCGGAACCAAACTTGGATCAGGCATTCAGTAAAACGGGATGAGTTCGCCAAACGGCAACTCGCTCCGGTTTGACACGCCGGTGCGTCGATATCCAGATGATCCAGCCTGGACTTCCCCGTCAGGAATGCCGTTAGCCCATTTGACCAGCTAAATGGGCTATGATGAACTTTCGTTTACAGGCGCATGCGCCTGAGAATTACTAGTTCGTCGAGGAAGAATGATAGCAGTCAAACGAACGTCACGAGACTCAGCTGGATGCATTCTGCCAGTCATCGCGTTTTTTGCGTTGGTCTTGTCGTATGTTTCACTCGCTGCAAATGAGTTCGCACCAGTCTATGGAAACATCTCTTCGGATGCCTACTGGCTTGCTCCTCCGATTGCATTGGTGTTGTGGCTAATCCTTCTGAAATACATCCTGGGGCTGATATACCCAACAACCTATCTCACAGAAGTCTTTCCTGACAAAGTTGTCTTTTCCGACTCATCGAATCCGGAGAATCCAACTATCTATCATCGTATAGAGGTAGTCAGATTCTATGTTCAGCCTCAACGATGGTGGCACAACTCCGACGCGTTCTATCCAGTCATTTGCGAGAAGAAGTCGGGACAGACGGTCGAGATCAGTTGGAATTACGTCTACGACAACACGTCTGAACCATTTTTTGCTGCGGTTCGAAACATGTGGGGAGAGGATTACGCTCCAGCTAAGTAGATCGAAAGATCTGCCCTGTGAAATGCGATACAATCGACGAACAAAGAATTGCAGCCAAGTGCTCGGTCGGCCGTTCTGACTTGCGTTGAGTCACCTGCTCGCACTGGCTGAATTCGGACGTTCTGTTCTGAAACTCAATTATGAAACAGTGGTCACTAACGCTGGCACTAGGCGATGTTCAAATCCCGCTTACGGTTAAAGCACCAACTAATTTTGCGCCGATTGAAGAGTACCGCGAGGTTAACTTTTTGATTCCGGGAAAGGGGCGTCATCGCGCCGTGTTTTTCCTCCTCCCGGATAGGAACTCAACAAATACGTATGCAGTGATGCCGACGAACGAATGGAACGTGCCCGTGCGATGGGACGACAATACAATGTTGTTCGTGCCGAGTTTGGATGACAACTCGATTCTTTCGGCGATAAACTACATCTTTAAAAATGGAATGGAAGCATCGGCTTTTGAAAACGAGGAAGACATTACCCCAGCCAGTTAGTACCGGAAGTATAAAACAGAAATCAGGTAAGGATGCCTGTTTTCGGGCACCCTCCCCGTACCACCATGAAAGAGGGACCGATCGGGGCGGTTGAGCAATTGGAGTTTGGAATGGGTCAAGAACGCAACAAACTTAGGTGAGTTCGCCTAGCCCCAACTCGCTCCGGTTTGACACTCGCATGTCAAACCGGAGCGAGTTGGCTGCGGCACCGCATGAACTTTCGCTGGTGCCTGGAGCGTGCCCAAATACTATCGTTCGTATCCGATTTACGGTTTGTCTGTGGTTTCGTGTGCGAGTCCCCATTTCAGCGACGCACGATGAGCATCAGCAAGCTCGGGATCATCAGACCAACTACGGAAATATGGCCGATTCTCAGGCGTTTCCAGTACGTGCTCTAAGAATCCGGTTTCAACACAGTTTCGACAGTAACCAGTTCCGTTTCGATAAAAGTCTGCAATCAGGTTCGCGACGTTCTGAACTCTTGGATTGTCCTTCTCCGCGTTTCGATACCAGTTGAACCATCTGACTAGCTGCTCAGCAGCGTCAAACGGTGAATCCAGACATTCTTCCTCGGCATCGGTTTCAGAATGCTGACCATGCGCGATGCATTCGAGGAAATACTTCAGCATCTCAAAGATTAGCCAGCGATCGGAGATGCGTGGACGGACGCGTGCCTTATGAAGACGGACGAACGTTAAGAGCTCGTACCGTTCAGTCAGGTTAGCTGTTTCAAGGCGCTTGCAGATGTCAGCAAAGCGAACGTTACTTGCGGTCTGCCAGTGGATGGGTAGCGGCATAGGTGGATGTCTCTGCGTTTCTTTGCCGGTCGATCGAGAGCTTTTCTGTAACACGAACGACAATCAGTTTAACGTTGCAATGCATCCTACACTATGGTATCGCTAGCCACCTCGTATTCGTTGACTAGTTCATTCCTGGATTCCGCATGGCAGCAATATCCCGCACATTCTCTATCAGAACACTCCTCATTGTGACAGCAATCACTGCGATCGCCGCAACCTGGATTTCTCAAGAACGCCCCAAGGAAAGGGAGATCGATTTCGGAAGGCGGAAAGTGACGCGACAGTTCGAGAATGCAGTATATGAGATCGAATTCGACGCGTTTGGTTGCCTCGTTAGCACAACAACAGAGCACAAAGCTCTTGAGGAAACGTTGAAAACGAATCCGCAATTGTTTCAGAAAATAGCCGAGAAAGCAGCCTCGAATATTGATGAGCATACGTTAGGTAAAAACCAATTAGGACTACTTCAACGAGAGCTACTTATAGAAGCACGAAAGTCGCTCGGACCAAGCACACCGTCTCTGAAATCAGTTGGATTTGCGAGCTACGATTGTTGCAAAGTCAGCGAATAGTCGATTCCAAATTGGACAATCTTCTTCCTATCCCAGATGGGAATTGCCCAAACCGGCGTGTCAAACCGGATCGTGTTGGTTCGATGCAATGACGCTAGATTTTCTCTACCTCGATGCTCATGTCTTGACCACCTCGTAGAACTCGAATTATCTCGATTGCATCGCCCCGCTCGACATAGAACACAACATGATTCGGAAAGTCCTTCACCAATTTGGTTCGCACCCCGGTGAGTTCTGGATGACGACTCGGAAACGGCGCGCCGCTTTCCGGAAACAAAGACAACCCTTTTATCGTCTGCTCGGCGCGTTCAAGAAATCTAAAAGCCGCTTCGATGCTCCCCTCGGCTAAATACATGGCGTGTCCTTCGACATCTTCGGAAGCCTGGGGACGCCGAATAATAGGCTTCAAATTGCTCACTTACCTTGCGATTTCGAGACTATACGACTTCGGATCGCCTGCCATTCGTCGTCCGTCCACGGTTCTGCTGAACCGCTTTTGATTCCCGCTATCAACGCCTGCTCAAACTTTCCCTGCTTCTCGCTCGCGGCGGCGACCAGTGCAACGATGTACTCGCTTGCACTTGCAAACCCAGCTTGTTCTGCACTTTCGTCAACATACGTCTGCAAATGATCTGGTAATTCAACAGGAATTGTTGACATCTCTTGATTCTCCAAGTTAGGCAGCAAACTTCTTCCCCAAAAGCCCCGTGCCCTCAAGCATTGTTTTTCCGCGCAGGACATTTGGGAACGCCTTCTATTATAGGCTAACCGGGGCTTGTTGGTAGAATCTTTCCAGTACAACTCTTCTAGCTCCGTTCTGGGGGATCGATAGAATCGCCCGTCACCCTCCGCTACGCCACCGTTTCGGCACGTCCCTCACAGAGACCTTCCTTTTCCCATCGTCCGCTCCGGTCAACCAACCCGTTGCGAAGTTTCCATATCCTGCACCGGCGTGTCAAACCGGAACGGGTTGGAGGTTGCGAAAAAGAAATGGTCTTGTGCGGCGATTTCGCCCAGCAATCCAAGCACCGTAGTAGCGGGTTTAACTAATAGGATGCGATCGTAATAGGAGCAGATGATGACTTTCCGCTATGAAAGTTCATTTTTCTACGTCCCGTCGCATACTGGACTCACTTGTGCCGGTCTTCATCATTTCTCCGCTACAAACTTGTGATCTTTGCTAAGCGTAAGCGTACCAAGATCCTTTTTTTGTCCAGGCATGACGGAGATTTCCTCGGCGAGAGAGGCAGACTCATCGACACCAGGGCCGTTAGTGAATATATGGACTTCACAGCCCGAGGGCATTTCGATAGTAAAACGCCCGTCCTTGTTCGTTGTGACAGTTTCCAAGTTGGGGCTGAAATGTTCAACAGGTAGGATTGAAGGTTGAAGCCTGATGCCTGGAAGTGGTTCACCGTCGCTCATAAGTCGCCCCGTTACACTTGCCAACGGAAGCAGCCTCATCCGTATCTTTCCTTCTTTGATCTGCTCAGGACCAACACGCGTCGCGAAACCCAATTTGCGACTTGAATGCAACGCTATAATCGAGCGAACTTCGTCCGGACCGAAACAAACCGCTTCGAAAACATGGGACCCGCTTCCGGATGGAGCCATGTGAAAAAAAGGGTCATTTGGTTCCAAACCAACGATGCGGCCGCCTGTTACAGGTTTGTCCATTTCGTCCACCAATTCAATCTGAATCTTCTCACCTGGATCCAATTCTAGGTTTAACTCGATCGTTTCGGTCTCCGTCGATGGATTGATCGAAAGCATCGAGTCCGGCCATTTTGCACATACTAAATCGCCGTAAACATCCAGGTCTCCGGAAGCCTCATCCCACTTGGGAGTGATTTTCGCTACTTCGTCATAGCCTTTGCCAAAACGATACGGCTTTGGCGCGTATACCGCACCCACTATGGCTGGGCCCTGCAGCCCGGGCATACGAAAGTTTCCGTTTTTATCTGTTTGATATTTAGCTTGTTCGCCGAGAAAATTTTCTTCCACACCAGGCAAGGATTGCGCAAATGGATTGGATTCCCATGGAAGATACAGCATCGTAACGCCAGGAACCGGATCCTTGGTTAATTGATCGGTAACGCGTCCAGTGATCCAAATGCCACGATGCAATTCGACCGTCATCTCGCGCGGTTCAAGGCTCTTTGCAGTAGGAGGCAGCAACTTTCGCATCAAATAGGGCTGGTCGCCACTGGGTCGAAACAAAAGACCTTGGGGGTGACTCGTCGGATAACCGGTCAATCGAAAGCGTCCTTGAGAATCGGTTTTCGTTCTGAGATTCGGTCCGCTGGTGAAAAAATAAATCTCAACCGACACATTCGACAACGGTTCTTTCGTTCTGTCGTCGACGACGATCCCTGAGATTGGTGGACTCGGCGAAGCGGTGTATGTAAACTCCGCTCCAAAAAGACTTACGCTGGGCGCCGTTTGCGACATGAATTGCGGTATTGCAGAAGCAGACATCGTACGCGTGACGGCAAGAACAAATTCGAGGCCGACCTGGTCGCTCTGAAACGCAATCTCTACGACCCGATCACGACCGATCCCTCGAATCTCAAAGGAGCCGTCTTGACCACTTCTAAATTCCTTTGTGATTCCAAGCTCTCGCGGATGCATTCTGCGAACGAGGTGCTCGGAAAGCGTTTGAGCATCGTCTTTAGCTTCCACCCCATCCAACCAAAGCGAGAGGTCATCGTTCTTCCCGGAACGGATCGATTTAATATGTATCCAAGTGTTTGCGAGTGGCCGACCTTCCAGGTCGATAACTCGCCCGCGGATCGAAACATCTTCAACCAACCGAAGCGTGACCGGCTTGGATGGATCGATCGACTCGTACGCAATCCATGCTGGACCGTATCCGTCGGAAGTCGCTGAAATGGTCATTAACCTTCTCCGATCCTCGTCGGCTGCCTCTGGAAGTTCGCCGTACGGATGTTGTTCGACCAATATTTCAAACTCACCTCGTTCATTGCACGTCGTTTTTGCAATCGGAGGTTCGAAATCCTCTGATACAAACTTTGTCATCGGCCAAACCACGCTTGCCGTCGAGCGAACGGTGGCTCCAGCCGCAGGTGTTCCATCTGGCTTGAGGACGATGCCTTTGATGATGATTTCTTTGTTGGAATTCAGCTTTGTATCGGCTCTGATCGTCGCTTCATTGTCGCTCGCAGGTGTGTCCGATATCCTGTTCGTAGGCTGATCCGCAATGGCAGGTCGCGTGATAGGTCGGATGACGACAATCGAGAAAACGACCAGAGACGCAATCGAGGCAATGGCGAGGGATTTTCTTCCGCTGAGCGGCAATCGCGAACGGGCCGTGTCGAGGATCGCTCGGATTCGATCGTCGAGGCGTGCAGAGCTCGCCATGGCGACCGAAACACTGGGGCGATAAGGTTGATAAGCCCTCGCGATAACGACCAACTGCTTGGCGTACTCCGATGGCAGCTCGCCGGCTTCTAAGACGCAATCATCGCACGCCAGTTCGCGTTCGATCCGAAGCTGACGAAGGGCGTACCCGACCAACGGATTGAACCAGTGAAGAGCGGATGCGAAACATCCGATAAGCTGATAGGCGACATCGAATCTTTTGATGTGAGCGAGCTCGTGAAGCAGTACGCATTCGCACTGTTCTTCGGTCCATTCGCGCCAATCGCCCGGAAGCACAATCACTGGACGAACGACTCCCAACGTCATTGGGACAACGGAGACGTCGGCTTCATAGAGCGGGACAGGACGACTCATTCCGAGTCGAACTGCGAGTGAACCGACGAGATTTTGCTTAGGACCGTCGAGAACTTTTTGGGAACTTCGAATCAATCGATGATTGGCAACCAATCCGACAAGAATTGGAACGAGTTTCCATGCGAATCCCGCGACCAACAATATTCCAATAACCATTCCTGCACCCCATCGCATCAAAGGTTGATTCGTAGGACCATCCTTCGTGGTTGGAGTTGCTTGAACGGAATTCGAATTCGGTTCCGATGTCGCAGCATGAATCGGATCCGTTTCGTACGGCGGAATTGGAAACTCGCTGTGCTCCAATTCCGGGCGAAATCCAGCCCGTGCCTTGGATCTCTCGATCGACTCACGCGTTTCCTTTAACTTGTGATTCGGCGCGGGCATTGTGTCTTCCAGCATCGATCCCGCGTGAGTCACCATCCGCTGCGGTAAAATCGGAAGTTGCCATTGTGGCAGAACGACGGTCAGAATGGGAATGAACAAGGCGCCGCAGAGACTCACACTCCAAACCCGATGTCGCACTGCGGCAGACGAACGAGTCAATATTCGATCCAGAACGATTGCAAGGATCATGATAAGACTTGTTTTGATGGTCGCATCGATGACTAGCGGCAAACTTCGGTCCGATACGAGCGTCGTGAGTTCATTCCACATTATCGCCCTTCCTTTCGAGCTTGCTCGATCAGTTTTTCAAGTTGATCGAGTTCTTCATCGCTGAGTCGATCGGAAGATATATCGAAGACAGCGGCTACAGTATCCGAAGCCGAGCCTTTGAAAAACGTTTTCATCAAATGCGATAATGCCGAGCGGCTTGCCGTTTCATGCGACTGCGTCGGCCGGTAGACATATTTGGTTCCAACGCGACGGTGTCGGAGGAGTCCTTTTCCTTCCAGGATTCGGATGATTGTCCGAACGGAATCGTAGGCGGGAGGATCGGGCAATTGTTCAAGAACATCTCCGACCGACGCCTCGCCAATTTTGTAGATGAGTTCGAGGATCTGCCGCTCGCGGCGTCCCAGGTCGGAAGCCTTTGCTTTTTTCTTTGCCATGTAATGATCCCCGTGCAGTTCGTTCGAATATCGCGACGCGTTCTAATCGATTGGGTTTCTTTCTGGTAATAAATTACCACTGGTAAAATAATACCAGAGGAATGCCCTTGTCAAGCTGCTTTCCAAAAATTTCCGATAAGCGCCTCATCACCGCCAGGTTCGCTTCGATCGCCCAACGTATTCCCTCTAGGCACCACCAATGGTCGTAGTGCTCGTTCAGCGAGGTTGTTCGTCGGAGGTACTCGGCCTTGGAACCTGACGCTTTTTCATGGCTCACGTCGCAGGTTGTTCGAGTCTCCAATAGCTATTCAAGCGACGATTTTTCGCATTCTTGGGGAAAGGAAACGCAGACGGAAAAGGAAAAAGCGACAGGGGTAATATTGAAGTTTCGGCAGAAAAGTCCCTGCTTTCGGTTCAGGTTTGACAACAACCACTTTTCGCCAGCGCACTCACGAGGGAATGTCCTGTGCACTCAATTGACGGCCTCTAAATTACTTTATTCCGACGGTTCGAAAGCAGATCCAAGCTGTTTTTCGGCGCTCCGGTCACCCAAACCGGAGCGAGTTCGCGCCCGGTCTGCGGCTCACCACATCCCATAATAATTCTGCCATCGAGAACCACTTGCCCGACGGGTTACGCGTGGTCGAAATGGTGCCGGATCTCCCGGCTCATCCGTCGGAGATTTAGGCTCAAAACGGTCGGCTTTTGATAGAATCGCTTGCTAACAACGGCGGGGATCCGTCGGTCGACATATGGGCAAGAGCTCGCCCCCAGCCACACCACCTGGCTAGCCTGCGGGGCCCTATTTGGCGGCTCATCTTTTAGAAGCAAGTTTGAGTCAGGGACGCAACAAACTGATGTGAATTCAGCGGAACCGCCAACTCGCACCGACTAACTTAGATGTATACAACTTCGAAATCAAATCGACGGGAGGTCGAGCACGACGCATAGAGTTTGCCGCTTGGCGGAATCGGATTTGCAAGGAGGTTCCTGCCATTGGCATGGAGACCAAAAATGTCCAAGTCCCTGGAATCCGCCGTTGCTGGTTACCTCAAGGCCCGCTCACTTTCGCCTGCCACCGGAGTCGAGTATCGATCGACGTTAAGTAAATGGAAAGAATGGAACAAGGAAGTTCCAATTGAGAGCATCGGGAGATCGGAGGTTCGAGAGTTTCTTGACTGGGTTTATGATTGTGCGACCGAAAGCAAAGGCGGAAATCCCGGGCGCACCGCAAACAAGTGCCGTGAGCATTTGAGAGCGGTATTGTCTTGGGCTTGGGAGCAAGAGCTTATTGATACGCTTCCGAAGTTCCCGCAAACAAAGAAGCAGCGTGACGTCGCAGGTAGACACTACCTTACCAAAGCTGAGCTGAACGCACTCTACTTCGCAACCTATATGATGTCCCTACCACGCGGTTGCCATCTACAGTTCGATATTGGTCGCTATTGGCGAGCCGCGTTGGTTCTATTCTTTAACTACGGACTGGATACTGGCACCATCTGGAAATGGAAACCAGTTCATCAGCCGATTCTATGGAGAAACGTCTCTTGGTCTCCTGCTTGTCCTGACGGTCGAGGAAAGAAGAGTTCGCGGTGGGGCTGGATTACTTATCGTCGAGTGAAGACCAGCAAAGTCTTTATTCGCCCTATGAACCGAGTTGTTCATTCGCACTTGAGGAATCTTCATCACGAAGGTTGCCAGCCAGACTCACCCGTTTTTGATGGTGGCTCCTCTAGACCGAATGCAGTATTTAGTGAGCTGTGCCAACTTGCAAAGATTGCTCCTAAACACGATATCGAAACGGGCGAGGAGCACGCATGGCTCTTGAAGGATCTTCGCAAGACATGTGCAACCTACTATGACCAGCACCTCCCTGAATCTGCGATCGAGATACTTGGGCACTCGGTGCGGGGCGTTACTTACCGACATTACGCCCATCGCGATCCGCTTGCCTTTCGAGCCATCACTACAATTCCGCAGCCGACTGCGTTTCTATCCTTGATCAAAGGGCATGATGGTGAATGTCCATGCTGCCGCAGACAGTTTTGACGACAGAACGGGCTTAGGTGACCAGTTTGGTCGGCGAGCAATACAGCGAACGATATCGTCGCGATGTTGTCCAGCTAAATCCAGAGCGTTTTTGCGTCATATAGGGTGAATGGGAGCTGTAAGTATCAGCTAAAGAATTGTGCATTCTCTGTTACTGCTAAATCCGGCACGAAAATGCGTCATATAGAGTGTAAGACGTGAATTGCTATTTGGCTGTCGCTTGCCGAAGCGTCTCTTCCCTTTGCTACGGAGTTGGTCCGCAGCATCTCGTTTTTCTTCCCCTTTGATATGGAGGATTGTCATGTCACACATCGTCTCGATCCGCACGCAAGTGCGCGATCCCATTGCCATTAGATCGGCTTGTAGCCGGTTGCAATTGGCTGAACCGGTTTATGGTCCTGCGCAATTATTTACGAACACCAAAACGGGTTGGGCTGTTGCGCTCCCGAATTGGACCTACCCGGTTGTTTGCAACGTCGAGAATGGTACCGTCGAGTTCGACAACTACCAGGAACGCTGGGGGAAACAAGTCGAACTCGATCGTTTCCTTCAGGCCTATGCCGTAGAGAAAGCCAAGCTAGAAGCTCGAAAGGCTGGTCACTCCACTACCGAGCAATTGTTAGCAGACGGCAGTATCCGCGTTTGTGTTCAAGTCGCCTAAAGGAGCAACCGTGAATCCCATCACAAAAACCATCGAAATCACTGTCACTGCTAAAGGTGAAACCAAGGTGGAGACCAAAGGCTTTGCGGGCAGTGATTGCCAAGCAGCCACCCGAAACCTGGAGCTTGCTCTGGGCGCTCGCCAAACTGAGTCGCTGAAAAGCGAGTTCTATCAACAAGCTCGCTCTGAGCTCGAGCAAAACGCCAAGCAATAGCTGCTCAGGCGTAACCGTCCAGTAACGCGTGTTCTGGGACCACTCTTTCATTTACATGTTAACTACCAAGGGAGATACTATGTCCGCACTTGGACAACGAATGAGCGAGCTCGTACGAGCTTGCTTTACCGGCGTATGGATCAAATCCTACGAGCCGGACGACGCCATCGTGGAGCTAGCTCAGCTATGTCGTTCTGAAAACTGGTCATTGATGACTTGGGATGTCGCGCAGGGACTCAAGCCCGCTGCCGATACAACAACTACTTTGGAGTCTGCCGATCCACTAGCTGCGATCAAATCGCTGACGACTTTGGCAAGCGATGATACTCCTACCATCTTGGTCCTGCGAAGCTATCATCGCTTTATCGGGTCTGGCGAAGTCGTCGCAGAAGTTGCTAAAGCAGTTATGCAAGGCAAGCTCCAACGCAAGTTTGTCGTGATCCTATCGCCGGTTGTGCAGTTGCCGCCGGAGCTTGAACGGTTATTTGTGGTCGTTGACCATGAACCGCCAACACGCGAGGAACTACGTGAGCTCTTGGCCGGTATTGCAACTGATGGCGATGAAATGCCAAAAGGTAACTTGCTTGAGTCGGTGCTCGATGCGGCAGTTGGCCTAACTCGGTATGAGGCCGAAAACGCATTCTCGCTATCGTTGGTCCGGCATGGTGCGGTGCAGCCCGATGCTATTTGGGAGCTAAAGACTCAAGCTCTGAAGAAGTCTGGCTTGCTCAACCTGTGTCGTTCCGAAAGCGATTTTGACTCGTTGGGTGGCCTATCTGCCTTGAAATCGTTTACCAAGCGGGCGTTGCTGCGTGCTGGCAATGCAGCAACGATTGCAAAGCCCCGGGGCGTTCTACTACTATCGCCTCCGGGTTGCGGTAAATCTGAGTTCTGCAAATCGCTTGGCAAGGAGGTGGGGCGCCCCGTTCTGACGTTGGACGTCGGCAGCCTAATGGGCTCACTTGTTGGCCAATCGGAAGAGCGGACCCGAGAGGCGTTGCGGATCATCGACTCAATGGCCCCTTGCGTGGTCATGATCGATGAGATCGAAAAGGCATTTGCGGGTGCCTCGGGTGGCAGCGGTGATAGTGGAGTGACCTCACGCATGTTTGGTGCTCTGCTGACTTGGCTTAATGACCACACCTCGGACGTGTTCGTGGTTTGTACGGCCAATGACGTTTCCAGGCTGCCACCCGAGTTCTCGCGAGCGGAACGATTTGACGGAGTGTTCTTTGTCGATTTACCTAGCCGCGATCAGAAGAATGCTATTTGGAGCATTTATCGGTCTCGGTTTGGAATATCGACGGATGAAATTCTGCCGGCAGATGACCAATGGACAGGAGCCGAGATCCGTTCTTGTTGCCGTTTGTCAGCTTTGCTTGACATTCCGCTTAATCAAGCAGCGTTGAATGTCGTGCCAGTCGCGGTGACATCTGCGGAATCGGTTCAGCGATTAAGGGAATGGGCTGCGGGGCGCTGTTTGGACGCTGAAGTCGGTGGTATCTATGCTGCAAAGCCTTTGGCCAAAAGTAGCCAGAACGGTGCAGCCGTCCGACGACGCGTTAGTCGCGGCGGACCGTCTGTAAACTGATTCGCGATTTACAAACATCTTCTTTGCCCACATAGCTTTTTTACTTCTTGTGTCACCCTTAACTCTGCGGGTTGATCATGTTCACCGTTTTACTTTTGTGCAGCACGCTCGTTGCGGCTGCCGCATTGGCTTTGGCGTTTCATCGTCAACGCCGTTTTGAACAACTACTCAAATTTACACATCGTCTTTTACGAAGGGAAACTTATGGTTCGCCTGATACAAATTCTAATCCTGTTAGATACGATCGTCCGGGAGATACTTCGACGATTCGCAATCCTCCTTATCCTGCTTTACCCTTTTATCGTCGGCTGCGGCGACGGCGCCGCCGCGGCTCTTCGCGAGCGAGAACACGTAAACGCCCTGCAAAAGCAGGTCGCCGAAGCATCAAATGGGCTCGTCACCGCCGATGCAGAAGCCCGAAAAGGCTGGGTACAGGCTCAGCAGTCCTTTGAGCAAACACGCCAGTCGATCGTACAACAACAGGCGGACGTCCAATCGGGGTTAAATAGACTGGAAGCTGAACGCAAATCCATTGCTGCTGCGCGAGTGACGGATTTGTTGCTTGCTGGCTCGATCGAGTCCATCGGCATTGTTTTGGCTTGTTTGGTCCCGTTGCTCTTGCAGGGATGGCTCATGCTGCGAGTTTGGCAAACGGATTCTCCGCCCGAAGTTGACGCCACGCTCGTCCCGATGACCGGAGTATCTCACCCTCAGTCCAAGCCGTCACCAGCAGAAATTTGGCATAAACGAATCCCCGTGAAACTCGCAAGCGACCAGTACCTGCCAGCACTGGCAGCTGATGACTAACTTTCGTTCAAGCCTAAACACCAATGGCTACTACGACACCAAAAACGGCGGGCAATGATGTCCGCCGTTCGTCATTTACTGAACCCTTTACTATCGAGGAATTATCTATGTCTACCGTTTTGGAACCGCCAACCCTGGATCGCGAGTCACTGCAGCAGACGACTGCTGGTGAACAATTGCAGTCGGCGACGACCGCGATCCGTCTCCACGTCCGATGGCCAGGCGTTCGCAAGACACTGAGCCAGGGGCAGCGTCAACTCGCCGCTGGTGCATTTAGCGCCGATGCCAAAGTTCTCTCAGCCGGCAAGAAGCTATTTGACACCACTCATCCCGTCTTTCGGACTGTCTCCGCGGTGAAATCAAAAGCAGTCGCATGCTGGCGTGGGCAGACACTGCCCTACGTTGAACCTGGTATTCGGCTCGTTCGGCGTAATACCGTGCCGACGCTGGAAACGCAGTTGCGAGAAGCGCAGGTCGAACTTCGGGAGACGGTGAGCAATCTTGATCGTTGCTGGGGCGAACTGGTTGACCAAGCTCGCAACCGATTAGGAGATCTGTTTGATGTCACAGACTATTCGCTGAGCATTGCCGATGAGTTTGAGATCACTTGGGACTATCCTGCGACCACTCCACCGGATTACTTGCGGAGCGTAGCGCCCGAGATATACGAAGCTGAATGCACGCGGGTGCGAGAACGTTTTAACGAAGCGGTCAAGATTGCTGAGTCAGCGTTTGCGGAAGAGCTCAGTGACCTCGTGTCGCATCTGGCAGAGCGTTTAAGCGGCGAGACAGACGGCAAGCCCAAGGTGTTTCGAGACACAGCCGTGACGAACCTAAACGAGTTCCTGGAAAGGTTCCAAAGGTTAAGTATCGGCACGGATGAATCTTTGGAGCAACTGGTGGCGCAGGCGCGAAGCCTCGTTACTGGGGTTGTCCCAGAAGATCTGCGCCAGCGAGAATCGTTGCGTCAACGAATCTCGAGCGGGCTGACTCGGATCGAAGCAAGTCTCGACGGCTACCTGACCGACCGCCCACGTCGGAACATTATCCGGAGGCAAGCATCTTGAGTCGCGTGACTGAAACCGCCGAGCTGATCGTCGGTCTTGGCGGCAGCGTGCGCATGATCTATTCGGAACTTATCGAACCTAATGCGTTGGGCGCCCCAACGATTCATCGCGGTTCGCATGTCGAGCCTGACCACCGCGGATATTGGTGGGCGGACTTGTCACCCTGCAATGGGCCAAAACTTGGCCCTTATGCGGTTCGGTCGAGAGCCATTGAGGCGGAGATCGAATGGCTACGAACGTTTTGGCTCGAACCGGATTCAGACTAGTCTATCTTCCTCACAGTTCCAAAGACGATGCCCAGTTTTCCCGCTGGGCATTTTTCGTTTTCGCATCGCTTGTTTCGACGCGAAGACCTGCTCCACCAATCATCACCCCCAACACATAAGCTAGAGGTATTCCATGTTTACCAACGAATTCAACACCTCGGTTGCAGCGGCAACTGACGACTCGATTGGCCCGATTCGACTGCGAGACATTTTGATGTTTGTGCTCGATCCATTCGTGTTACATCCCGATACCGATCGGCCACCACAGGTCATTGATTGGGACAGCACAACGCCAGACCTGTTGGCCACTTTTCTCGATGAGCTCATTGATTAGTGTTAACAGCAGCGTTTCGTGCTCATCTCCCATGAGCTCGCGAAAGTCCAATTTGCCCAAAAAAAGGCTGTGCAAAGGGCAGATTCGAGGCTCCCGTGCCCCGAAAACGGCCCGTAAGTCGGTCCGTAATTTTTTTCGCAATTTTTTTCCCGGGACAAAAAGGCAGGAAAACCAGTGTTTTTCAAGGTGAGACGCTGTTCGCCCCGGTATTGCACAAAAATAAACAACCTGCTAGGCGAAAGTGCTCTCTGCGCTCCATTAAAATTGGTATTAGCACCTTTTCTCAACCCGCAAGCATGATGCGAGCGGGAGTTTTTATTCACCATACGCACGGAGGCCATCAGAATGGCTCGAACGCAGAGCTCAGAAAGCTCTCAAAAAAGTACGTCCCTCGCTCATCAATTCCCGCAGTCAGTAATGCTCGTTTCCGTTGACGACATCGAACTGCTTTTAGAGCGAGTCGTAAGACGCGTCCTTTCCGAAACCGGCAGTAGTCGAATTCCAGCAGACGATTTGCTAACGGTCTACGAGGCTGCGAAGCTCTTGAAATGCCACCCATCGACTATCGGGCGATGGGCAAAGTCTGGCCAAATCGATAGCTTAACCAGAGGGCGACGACGGTATTATTCTCGCGAACTGTTGATTGCTTTTCGAGATGGGGCAACGGCGACAACAACCGTAAATCCTCTCGATAACTAGACCGCATGGACGAGTGTATGGATCTGTGCATTGGTAATCGGCCTCACCGAGTTCGCTGATGCACAGAACTCCTGCCGTCTTCTTTTGAGTCGCTAGTTAAATGCCTACCTTTTTCCTAACGGCATACCCGTCTCCAAGCTCTCGACTTCGTAAGCAAGCACAAAGGCAGGTGAGCTTACTCCGATTGGCAAGCGAACTCTTACCTACTTTTCTGAACTTTTCCTCACACCTCCGAACATGGCAAGTATCAAACGATTAGACACAACAAGCCGAAAAGGCTTCCGAATTCGCTTTTACGTCGATCAAATCCAACGTGAGATTTATCTTAAGGGATTATCTAGAGCTACAGAGCGAGTTGCCAGTAACGTAGCTCGTTACTGCGACGATTTAGCACAAGCAAGAGCCAACAATGTTGCCGCAAGCGCAGAAACGATTGCTTGGGTCTCGTCTACCGACGGGAGCATACGCGACAAACTTGTCGAGTGGGGCTTAGCAGACCCGGTAAACCCCAAACTCTCGTTGAACGAAGGCCGACAACTGGATGCATTCCTAACAGCCTACATTGATGGCAGAGCAGATGCCAAGCCTTCGACCCGCACGAATTACAAGCAGACACAAAGGCTATTGGTCGAGCACTTCGGAGGTAACAAAGTTTTGCGAACAATTACGCAAGCGGATGCGGATAGGTGGGTGCGTTTCATGGCTGCTAAAAAGCTCGCGGACGCAACCATTTCCAAACATGGCAAGCGAGCCAAAACGATGTTCCAGCACGCAGTGCGCGACCGTCTGTTGACCTCGAATCCATTTTCGGACATCAAAGGTGGCTCCGAATCGAACCCAGACCGACAGCACTTCGTCGATCTAAAGACTGCGAACAAAGTGATGGCGGCATGCCCAGATGCGGACTGGAAATTAATTTTCGCGCTCACCAGGTTTGGCGGCCTTCGCTGTCCGTGCGAAGTGGTCGGTTTGAAGTGGTCGCATGTCGATTGGGAGAATAACCGGCTGTTGATCGATGCTTCCAAAACAGCCCGTCGGTTCTGTCCTATTTTTCCCGAAATTGGCGAGGCTCTTCTAGAGTCGAAAAGGGTTGCACGCCCGGGGGCGATTTATTGCGTCGAGAAGTACCGCGACAGGCGGGCCAACCTTCGGACTCAATTTAATCGGATTTTGGAGCGGGCTGGCGTGCCGATTTGGCCAAAGCTATTTGTGAATCTAAGGTCGACTCGCCGGACCGAGCTGCAAGACAAGTTTCCAGACCACGTTGTTAACAAATGGCTTGGTCACAGTAGCAAGGTTGCAGAGAAGCATTACCTGCAGGTTACAGAGTCGCATCTCCAGCAGGCTCGCGAATTCCGGTCCCTTGCCGGTTCCCTTACCACTACCGCGCATGAGGTAGCAGGAGTTGGTACAGAAACAACAAAACCCAGCAATTTGCTGGGTCTTGTGAGTGTTCGGAAGCTGGTGCTTCCCTATGTAATGACCCCGACGGGAGTCGAACCCGTGTTACCGCCGTGAAAGGGCGATGTCCTAGGCCTCTAGACGACGGGGCCGCATGTCTGCTGGCATTGCCTTGAAGCGTGGCGAAAGTGTACGAATCGCCGAGCTTCTGTCAAGCCTTGCCTGAAAGGTCTTCCTTCCATCGTCAATGACCAGCGAAAAGCCAAGGCAATCTGACGAAAAACAGATCAAGAATCCTAGGACTCTTCTTTTTGTTCGGACTCTTCTGGTGCTTGCGAGTCTAGATTCCGCTGAATTGCGTCAAACACCTCTCGGCGGTGAACAGGCACTTCTCGAGGAGCTTCAACCCCGAGCCTGACTTTGTCACCCCGAATTTCAACCACGACAATCGTGATCTCATTGTTGATAACGATACTCTCGTTCTTTTTTCTCGATAATACTAACATGACTTCCCTTCCTGCAATCCTTGGGCAAAATACCCATCTCCTGATCCTGTAATTTCGTAGACTGCTTTACAACGCAGAGGCTCGTCTGTCGAAAATGTGTCCACACGCTTAATCAGTTCCATTCAACTCTAAGTGCCACACCGTGACAGTCAAGAAAAAGGGAGGGCTGTCAAGCGGATTTTCTGGAAAATTCCAGGATTGCTAGTCGTTTGTGTTCTGATCGTTATTGTTTTCCTAATTTTCAGATGCTTTCCAGCGTTCTGGCGTTTCGCTTTCGCACCGCAAAATGAAGACCTGAATTTCAAATATGACCATGACAGAATCATTATCCAATCGGAAGTTGGTGGGAAACGATTTCAGCAAACCGAGCTGGACGAGTGGTTTTTTTGTCGATTTCCTCTGCGTTTTTTGTGTTTTCTTTATTTACGCTGGGAGCAACGTTCCGGCAATCAATGAACCCCATTACTGGACGAAAGCCGCCCATTTTTGGAATAGCGATTTTGGGAGGGGAGATTTGTTTTTGGAATCGGGGGACGCCCATTGGCTGTTTTTCGCGACGTTCGGATATCTGACACGTTGGATGTCGCTGCCATGGGCGGTTTGGACAGGCCGATTTGTGACTTGGATGTTTTTGGCCGCCGGTTGGACAATTCTCGGACGATCACTCTGGAAGTTCCGCAATTCCGTTGAATCAACCGGAAGCTCAGACCAAGCAGGCGAGAGTCCTTTCTACTCTCCACTGGTTGCAAGCTGTTGGGCTGTAGTTTGGCTGGCCGGGCTGCATTACGGGCATTGGGCAGGAGAATGGGTCGTTGGCGGATGTGAGTCCAAAGGAATCGCCTACGCGATGATCTTCGGTGGGCTTGCCATGGCCGTTCGGCAACGGTGGACTTTGGCTTGGACATTTCTTGGTGGCTCAGCCGCGTTTCACGTAGTCACTGGAATTTGGGTGATCGGTTGTGTTGGGGCCATTTCCATCGTTCTCGATTGGTGGACACCAAAAATTGGATTCTGGAAGTGGGTAGCGATGCATCGAATAGGCTGGCTGCTGTGCATCGTCGGAGTTCTCGTGGGAGTTGTTCCCGCGATGGCAATCGACTGGGGAACAGATCCCGTTTTGGCAAGCGAGAGTGCGGTAAAGCAAGTCTACACCCGACTTGGTCACCATCTTGCTCCATCAAGATTCAACCCGGTTCGTTGGCAAGATTTTGAGCTTCAACTGGGCTGCGCAGCGTTCTTGCTTTTGCTGACCATTCGTTCGATCTGGCGGGATGGTCGTTCCATGCCCAGAGGAGTTCGATTCGCGGTCGGAGCTGGATTATTTGGCTTTGCTGTTGCCATGTTGGGATTGCTGATCGATTACGGAATTGGGACATTTTCAAAGCCGATTGCGTCCAAAGTTCTGCGTTTTTATTTGTTTCGATGGAATGACGTTGCCATGCCAATGATGATTGGTGCATTGGCGGTTTCCTTCGCCTTTGGTCATCTTCGCTATCGACCCTATCCTTCTCTAGCCCGGTGGATCGTATGCTGCACTGCATTCTTGCCCGGCATCGTATTGTTGGGATATCGATTTGAATCGAATTGGAACGAGGCGATTCCCGCTGGCGACAAGGCGAATTTCGTGGCCAAGACGGATTCAGACAGCATTCAGCAAAAGCAATTTCAAGATTGGCTGCGTGTTTGCAATTGGATCAAAGAGAATTCGGAGACGGGCTCCCTTTGGCTGACCCCCAGACGCCAACAGTCTTTCAAGTGGCACACAGGGCGGCCTGAACTGGCCTGTTGGAAAGACGCTCCTCAAAACGCCGAAGACGTCGTTGAGTGGAGCAAACGACTTGCCGACGCTTACCAATTCGACAAAGCGAAAAACTTGGTCCCCTGGACAACCGAAAAACTCTGGGAGTTGCAGGGCAAGTATGGTATCCGCTATGTTTTGTTGGATCGTCGAGTCACTGGACAGAACCTCCCACTCCTGCCAATCTTGTATCCATCACCAACCGAGTTCAACGAGAGTTTTGCAGTTTTTGAGCTCACTCCGCCAAAAGCAAACGTCAGCAGGTAGCCCTTGAATAAGAAAAAAGCCCAACAAACGGCTCCAACCAAACCGAAGCCTACCAAAGCAAAACCCAAAGACGCAAAAGTCCCAGTGGCAAAGGCTTCGAGCACGGTCACGCACAAAATGGTGACCGACAATCGCAAAGCCAAACATCAATACGAGATATTGGACTCCATCGAATGTGGAATGGTGCTCCACGGCAGCGAAGTCAAAAGTCTTCGAAATGGCAAATGCTCCATCGACGAGGCTTACGCGCGAATCAAAGATGGCGAGCTTTGGTTGGTCGGCTGCGAAATCGAAGAGTATCGACAAGCCTCTATTTGGAACCATGCGACCAAACGCGTACGCAAGTTGCTTTTAAACAAAAGCGAGCTGATGCGCTTCGTTGGTCGATCCAAAGAACGGGGTCTCACCCTGGTCCCCTTGCGAGTTTACTTTGCGGAACGTGGCAAGGCAAAATGTGTCATTGCCTTGTGCAAGGGCAAGAAACTTCATGACAAACGAGAGACGCTCAAGAAAGCAGACGCAAGTCGTGAAATCGATCGGGTTATGAAAAGCAAGCGTTTCGATCGAAATGCTTGAGACGAACGCCATAGAGAAAACTACTATTCGCAACCCGAAACATAAGTGAGGGGCCTGCGGAATTGCCCCTCGCCTACGCTTCGGGTTAGGATCGTTTTAACACAGCCACTTGAATCGAGTGCGTTGAACTGACTGTAGTTCCCTTTCGTACTCCAGAATGAGCCATCCCAACACATCTTCCAACGAACTGTCGATGCTAGAAATACGAAATCTAAAAAAATCCTACGCGGAACCTGGTGGGAACAAATTGCTTATTCTCGATATCCCACAACTGGATATCGGCCAAGCAGAACAGGTAGTGCTACGTGGTGAAAGCGGCGGCGGTAAAACGACCCTTCTGCACATCATTTCCGGAATCGTGTCCGCCGATAGCGGTTCAATCCGTTTGGATGGAACCGAGCTGACCCAGTTTTCGGAGTCGCGGCGAGACCGCATTCGCGCGGACAAGATGGGCTATGTCTTCCAGACATTTAACTTGCTCCCGGCGTTTACTGCATTGGAAAATGTTCGGCTTGGAATGACGTTCGCTCGCAAGAAGATTAACGCGGAGCGGGGCAAGGAGTTGCTCCATAAAGTTGGATTGTCAGACCGAATGCATTATTTGCCAAGCCAACTGTCCGTCGGTCAACAGCAACGTGTGGCAGTAGCTCGAGCGCTCGCCAACAAGCCTCGTCTTTTGCTCGCAGACGAACCGACAGCCAACGTGGACCCCGCTAATCAACAACGCATCATCGATTTGATCAAAGATGTTTGCCGGCAAGAATCCGTCGCAATCTTGATGGTCACGCACAGCGACGAAATCGCAAATCAATTCGGACGTGTGGAACGGCTGGAGCAAATCAATCGTGCATTCGCAGACCGAATCGCGACCTCGGAACAATAGTAACACTTAGAACGATTCAGAACGATGAACTTATTTACCATTGCTGTCCGCAACCTTACTTATCGCAAACTGCCTACAGCTCTGACGATGCTATCGATGGCGTTGGGGGTTGCGCTCGTGGTACTCGTGCTGACGATTTCGGGGGTCATTCAAAAGACCTTCGACCGAACCAGCAATGTCGGCTACAACTTAATTGTTGGAGCGAAGGGCAGCGACATTCAATTAACGTTCAACACCGTCTTTTTTTTGAGTCAGCCCGTTGAGAACATTCAGTACTCCTACTACATGGAGTACATGGCTGACGATGGCCGTCAGAAAGAATACGAACGGATCGGCGGCGTGTTGAAAGAACCAGAACGAAGTGGCCTTTACTCCTTCCTGATCAAAGGTGGATTTGCGATTCCACTTTGCATGGGTGACTACATCGACACGTTTCGTTGTGTTGGCACAACGCCTGACTACTTCAATTTGCTGAAGCACGGCAACGACAATGACCTTGACTACCGATTCGCCAAAGGTCGCAACTTCGTAGACTACTCCGACGAACACGGCTACTTCGAAGCAGTTGTTGGTTCGCAAGTCGCAGCCGAAATGAAGCTCAATCTAGGGAGTGAAATTTTTGCTTCGCACGGAGCCGCCGGCGGTGCTCGACACGATCAAGGGTTTGTTGTTGTTGGCATCTTGGAACCAACAGGAACGCCAAACGATCGCGGGGCGTTTGTTAACATCGAGGGATTCTATCTGCTAGAGGGGCACGTTGCTCCTAATCGCGACGAAGCTGGGCGAGAAGAAAAAGGATCAGCCACAGCTCCTGAGCGTGACTCAAAATTATCGAAGGTGCGTTTGCCGATCGAGAAAAGAGAGGTCACTGCCATCTTGATCAAGACGGACGGGATGAAAGGGATTGGCCTCCAAAGACAGGTCAACAAATCGAAATTTGCTCAAGCCGTCTCGCCGATCGGTGTCATAAGTGGTCTGCTGAATTTTTTCGTTAAGCCTATCAAATGGGCGCTCCTGGCGATCACGAGTCTGGTTTGTATCGTGAGTGCAATCAGTATCTTGGTCGGCATCTACAATAGCATGAGCGAGCGCAAACGCGATATCGCAGTCATGCGTGCGCTGGGGGCGTCGCGCGATCACATTACGGCAATCATCTTAGTTGAGTCTGTGTTGATTGCGGTAATCGGCGGTTTCATTGGCTGGATTGCAGGTCATGCCGTTGGCCCGCTAAGCAACGCTTGGACAGAACAAGCGACCGGGGTTCGAATCGATTTCCTGAGTGTCAATTCGATCGAGGAGCTCTTCATCGTACCTGGCTTGGTCTTAATTGGTATCCTGGCTGGAATCATTCCCGCCTTGGCAGCCTATCGGACTTCCGTGGCGAAGTCGTTGTAGAAGAGCTGACTTGAGAATGCCCCAGCCGACAAAAGTAGCAGGCACGCTCCGTCGTGCCGTCCGCCGGAGTGAATTCGCAATGATTCCTGGTCAACTTCACACGGGATGTGCCTACGACATCGACTTTCGTCGGCTGTGTCGAGAATGAAGCCAGACTGGAACTTCGATCGTCGAGTCGTGCTTCACATTATCCTCGTTATTGCGTTCATGTGGTTGGTTTTCTGTTCGACTTCTCGGGACTTCTTTTACCTTGCCGCATATATACCCGCCATTTCCATACTGCCTTACCTTGCATTGTTGATCATCGTTGTTTCGCTTTCCTTAACGTTTGCGAGCAAAACAGGAAAGAACTTCCATCTGCTTGGCAGCCTCACAATCGCTGTATACTTGTTCTTTACCTCACTCGTCGTTTGGAAACGGGGCTTTGAGAGTGGCTACACCGTCTCAGAGGTCAGCGGACTCCTGCTTTGCCTGAGTTCATGCGTCGGATTTGCCACCGCGGTTTCCTGGTTTGTTCGCCGAGAGCGTAAAACGATTTCATTACGCCAGTTGGCGGGTTGCACATTGTTCGTTTCGCTCTTACTCGCCGCGACACAGCAATTGCTTCGATTCGACAAAATCCCTTCCTATCAACTTGAAATTGACGCAGTGAGGGAATTGGAACGCATTGGCGTTCATGTGACATGGGATGACTGGAGCGTGTCAGGGCTTGCGATTCGAAACGCCGGTATCCAGGACGAACAGCTTGTAAGAATCTGCGAATTTCCAAACCTACGCTCACTGTCTTTGGAGGGAAATCCAATTACCGACACTACCATAAAGTCAATTGCAAACGTACATAGACTCCATGGTGTTTACCTTGATGACACGAAAGTAGGTGATGACGGAATAAAGCACCTTTCAAACGCCGTGAATCTCGAACAATTGTGGCTGAGAGGAACGAACGTTACAGACAGTGGGCTCGCCTATTTGGAGAATCTTGCGTTATTAGGATATGTCGATCTTTCAAACACCAGCGTCTCTGACAAAGGCCTCGAAAAAATCACGCACTTAAAGCGAATGTACTATCTCCACCTACCAGGAACTAGTGTTACGCGATCTGGTATGGATTCATTGGGCGAGCAACTGTCCAACTGCACGATTTACGGGACTCCAGGTGGTGTTCCATACACGGTCGAGCGGCACCCACGGTAAACTACTCACAACCCGTATTTGAATACGCAGGCAAGCTTTTGGGCTCCATGATCACGCCTTTATTCGAATGCCTCCCACTCCCTATACATGGCTTCTTTCGACAACAAGGGCACTACGACATATAGAGGAATTGCGATGGTTATAGCCAAGCGAACGAAATGGCACCACATGTGCGGAATTTTCATCGCAGCGATGTTCGTTTACCCGTGTCTCTTTGGTGTTTCATATGCAGAGTCGCCAACAGGGTATTGGATGGCAATGGGGTTTCTGTTCGCGTTCATCCTGCCCGTTTCTCTATACTGCCTTTTCATGCTGAGGAACCAACAAGATGCGATTGTTTTGGATGGCGACCAAATTCGATTTGCTACCATGACGGCTTGGGGACGCTGCTCACTTGAAATAGGGGACATAACCGAATGTTCATCCGAATCCATACCCGAATTGCATGACCACTTGGTTTTATCGGTTACGGACAAGTGTTACGAAATGCATCGCCGTTCCAAAACCTGGGTGGAAACTTCTCCTGGAAAGTTTCGATTCGATATGATGTATACGGCTCCAAGCCTTCAGGAATGTGAAAAAAGGATGCGCCAAATTATGTTTGGTCGCAATCGATACTGATCCTCCTCTTTGAGCCTTAGGGTAGGACAGCCGCGTTTAACAAGCTGTTGGATCGCAGAAAGTTTTGAGTCACTTCACGGCTCATTGACGTAATCAGTCCAGTTTGCAAAGCGACTAGCCAAAAAGAAATGTTTGACACTCTCGTATAGGCCTATCCGGTCCATGAGGGCAAACTGGCCAAAAAGGAACTGCTCACTCCAGAAATCCAAGCAAAAGAAGAATCAAGGTTGACGACTCCGACTAAAGGTTTTTGACGTATCGTATAATACACCGCCCCGCCCATCGCAAAGAAAGGCAGAAGTAGAATTGGTGCCAAAATACACATCGCGAGTGTCTCATTAACGCCAGATGCCATCGCGAAAACAAAGCCTACCACACCGAGCAAAAAAATCAGCATTGAGCAAACGACAAGCTTTGTGGCTTTTCCGCGTATTGAGCTATGATCATCAATTAGGTTTCGAGATATTGGCATTTCCAATGAGAACGAACGACCCAAGAGAGTTTTCGCGATCGCATGACCAATGACTCCTCCAGCAAGAATCCATAGCGTTTTCTTAGGGACATAATCCAGGCGAATCGATGTTCTTGTATCGCAGGGCTGGTCGGTTTTTATGCATCGATTAGGAAATCTTGGGGATTCAATGCGGACGACAAGAAATTCCTTGTCTCGCCAAAGTCCAGAATCACTGATCGGTCGAAGTGGTCCATCGTCAACAACATTTGGTGTACTGTACGGGTTTTGCATTCTTGTGCTTAATATTGGAAGGAAGCCGAGAGGATGGACAGATCAGACGTTGAGGACGGACTCTGGGGGGATACAGAGTCCCCGGCGATTTGGGGAGCGGATATTATGTCATTTGCTTCTAACTTGTATGCCGAAACGGCTTGTTTTCCTGTTTTCACGATAAGTGTTCGACCACTACTCTGCAGCAACATTCCCTGGTATTCCATCGTACGTGAGTTCGGGCACGCAACGACTGCTGGATTCCTGAAACGACTGATTTCATTTTGTGTCTCTTGTGCCTTTTCGTGGCTAAAATTCATTCAGCCACAAAAAGGCACAAAGCAGGATGTAAAAGGTGTCAGGAACCGTTTTCCACACAAGTTCAATAAACGGTTCCTGACTCCTTGTTCTTCGATAAGTGTTCGACCACTACTCTGCAGCAACATTCCCTGGTATTCCATCGTACGTGAGTTCGGGCACGCAACGACTGCTGGATTCCTGAAACGACTGATTTCATTTTGTGTCTCTTATGCCTTTTCGTGGCTAAAATTCATTCAGCCACAAAAAGGCACAAAGGACACAAAAAAAGAACAAGTGAAAGGGAGACCAAAGGTGGATGTAAAAGGTGTCAGGAACCGTTTTCCACACAAGTTCAATAAACGGTTCCTGACTCCTTTTCTTCCTCCCTCGCAACGACTGCTGGATTCCTGAAACGACTGATTTCATTTTGTGTCTCTTGTGCCTTTTCGTGGCTAAAATTCATTCAGCCACAAAAAGGCACAAAGGACACAAAAAAAGAACAAGTGAAAGGGAGACCAAAGGTGGATGTAAAAGGTGTCAGGAACCGTTTTCCAGGTGTGTCAGTGAGCGCCTAAAAGGGGCCAGCGCGAGGCGCTTCAAAAGGGGCCAGTTCGACAGGAAAGGCATGGTTCATTCAGATAGCGGGTTTCTTTATAGACCCTCTACTGGAGTTGGACCGTGGTAC
>CANHVO010000034.1 GCA_947463915.1 Planctomycetaceae bacterium
CCAAAGTTCGCAACATGCTTGGTGTGCTAAAGGCGATCAAGAAGCGTTGTGGCCCTGTAGCCCACCAAGCATTTGCGACGCAAGCGGGACGAGCCCGCACGTCGCTCCCCGCGAACTTGGGCCTCGTGCCCAACGTTCGCAACATGCTTGGTGTGCTAAAAGCGAATCAGCGAATCAACAACCCCGCCACAGCCGCATTCAACACGGTCGCCAGGAATCCCACAAAGAGCGCCGTGAGACCCAACTTAGCCAGATCGGCTCGGCGTTCGGGTGCTAAGGCACCGATGCCGCCAAGCTGAATTCCAATCGAAGAAAAATTGGCGAATCCAGTCAGCGCGTAAACCGATAGCAGCTTGGCTCGCTCCGATAGCCCCGCATAAGCAGCGTCTTTCGTCAACGAGACGTACGCAACGTGCTCGTTCGCGGCAAGTTTGATTCCAAGCAAGCTACCGACTTGAGGAGTCTCCGCCATCGGCACTCCCATGAGCATAGCCACCGGCTGAAAAATCGCCCCAAGGATCTTCGACAACGATAGGTTATCCGGTAGCCAAGCAATCCATTCGGGAGCCAATCCCATCCCCAGCAACATGGGCTTAACGGCTCCAATAAGCGAATCGAATAACGCGATAAACGCCAAAAATCCGACCAACATCGCCGCCACGTTCAACGCCAACATCAATCCATCTTTGACACCTGAGGCAGCGGCATCGATCGGATTTTCGTGCATTCTGGGAACAACAATATTCGAACTCACCAGCGTTTCAGGTACTTCCACCTCCGGCATCACGAGCTTTGCGAGGTACAAGCTGCACGGGCAAGCCATCACACAAGTGCAAAGAATTGCGACTGGGTCGGCACCGTAGCTGATGTATACCGCCATCATGCCACCGGAAATATGCGCCATGCCACTTGCCATCATGGTTAGAAGCTCGGATTGGGTCATCTTGGGAACGAACGGTTTAACGATCAACGGTGCTTCCGTTTGTCCCATGAAGACGTTTGCGGACACTGACAACGTTTCAGCCCCTGATGTCCCCATAAAAAATTGCATGATCCATGCAAAGGCCTTAACGACCAACTGCAAAACCCCCAGATAATAAAGAACGCTAAAGAATGCGGATACGAAAATGATCGGCGGCAATGCTTTGAAGGCGAACACAAATCCGGCAGGACCATCGACTTTGGAGAGATTACCGAAAACAAACTCAGCACCTTTGTCGGAGCACTCGATCAAGACCTTGATGCCATTTCCGACCAACTGAAAGGCCGACTGCACCCATTCAAATTGAGTGACCGCGATAGCCAATGCAATTTGGAGTGCAATCCCCCAACCGATCGTCTTCAAATTCACGGCTCTCAAGTTCGCACTCATGGCCGCTGCCAATGAGAGAAAAGCAAAAATGCCAAAGACCGCTTGTCCGCGCGTGCCGATAAAAGGCTCGAACAAATAAACGCAAACTGTCAGCAAAATCACCACGGCGAAGAGTGCCACCCGAAGAGATTTGGGCGTCTGCGGAATTGTCTTAACTGCTGCTGGAGCATTGACTGTTTGCATGGGTGTTTCCGTTAATGGGTGCATCATTGACGCAATTCTATTTAAGTGGTCCAAAGCTCTCGATGAACGTTACCATCGCACCCGGAAGGGAATATGCCGCAACGATGAGGATGGACACCAACGCAATCCAAAGGAAAAAATCCGATACGATACTTGGTTTCAGTTGTGGGCTAATTCTGAAGTAACGAAAGTATACCGCTACACATGCCATCATAGGAAGTGTTGCTGCCTGCGCCATACCACCTAGCTTTACCATCAGCTGCGGGTCTCTCTGGAATAGATAAATGGACAGCGCAACGATTGGAAAGATGATGCAAAGTACCTGTATGGATTTTGCACGAGAGGTAGCCGACTCGATTCGAATCAAGCCCATCAGCTTTAGAAAATCGACCGTCAGACGGCTATTGGCCGCACAAGCCAAATACAAAGTTTTGAAAAGAACAGCCCCGGCCCCCACCAAGAATAAGACCCGTGTCCAAGCCCCAAACGGGCTACTGTACATCTTCGATAGATTTTCCATTGCGTCCGCACCATTAGGATCGATGCCCTGAGGATGCAGAACGGCGGCACCCATAAAATAAAACGCGAGAGTCGAAAGCGTGAAAACGACCATGCTCATCCAAGCATCCAGGTGCATGACACGAATCCAACCGCGGGCACGTCGCTGCCACTCAGGTGAACCGTCATTCACGCCAACGAAACGCGCGTAGCCTTTCTCTAGGCACCAATAGGGATAGTAAAAGAGTTCGGTTGCTCCAACGCCAGTAATCCCAAAAACGGCAAATGCATCTGTGATTCCACCATCTGGCAACCGAAACAAGAGCCCTCCACACAGATCCTTAAAGACAGGCGCAAAGGGGGTGAAGTACAACGAAAGGGATGCAAATACAGTCACCAGCGTCACACCAACCACCAAGATGGTCGTGAATCGTTCGATCCTTTGATAACTGCCTCTGAAAATCAGCGCGATGGTGATCAAGCAGACGACAAAGGCCCAAGGGAACTCCGAACGACTTGACACAAAAGCCCCCAAGTCGCCCGACAGCGGCTTGATCGACTCCGAACAAAAGACGCCAAATTGCGGAAAGGCCAAATTCAAGTCTTGCCCTACCCCTCCGAGCATACCACCGAGCTGGAAGACGGTACAAAGCATCATCAAAAACCACCAGATCAGCAAAACGTTTCCGATGATTCTGAACTTCGAAATGTTTTGCAAAGCTCCGAGCGTGGGCTTCCCTGAAAAAATAGCATATCGCCCAAGCTCGATCTGGACGAAAACTTTGATCACGCAACTGAACAAAATGAGCCACAGGAATACGAATCCTTGTTTTGCACCAAACCTAGTCGTTAAGAGCAGCTCACCCGATCCGACGATGGTTCCAGCTAAAATGATGCCTGGTCCCGTTTTTTTCAATGCCTCCCAAAGAGTTGTTGGAGGCTCAAGAATGGCATCCGGGGGAAGTGCATAGGGGTCAAAAGCGATATCGGTTTGGGTCATCAAAGCAATCTCGGGAGGAAGATTTAGAATCGTTTCAACGACTTACACTCAGACTCGTTCCAGGGCTCTGCCTTGGAACGCACTGCGTTCGAGGCTCCGCCTCGCGTTAGCCATGGTTTTGCTATCCCAGGAGGCAGGAGCCTCAGCTGAATTGCGTTCCCAGACGGAGCCTGGGAACGAGTTCTCTTTGTAGCACGACGCGCAAGCTAGTGAATCAAATTCTTTGGCAGTAAGGCCAATACCGTTGGCCTTACTGCATGCGCAATATAGTGCGCCTATTCAACCGAGGCTGACGAATCGCCATGCTTCAGTTTGCTATGCCAAAATCCATAACAGAAATAGATCGCTAAGCCAGCGAGCAACCAAATCACCAATCGCAACCAGTTTTCACTAGGCAGGGACAGCATCAATAGAACGCACAGAATGATGCCGAGCGATGGAAATACAGGCGAAAACGGGCAGCGGAATGGTCGAACTCGATCGGGATCCGTGTATCTGAGAATCAGAACGGACGAACAAACCAAAGCAAAGGCAAAGAGTGTCCCAATATTGGTTAAATCCGCCAAGATGCTGAGAGGCAAAAGACTGGCTGCCGTCGCAACAATTACGCCGGTCAAGATTGTCGATTTGTACGGAGTTTGATACTTCGCATGAACCGCACCAAAGAAACCATAGGGAAGCAATCCGTCTCGAGCCATTGCCAAGAAGATTCTAGGCTGACCCATCATCATCACCAGCAAAACCGAAGTGATTCCAGCGATCGCACCAACTGTAACAATGAACTGCGCCGAGGTAAATCCGACCCGTTCGAATGCACTTGCTACCGGAGCATTGATATCGATTTCCTTGTAATTGACCATGCCTGTCAACACAGCAGAGACAAGGATGTACAGAACGGTACAGATCAAAAGCGAACCGATAATTCCGATGGGCAAGTCTCGCTTTGGATTCTTTGCCTCTTCGGCTTGGGTCGACACGGCATCGAAACCTAAGTAGGCAAAAATAACGCCGGCAGCTCCAGCCATCATCCCTTTATCGGTTCCCCCAAAAATTGGAGTCCCGAAAAACGTAATCCCGCCGTATCCATAGGGTGCGAAGTTCTCAGTCCAGTTTGCAACGTTGATGTAGGAAAAACCAGCTACGATGACAAAAAGAACGACACTGACCTTGATCGCAACCATGATCGCATTGGTAAAGGCGCTTTCGGAAACGCCTCGTACTAGAATGCAGGTAACCAAGGCGGTGATTAGAATTGCAGGAAGATCGAAGAAAAAGCCTGTTCCAAAAAATGCACCCGCGTTCACGGCAACACTTCCTCCGCCCGCAAGTGTGTAGTCAATCGCTTCGGTCTTGCCGTTGTAGTCGAAGGGAGCATCCGAAAAGCGATGCAACAATCCACCCGAGTCAAAGAGTGTGATGCCGAACTGATGCAGTAGCTTTTGAAGGTATTTAGACCATCCATGTGCGACGGTTGAAGACGCAACGGCATATTCTAAGATGAGATCCCAACCAATGATCCACGCCATTAACTCACCCATGGTTGCATAGGCATAGTTGTATGCAGAACCGGCGACTGGCGCCATGGAAGCAAACTCTGCATAACACAACGCGGCGAACACGCAAGCAAGGCCTGCGACAACGAACGAAAGGATGATTGCCGGACCAGCTTGATTGGCGGCAGCCTTACCAACCAGCACAAAAATGCCGGTTCCGATGATAGCGCCGACACCGAGTGCCGTCAGCGAAATAGGCCCGAGTGATCGCTTTAAACTGTGGCCTTTCTCCATGTCACCAACCATGGAGTTGAGAGATTTCTTTTGAAACAACTGATTCAAGGACATTGGACAGGGACTTTCTAAACGATTGGTTGACCTCAGAGGAATTCTGATTCTAGGCCCTTGAGATCGAGGTTCAACGTCGCGACAAGTCAATGCTACAGATTTTTGAAAAAAATTGCCGCTAGTTTGGGAAAGATTGCGGTTTGGGACTGAGTCGAGGCCACCTCGGAAGCTATTATGCCGAGGTGCTTACAACGCCAGAATCGACTCGGCGGACGTCTGCCGATTGAACCGTCGCTGGCAAATCAATCCAACTCCTTAGACTAGAGGCCCAAGTTTCACCTTGAATAACGAAACACAAAGCGCTCCGTTGGGTAAGACTGTCCTTCTTGCTCTCCTTCTGGTTATAGCCACCGTCTTTACGATTGGATGGATCGCTTCTCTCTTAAAAAAGCGGCAGGAGGGAATTCGCCCAAGTCCCTACCAACTCTTTATCGGATTTATCACCGACTTTTTCGATACGTTAGGTGTTGGGTCATTTGCAACAACCACGTCTCTTTTCCGATTAGGCAAAGTGGTCGACGATGACAAGATCCCTGGGACTCTTAATGTTGGGCACACATTGCCTACGATTCTGCAAGCTTTGATTTACATCACCATTGTGGAGATCGAACTTTGGACGCTCTGGATTCTCATCATCGCGTCGGTGGTTGGCTCGTATTTGGGCGCCACCTTTGTTAGCCGCTTACCCAAAAAAGGAGTTCAAATAGGAATGGGAGGAGCGTTGCTTGTCGCTGTAAGTATGATCATTGCGAAGCTGTTGGGTTGGATACCTTCTGGAGGCGAATCGTTGGGATTGACCGGCTGGAGTCTCTTGATCGGCATCGTTGGAAACTTCGCATTTGGAGCCCTGATGACAATTGGCGTGGGGGCTTATGCACCCATCATGATTATGGTGAGCCTGCTTGGTATGAACCAAACGGCCGCGTTCCCATTGATGATGGGTTCGTGTGCGATTCTGATGCCCGTGGCCAGTTATCGCTTCGTTCGTTCTGGCAGGTACGATGCGAAGGCCGCACTTGGCTTGACGTTGCTGGGTCTGCCTGGCGTTGCGATCGCTGCCTTGATTGTCAAGAAACTGCCGACAGATTACGTCAATTGGCTAGTTGTTGTCGTTGTGATCTATACTGCTGTTTCAATGCTCTACTCCGCATCCAAGGCGGACAACACCTCGACGAACATGGATTAAGACGGAGAGGCAGAAAGATCGAACGCAGAAAAACATCCTCGCATCATCTTTCTGCGTTCGATTTTTCTGCCCTCCAATAATCGGACGCCGCGCATCCAACTCACCACGATGCCATCATGAACCGGGAAGTTCGTTGTCAGGCTCGTTTTTCAGTGGTATTACCGCAATTAAGGTTGCCGAAAGGATGCTGGTTAGGCTCAAGAAACACAAACCATAGCTGTACGAACCAAAGGACTTGTCGACATACCCCATGACATAGGGTCCGAGGAAACCACCTAGATTTCCAATCGAATTGATCATCCCGACGCTCCCTGCCGCCGCAGCCGAAGTCAAGAAAAGACTAGGCAATGCCCAAAACGCCGGCATATACGATTTCATCCCCGCCGCCGCGATCGAAAAGCAAATCATCGACAAGTAGATGTTTCCGTTCGTCAAAATGGATAACACCAACAGAACCGAACCCAGCACGACAGGCAATACAGAGTGCCATCGTCGTTCATGAAAATGGTCTGAACTCCAACCGATCAAAAGCTGCCCCGGAATCACCAACAGCGATGGGATCATGACCAAATAGGCCACAGTGGCCGGTTCTAACGAGTACCATTTCGAGAGAATGCTTGGCAAGAAAAACTCGATCCCGTAGTTGGCAGTAACAATTCCGAAGTACGCCAAGGAGAGCAAAAGAACTTTGGGACTCGTGAGAGCCGTCCAAACCGAATGATGAGACGCATTGACTCGCAACGACTTTTCGCGGGTCAATTCAGCTTCTAACGCTTCACTTTCTTCCACGGTCAACCACTTCGCGTGCCGCGGTCGATCGGTTAGGTAAAACATGACAACAATCCCAGCAATGACCGCCGGAATGCCCCAAAAAATATAGATTATCTGCCAGCCTCTCAATCCTAGGAACAATGGGTTGGTAACCATCAATCCATCCACCTCGTGCGTTCGCCCAATATCGATGAACAGTCGCGAGATCGCAGGACCAAGAATCATCGCAATTGGGGATGCAACCAGAAAGTAGGAAATGGCACGAGCACGATCCTTTGAGGCAAACCAATGCGTTAGATAGACTAGTACACCAGGAAAGAACCCTGCTTCGGCAACACCCAAGAGAAATCGTACGATGTAAAACTGAATCGGAGTCTGTACGAAAGCAGTGATTGCTGCCATGATTCCCCAAGTGACCATGATTCGGCAAATCCATTTTCGCGCGCTCCAACGTTCGACAATAATCGAACCAGGGATCTCAAGCAGAAAGTATCCAAGGAAGAAAATCCCGCTTCCAAAGCCGAACACCCTGCTGTCAAAAAGGGGCAAGTCTTGTTCCATCGTCAGCTTCGCGACGGCGACGTTGGTCCGGTCGACATACGCAATGATGTAGCAGATAAAGAGCAGCGGGAGCAACCGAATAAAGGCTTTGATTCGAGCGGATTCTAGTGGGCTTCGTTTCCGCTCTTGGTTCATTGCATTCTTCGTTTCGATTTGGCTGTGATTCGGAGAGTTGTGTGGAGTATTGATCGTGGATGTACCAGAAGGAAGGATGGGGAGAGGTCTTATTCTATGCTCGGTATCGAACCGCTCGATACCTATTGTAGTCCATTTTGATGGGCTATAGTTTTTCGTCAATGCGGCTCGTTTGTGGCTTCAGCAACAAGGAAGTCGCAGCCAAACTCAAGATAAGTGTTAAGACGGTCGAGACACACAAATCACGATCCATGACAAAACTGCAATTGCAAAGCCGATCGGAACAACTTCGCTTTGCCGTTGCAAATTGCGGGCTTGATCCGTCTTAAGGCGAGTGGCGGAATGAAAACGACCGTAGCTGGATTCGCCAGAATTCAGAACCAATTGAATTCTGGCGAATCCAGCTACAGACTGTGGTACGATTTCTCGGCCACCCACCTAAGCATTTGTTGCGCTCGGTCGGCGAATGCCAATCAGTCAAAATTTTCGACAGCAAAGAGCTGAAAATCCGTGAATTCCGCTGCCCGCGCGGCGTCCATGCAGCCGACTGTCGCACCGTGATAGCTGTCCACATGCGCTTGAATGACGATGCGAGGTAACTGGTCGCCCGCTTGCAACCGAAAGTCCTTGAGGATGGTAATCAATTCCTGTTTGCTCGACGCTTCGTTGGTCTGCCCATCGGCAAAAACAACGGTATAAGCGTTGAATTCATCGATCTGAATTCGAATCTTCTCCGTTTTGTCATCGAGCTGCACTTGCACCGAATTCTTGCTTGGCTGATCGGACTGGGGCGGCGTAGTCCGAATCACTTTTTGAATGCTAAACGATGCCGTAAGCATAAAGAAGATCAAAAGAAGGAATGCGACGTCTACCATCGGGGTAATATCCCACTCCACATCTTCTTCTGCTTCGTCGTGTCCGCTACGAATAGATCTCGATGCCCGCTTCTTGGGCGCCGCTTGCGGTTTCAACACAAGGGCTGCCTCAGGCTCGTCGGATTGCCCGCTTGACGTCAATTCAACTACAGAATCAGCAGTTAATTCGGAATCAACAGCTTCGGCATCGACGAAAGCCTCGTCCCCCTGGGACTCAACATCAACATCGTCGATGTTTGCATCATCAATGATCGAGTCATTATTTTGCAGTTTTTTGGGAACGATGAGTTCGAAACTGCAACTTGGACAGCGAACATTCCGACCTTCAAATCGGTCGTGAACGACGATACTTTTTTGACAGCCAACGCAATCGAAACGGATACTCATGGTGGCTTCCTAGTGCTCCACTGCAATCATGATTTCTTTCCCTGCGCCAAGCACGTTTCCGACGGCTTGTTGAATCCGCATCATTTCAGATGTCAAGACTTTTGGTTCGCCTTGAATCAAAACGTATTTCTTCCGGATGTCTTGAAACGCGACCTCGACATACTCTGCGATTTCTGCCGATTGCACATCCCTATCCGAGGAGAATTTTCGCCCGGCAAGCGTACTAACCGAAGCAGCATCAGCCCCTGATTTTACGACAAGGACAACCGCATCATGCATTGCGGCGATGTCACCATTCTTTGCCTTCGGAAGTTTTGCTACGTTTTGAGGTGCCATCCTGGCAGAAACCATGAAGAAAATCAGCAATAGAAGCACGACATCGATCATCGGTGTGATGTCAAACTCACCATCAAAGTCTTTTTTCTTGTTCGTTTTCTTAGTGCGAAGCATTGCGTTCGTCCCGGAGCTTAGTGCGGCGCTTGGAAAATCGTACTCACTTAACAGACGATGCCTGCAAGTCTCTGAGCCGCGGACGCCAGCCGTGGTATTGTGTCCAAGTTAGGTACAGTAGTCGCGGCTAACGCCTGCGGCTCAAGTTGATGCAAAATGAGTGAAGGGTTTAGCGAGAACGAAGCTTTCGACTTTGAGGAACTTCTCGAAGTCCATCAAAAAATCGATTCATGCCGAAAACGGAAAGCTCTTCCATGTGCCGAATCCGATTGTTGATGAATGCCATGCAAGTTAAAAGCGTTACCGTAATCAGCAAACCGATCAGCGTATGTTCGAGCGCCATTCGAATATCTGCCAACAACTGCTTGGTCGGCTCTTCCGCAGTCGCGGTCTCAAGTGTTTCGAACGCACCCATCATCCCTGCAACCGTACCAATCAGCCCGAGCATTGGGGATGCCTTGATCAGTGTCGAAATCCAAGTGATTCGGGACTCGATGTCCGACAACACGTCGAACTGAAAACGGTCCATGATCCAGCTCTCAAGCTTTTCAGGATCGAGCTTGCGATTCTTGACCGATAGCGCAACCATCATTGGAACAGCGCGAGTGTTTCCCTCACACAGGGCCTCAATCGATTCAAAGTCCCCCTGACGTAGATGCCCTTCCACGGCATCCAAGAATTGATCTTGTTCTGCTTCGGTACGAAATCGCTTCTGAGAAACGCGAGTCCAAACCAAGATCATGCAGTAAATACCCCAAAGTGCCGCCGCTCCAAGGACATAATAGTCACCATGCCCAACAATGTCGTAAATACTCCCCATTTGCTTGCCTTTCGTCGCGTTCGCTTGGTAAATTCTGCTTGGAGGGAACTTGAGTTCGCCATGGTATAGGCTAGCTTTTCAAAGTCAAGGCAAAGACAAGTGACATCCGGTAAAGGGTTGTCAGGTTTTTCCCGATTGTTGACAGTGCTAGCGCTGGAGATACACCTGATATTAACTATTCAAGCGAGTGCGAGACTCGATTTTCTTCTCAAAATCCAATAATTCAAGGTTCATAGTGGGTCTCGAATCGCTTCCAGGGATTTCATTCTGCCGCTCGGCTGAGTACTGCATCCAACCTAGTTCTGCTTTAGTTGTGCTAACATAGAGATCGCAAAGGTATTCCCGAAGCACTCGAAAGAAATTGGATTGGATGTTTCAGCACTTGGATCGTTTGTCTCGTTGGGCTATAGTCGTAACGCTCTGTTTGGCTCCGTTTCTACTCTATAGCCTGGCTCATCTCCCCATTGGTTCTGCTTCCGTACATCAATGGCTCCCGGATGGAATGCCGGAAAAAGATCGGTACATGCGATTCCAGCGGAACTTTGGGGACGACCAGTTCTTGATAGCCTCCTGGCAAGGCTGCACGGTCGACGATCCGCGACTCGATCAATTTCAATCCAAACTCCTTGCTCCGCCAACTAAGTCGCCGAAGTGGATTGAATCCGTCAAGTCCACCAAAGACGTACTCCGTACGCTGACGGAACCACCTCTCGAACTTCCTTTGGATCAGGCCCGATCTCGGCTCGAAGGCATCCTGATGGGCAAAGATGGAACGGCGGCCATGATCGTACGCTTCAGCGATGCGGGGATACAGGACCAAGCGGCATCGATGGATTACATCTATGGGCAAGCCGACGAAGTCTCCGGCTTGGGTCGCAATGCGATTCGGGTGGCTGGGACCGTCTATGAGTCGTACGCGGTCGATCGAGCCGCAGAAGGCAGCTTAAAAACACTCGTAGCCCCATCCTGTTTCATCGGAATTCTGTTGTCCTGGCTCTGCCTCCGCAGCATCCGAGCTGCCATCGCGGTGCTGATCATCGCCGGCGTGGGACAGCTGCTGGCCATTGCAACGGTCTATTATACGGGGGGCAAGTTTAGCGCCGTTCTGATTGTGTTGCCAACGCTCGTATTCATGCTGACACTGTCAGGTGCGGTGCATTTAATGAACTACTATCGCGACATTTCGACTGTTTATCGAGATCATCGCGGCAGTCGCGCGATGCTGCTGGGATTTAAGCCAACCTTACTCGCAAGTATCACGACGTCTCTCGGAATGGCCTCGCTCGCGACTAGCCAGTTGTCCCCAATCCGCGAGTTTGGTTTGTACTCGGCAATCTCGCTTTCCTTTGCCACGTTGTTTCTTCTGCTGGGTTTTCCATTCATTTCGGATTGGTTCTGCGGCCGGAAGTTTGCAAAAGAACCTTCGGATTTAGAGTCCGAACAACCAACAATCGAGTTACCGCACCGCGCTTCGCACCGTATTGTTGCCTACGTAGCTTGGATGCAGCGAAACGCAATTCCTGTATCCATGGGTGGGTTTGCGATCTTGCTAGTTAGCTTTTATGGCTTAATGTTCCTCAAGTCGTCAACGCAGTTTGACGACCTGTTTCCAAGCGACAGTCCAACCGTACGCGACCTTACCTTTATCGAAAAGCACATCGGTCCTATCGCTTCCATCGAGATTTTACTTCAGTTTCCCTCCGAGAGCGAACTTGATGTCTACACGCAGGCAACTTGGGTAGACAAAATCACAACCGAAGTGCTCACGCTTCCGGAAATCGGAGCCGTGATGTCGGCAAACTCATTTCTACCGACGTTGCCAAAAACAGGTGCCGTTCGCGACGTCGCGCGTCGAACGATCCTGCGAAAAAAGCTCAACGAGGCGTTACCGAATCTGATCGAACAGGGCTGGGTCGCCGATACCGAGTCCGGAAAGATCTGGAGAATCACGACCAAAGTTTCTGCTTTGAACGTTGATGACTATGGGTTGCTAACCAAGCGAGTTGAAGAAATGGTTGGAACAGTGATTCCTATCCACGGAGCCAATTCGATTGCCAAAGCCGAATTTACGGGACTCTCGCCAGTCATGAACGAGACGCAAAAGATGCTGCTACGAGATCTCGGGGCTAGCTTTTCTACGGCATTTCTTTTGATCACACCTGTTATGATGTTGATTGCAAGAGGTTTCTGGGCAGGCTTTTTGATCATGATTCCCAACGTCCTTCCCGAAACACTCGTCTTCGGATCGATGGCCTGGCTCGGCTTCCGGCTGGATATCGCCGGACTGCTGACTGCGAGTGTCGCGATGGGAATCGCGGTGAACGACACATTGCACTTTGTCAATTGGTACGCTCATCGTCTATCGCTTGGCGACTCACGGAGCAGAGCGATCGAAGATACGATGTCGAACTGCGCTCTCGCTATGGTTCACACGATGTTGATCAGCTGCTGCTCCATGCTCCCGTTTATGTTTGCCGAGTTCACGCCAACGCGGCAGTTTGCGTGCCTGATGATCGCAATGATAGGGAGCTCCATCCTAGGCGATTTGGTCTTGCTGCCAGCTCTACTGCTGAGCCCATTAGGGCTGTGTCTTATGCCGCGCAAGAGTCAGAAACAGCCTTAGGTTAAGCGATCATCACATGTGTCGAGTATTGAGGACCGAAAAGGTACCTAGTCAAAACGGTGGCAACTTAAGCTTACGGACTTCATGCATCGAAATAAAAAGATGCCTCGCATCATCCTTCAATTCGCGGAAGCCGTACTTCAAGTAAAATCGCTTTGCCGATTCGTTGATGGCATCCACTTCGATCGCGCGGCTCCCAATTTTTTCGGCAAGCCCGTTGCTGAATCGCCCGAGAGGGCTTCGTAATCAAACTACCGTAGCTGGATTCGCCAGAATTCAGAACATACTGAATTCTGGCGAATCCAGCTACGAATTGTGGTGTCTTCTCTCCCGCCTCTCGCTTAAAGCCAATTGGTCTACTCCGAATTACCCCTCGCCCAAGCCCAAAGTTAGAGTAACAATATGGTTCAAAACACACGTAACTCCCTCGAAAAACACAAAGCAATTTTATCCAATGGAAATCGCACACCCTGAAACGACACGCGTTGGTTGGATTGGCACTGGCGTAATGGGACGCAGCATGTGCTCCCATCTCCTAAACGCCGGCTACAAGACCTCTGTTTTCAATCGCTCCGCAGAAAAACTCAACGACCTGGTTCACTTAGGTGCAGTAGCTTGTTCAAGCCCGAGAGAAGTCGCGTCGAAAAGTGACGTCGTCTTTTCCATGGTGGGCTACCCTTCGGATGTCGAGGAGGTTTTACTAGGCGAGCAAGGGGCTCTTGCCGGTCTCAGCTCCGGAGGGGTCATCGTCGACATGACTACCAGCCGCCCGGGCTTGGCCGAACGTATCGCAGCCGAAGCACTTGCAAAAGGTGTTATCGCCTTGGATGCACCCGTTTCGGGTGGCGACATCGGCGCTCGTGAGGCACGGCTTTCCATTATGGTCGGTGGCGACCAAGGAGCCTTTGATGCGTTAATTCCGCTTTGGAAAGTCATGGGGGCAACGTATGTATTTCAAGGCCCCGCAGGTTGCGGTCAGCACACCAAAATGGTGAACCAAATCTTAATCGCCTCCGGTATGGTTGGGCTTTGCGAAGCGATCCTGTATGCCAAGCAAGCAGGCTTAGCTCCCGAACTGGTTCTCAAGTCGGTTTCGTCCGGAGCTGCCGGCAGTTGGTCGCTCAGCAACTTAACCCCTCGCATCCTAAAACGCGACTTCGCACCGGGTTTCTTTGTCGACCACATTGTCAAGGACTTGTCGATCGCCATCGAGGAAGCGGAGAAACTCGGGCTGCAGTTGCCTGGACTGAACAACGCCAAAAAAGTCTATGAATTCTTGCAAACCATGGATCATGGCAACTCAGGCACCCAAGCTCTCATCCTGGCAATGGCCAAGCTGAATGGAATTGACTGGTAAGTAAGTCCTTGAAGATGATTTTTCTACCCTTCTCGTCCTCAGGATCCAGAGGAGGAGAAGGGGAGTTAGAATATCACGTGATCCCGGCGTCATTTCGTTGGGAACAAAAATTGAACAGTTCCCAAACGCCACAAAATCAAACGTTCCCCTCAGAACAGACTCAAAGAGGATCAAAAGTGTGTCAATCGGGTATTTTAAGTTTCGGTCAAGCTTGTTCCAACGTCCTGCTGGCGTGCGTTACCTTTTGCTTCTCCGCATCACAACCTTCTGCAGCCTCGGAGCCCACGGATGCAGAGCTAGCGAACTCCATTCGCAGATTGTTCTCAGATCGTTGCTTCACGTGCCATGGCCCAGACGACAATGCGCGTTCGACGGAAATGCGTTTGGACCAAGATGATGCGGTTGACTTCAAGACAGGATCGGGCAAAAAACTTGCTGTACCAGGAAACTTAAGCCAAAGCGAAATTTGGGATCGAATCAATTCGACCGACCCTGACTTGATAATGCCGCCCCCCGCGAGCAAGATCGATCTCAACGATCAACAAAGAACGCTTGTCAAAACTTGGATCGAACGCGGTGCAAGCTACAAAGCGAAACACTGGTCGTTCGAACCACTGCCGTCTAAAGTGGCCATACCGACACAGCCACAAAACGAACAAGCCTCATCCAGCCGAAATCCAATCGATCGTTTTATCGAAAGCAAGCTTCAATCGGCTTCCTTGACAATGAGTCCCTCCGCGGATCGAGCTATTCTTGCACGTCGAGCTAGTCTAGCCTTGACTGGGCGGCTCCCCGATTCAGATTTGGTGCAACTCTTTGTTCAATCAAAGGAGGCTGATGCATACACCAAGCTCGTAGACACATTGATGGCTTCACCCCAGTTTGGCGAACGAGCGGCAACTCAGTGGCTCGATCTATCTCGTTACGCTGACACTCACGGCTATCAAACGGATCGCTATCGCGATGTTTGGCCCTACCGTGACTGGGTCGTTTCGGCAATCAATGCAGACCTCCCCTACGATCAATTCATTACTTGGCAATTGGCTGGGGACATGCTTCCCAATGCCACCGACGAGCAGCGACTGGCCACAGCATTCAATCGCCTCCATCGCCAAAACGAAGAGGGTGGCAGCACCGAAGAGGAGTTTCGCGTCGAGTACATGACCGATCGAGTCAATACGCTCGGGACAGCCATGATGGGACTGACCTTTCAATGTTCGCGTTGCCACGACCACAAATATGATCCATTGACTCAAATGGAATATTACCGAATGTGCGATATGTTCGACAACATCGATGAAAGTGGCCTAACAAGCTATTGGACCGATTCCATGCCGGGACCAACGCTACTGTTGCTGGACAAAGCCCAAAAGCAACAAGTGGCAACACTCGAGAAAGCCATGGACTCGGTTCGGCAAGCCTATGCTGACGACTTTAAGAAACTTGAGCAATCCGATGCGGTCGAAAAATGGTATGGTTCGCTTGCCGGATGGCCACAGCCTGAGGACGCTTGGCTGACAGCCGAGTTTGCTTTCGACAAACCAGAAACAGAACCAGCCAAGCAGTTTGAAAACCGAATTCACGCCGATAAGCCCGGCAATAGCGAGGGACCAATTCAATGGCAAGTGGACGGAAAACACAAGGGCGTTCTTCTCGACGGTGATAACGCACTTGTATTCCCGAAGTCTGGCGTCTTTTCGCGAACGCAAGCGTTTACGATTTGCCTAGACCTCAAAGTACCCAAAGAATTCGATCGAGCCGTGGTACTTCATCGTTCCAAATCGTGGACAGATGCCGGTTCGCGCGGTTACCAGCTTTTGATTGAAGATGGACATTTTGCGTTTGATATCGTCCACTATTGGCCATCGAGTGCCATTCGAATTCGATGCACCGAACCAGTTCCGATCAATCAATGGATGCAGATCGCGATGGTTTACGGAGGCACCAACCGAGCCGAGGACACCCATTTGTATATCGATGGCAAACGAGCTCCGGTTGAAATCGTTCGCAATTCGCTTCATAAAGACATCCTTTACGAGCGTGTCGATGTATCGCTCAGCATTGGTGCACGCAACCGCGACCGCGGGCTACCGGGTGGACTCGTCGACAATTTGCAGGTCTACGATTCGGCTTTAACGGCTATTGAAATCGCTGGACTAGCAACCGACGAGCCCATGGTGACTTGGTCGGAACTCTCCAAGGTGCAGCGGACTCAATGGCGGGAGCACTATGCTCAGCGAATCGACCCTCAGTGCAAATATCACAAGGAGAGTTATCAACACTACTTTCAATCGCTATCCGAAGCGGTCCAACCTGTCCGTGAATTGATGGTCATGAACGAAACAGCCAGGAACCATCCGACCCGATTCCTGAATCGTGGTGCTTACGACACACCCGGCGCTATCGTCGAACCGGGAGTACATCGCGCATTGCTTAACGATGGAGAGACCGTGCCCACCAACCGCCTGGGACTTGCCCGTTGGCTGACAAGCGACCATCATCCATTGACCGCAAGAGTGGCAGTTAATCATATCTGGCAACAAATGTTCGGACGCGGCTTGGTTTTGACGGCCGAAGATTTTGGCGTTCAAGGGCAACCGCCGACTCATCCTGAGTTGCTGGACTACCTATCTCGCGAATTGATCCGATCCGGTTGGAGTCGCAAGGCGATTTTTCGATTGATTGCAACATCTCACGCGTTCATGCAATCCAGCCAAACGGATGCCAACACACGGAACATCGATGGCGATGGTTCGTTGATGAGCCATTATCCTGCTCAACGCTTAACTGCAGAACAAGTTCGCGACGGTGCATTGCAAGCCGGCGAGCTTCTATCGGAACGCCTAGGAGGCTCGCCCGTTTATCCTTATCAACCCACTGGACTATGGGAAGAGAAGTCGGGACTTAAATATCCTCAAAGCAAAAACGAGGGGCTCTACCGCAGAAGTCTTTATACGGTTTGGAAACGAACCAGCCCGCCACCCTCAATGATGATTTTCGATTCGGCAGGCCGCGAGGTTTGTTCGGCCCGTCGCGAAGTAACGGTCACTTCTTTGCAGGCACTCGTTCTCATGAACGATCCGCAATTTGTCGAAGCCTGTCGAGCGATCGCCATCCACGCGATCGGAGTCAATCGAAGCTCCGACTGGAGCCAAAACACATTTGAGGTAGAAAACGTGGAGCGAGCGTTAAAGACGGTCTTTCGCGATCTCACTTCGCAGGAGTGCACCGATGCTTTGCTCGTTCGGCTGCGGAAGAGCTTTGAGGAGCAAGCAGAGTTCTTCCGAGCTCAGCCCGAGCAAGCCATCAAACTGCTGAATGTCGGCCAATGGCGTTCCATTGAGACGCAAGATCCTGCGATCCAATCGAAACTCGCTGCGCTGACACTCATCGTGAACTCGATTCTCAACACGGATGGCTTTACCGTGATGCGGTAGGTGGGTCGCACCTGCCGGGTGCGACCTTGAATCGCTATCGACGCCGCAGTTCGGAGGGAGCCCTGCCCCCCCTTTAAATATGCTTATGTAGCGAGAACGCGGAAAACAATGGGAGCGCGAGGCTCCTGCCGAGCCAACGGTGCAAAGGTTCGGCAGGAGCCTCACCCTCCCGAGTGATGAATTGACTGGAGAACAGAGGTTTACTGATACACAATGACTCCAGCAACAACTGTAAGTTCCACATTGGCGGTGAGAATCTTCGATGGCGTGCAATTGAGCAAGTCCGTATCCCACAACACTAAGTCGGCACGCTTACCCTTTTCCAAAGAGCCCACTTGTTTTTCCTGGAAGGCCGCGCGGGCTGGCCATAGCGTGTAGCTAAGCAACGCTTCTGTTCGCGTCATGCATTGGGCTGGGTAAAAAACATCGCCGGAAGGCAATTGCCGGGTCGCAGCAGCATACAAACTGGCACGTGGATCGACTCGTTCCACCGGCGCGTCCGTTCCGTTGGGGACGATCGCACCTGAATCGATGAGCGATCGCCAAACATAGGCACCTTGGGCGCTGCGCCGCTCGCCTAATCTTTGTGGCACAAAGATCGCGTCGCTCGTGCAATGATTGGCTTGCATGGCAGGAATGATCCCGAGCTTGCCAAAGCGTGGGATGTCCGATGGTGCGAGATGCTGGGCATGCTCGATTCGCCAGCGATGGTCGCTCGACGCTTGCTCACCGAGCACTTGCTCATAGATGTCGAGCACCTCGCGGTTGGCTCGATCGCCAATAGCATGCGCGCACAGTTGCCAATTTCGTTCCTTGCATAGCTTAGCGATTTTCCTTAGCTCATCGAGCGGTAACGTGTTGAGCCCAGAACTGGTTGGTAAGTCGCTATAGGGCTCGAGCAACCAAGCTCCGTGCGGTCCAAGCGCACCGTCGATCGATACCTTGACACTGCGTACGCTGAGAAAGCCGTTGCCGACATCCTCCTTACGCCCTTCGTCCATTTGCGCCGCCAAGCCTTCAAGACTATCACGTATCATGACGGCCAAACGAACTGGCAACTGACCGGATTCGGCAAACTGCTTTAGTTGCTTAGCGGTAGCAAAGGTGCTGCCTGCATCGTGAACACCAGTAATGCCATGCTTCAAGCATTCTCGGCCAGCCAATTGAATCTGCGATAGCACTGTTGCCCGAAACTGCTCATCATTGAGTCGCTCCGTCGTTTGCAATTGGGCTCGACGGATCATGGATTGCGCATTCTCGCGGAAAACTCCGATGGGATTCCCATCTGAGTCCTTTAACAACTCGCCACCGTTCGGATCGGCCGTGTTGCGATCAACACCTGCAAGTTTCATGGCCGCTTCGTTGGCAAAGCTTGCGTGCCCGCTGGCATGGGTCAAGACAACAGGATGGTCCGGCACAGCCAAGCTCATCGCTTTATGATTTGGGTAACCATCAACGTCTCCTTTGGGTGGCGCAATCCACTTGGCCTGATGCCACCCTCGCCCCTCGATCCAGGTCCCTTTCGGAATGCGCAGCGAGGCCTCACGGACCATCGACTCAATCTTTTCCCAAGAATCGGCCTGGCTCAAATCCAACATCTGAAGCGATTGGCCTAGGCCGAGGAAGTGCAAGTGGCTATCGATCAAGCCTGGTGTAACAGTCATCCCTGTTCCATCGATTACCTGAGTCGTCCGGCCGAGAAAGGGTTCGATGTCCGCGCGCTGGCCGATGGCCACGATTCGACCGTCTCGAACAGCGACTGCCGTAAAGCGTGACATGGCCGCGTCGCAAGCTAAACCATTCGCGTTGACGATTGCAAGATCCGCCGCCTCGAGGACTGGCTGTTGTGCGGCCACGGGGGGATGAAAAGGACTGATGAGCCACGAACAAACGAATAGAGAAAACGCAGTAGTAAATCGAGCGAGGTCTTGCATGGATTTTCCGGGGAGTTGGTGCCGAAGTGCGGGAACGAACAACTTGCCCAATATATCTAGTGTCGCACGATTGTCTCAGTCGATCCAAGCAACGATTGGGCCAATCTTGCGACACTCGACAAACCACAAATTTGGCTACCGACGCTGACCGCTGCGCGAAACGTATCGCTTTCTTGGAACATCAAACTCACGTTTTTAACAACAAAGGACAGGGAACTCGCCCCTTGGGGTCTTGCATCGTAAAATTAGGCTGCTTAAGGTATGTCGATAGTATGGGTTGACTTCTAGCCCATTCCTATCGATTTCAATTCTAATGAGGTACAGCATGATCCGAGTTTCCAAATTGAGCAGTGTGATTTTAACTTTGATCCTAATTGGCTTTATTTCGCCCAATGCGCAAGCCGGCGATGGCTTGCTGGCGCGATTAAGAGACAAAATTTGCAATGCAAAGCAAGCTCTAGCTTACAAATGCTGCATTAAAAAAGTGCACGAGACGTACTGCAGGCAAGTCAAGATTGCAGAACGAGATCGTTGCATAAATGAGGACCTTTACAATTACGAGATGTGTTTGGCAAAAATGGCTTACTGTCAAGGCTTAGAAGAGTGCCGTAACCCCTGCTGCCAACAAACCATGGCGTCGGCTCCAGGCGCAGTGGCAGGGCAAGTGCCCTCGCGTGCTTGTATCATCGCTTACTTTGCGTGTAGGGAGGCCGGCGTACCTCCAAATACCTGCCGAGAAAATCTACTTGCATGCGATGCTCCGATTGAAAATGGTCTTCAACAATACTAGTACCGAAGCGTCCTTGATAGGGAGTGGTACTTTACTTTCAGAGCCCTGTCTGGCCATACAATAGTACTACTGTGCCTTTTCCTTGCCGTCACCGCTCGGTCGAATGACGGCAGTCTTCGTTTTGCGTGAATTCCGAACCAATCGAATTGCCGCAGTATTTAAAAATGCATCATCCACAGGCACCACTAAAAAATTCTCTTGAGATGCTTGTCCAGGAATTGTTATCGAAAGCCCATGCTCTTTATCAATAAATAACTCAGAGGGTAGACTGAAGATATTTTGAGTCCCCCATGGGCTTGGAGTTGAAAGGAACGATTTCCTCGCGTCGGATGCCTTCATGTCTGTAGTACGAGCATGATGAAACATCTGTGCGTTAGCGTAAAGCGAGTCGATGACTTGGGCTTGGTCGCCGCAGGTCGCGATGTACAAAAACTCGTCTCGTGTCGGCAACCGAAAACCGTCAACATCAGGCTTGATGAAAACGCCATTTACTTCCTGAATCTCAGGCTTCGATTCATCGCGCTCAGAGTCTTGCAAAGCATATACCGATTCGTATCCAGAGCTTTCGCTCAACCAATTGCAGAAGCGAAAGACTGCCTTGGCGTTGTTAAATTTGGCATAGCCGTTTTCATTACTAAGCTTAAATCCGATTGGATCAGGTTGCGAATTTGCAAACTCGCTCGCCACCTCGTATGAGATTTTGTCACTCGTGACCCAAACCCCTTCATCGACCGCAATCAAAACAGGATTGTTTTCTGCCGAGCTCTTATTGCCGGAAGGAGGCGTGAACACCATTTCACCCGCAGGCAATCGGACCATCGGTAATGAGATGTTTGGCACAGGCTTCTCAATTCGCCAATCCGAAGCATTAGGTTCGGTCGGAGTGAATTCGACATTGCTATTTTTTGACTTTTCAATGTACCACTGGGCTGGCATAGCAACAGCCGCTCGCCCCGATACCGCCTGGCGTTCGATGCGTTTCCAATCGTGCGGAGCCGCGGGACTGACTAATCCGATTAGCAATGTCGCCAATGCATGCAGCTCCGAGTCCATGGGCTTTTCGGCAACTACTCTTTCAAGCTCTTTGGAGTTCCAAGATGCAGCCGAATCGGGCTCCTCAAGTGCACACGCGGCAATTTGATGGCACAGCACGATCGCGCTTGGTTCATCACTCTGTTCGATCCAACTCAGCGCGCGAAAGTCACCGCTCGCTAAAAATAACCAATGCACCTTTGCCGACAACCGCGAATCGGATGCTGCAAATTTCAAGACGCTGTCGCGCAATCGCGAATCTCCAAAGGCCATTCGCCAAACCGGCTGCGCGTCGATCTCAGACTCATCAATTGACTTCACGACGAGCGCCGGGTCCAAACTTGCCCCCAGCAACGCGCCTAGCAACGTCAAACGGCGGTCAAAGTTTGGCTCTCCTAAATACTGCCTCGTTGTATACTCGCTTCGAGCAGGAACCTTCAAACCAAGAACCATTTTCTGAGCGAGATCAAGACCATCCGGTTTCGAAGCCAGGAATAAGTCAACGGCAGCTACGGCCTTACTTCGTTCGGCTTGCCAAACCTCGCTCTGTGCCCGGACGACAAACCAAGCACCGCCCAACAGAATGGTAGCAGCGGCCATAAACGAGAGCAGCTTTGCATAGACCACTCGGCTTGCGGAACGCATTAACTGCCTTTCCAAATCCGTTCGTCGAGCTGACGCCACCGACGATTGAATCGCAAACCATTCAGAAACCGACGGCAAGTTTCGAGTGGTTGGTTCTCGTTCGAAGCGGGCTGCCAGCAAAGTCAGCTTGCTGCGTGCTCTTCCTTGCCAAGTTGATTGTTCGTGTTCGAAGATCCAGTCCCGAACGGGCTTGACTAAGTAGTCATGTATCAAGCTGTAGATAGGTTTTGAATCATCTCCCTGGCCCACGGTGGAAATCAAGCGAAGTTCCTTTTCAAGAATGCCGATCGCTTGTTCGAATTGCACTCGAGATGCGGTTTGACCAACCAGATCACTTAACTCTTTCTTTGACTTAGCAAAGGACTTGGTCTCTACAGGCAGATGGGGAAGTAACGCTCGGAGTATCTCTCGGCAAATGGGCGCCACCGAACGGTGCGAAATGGGCGCGGTATGGGCATCAAATGATTCCTTGAGATACCGCATTGCGGCGCCATCCATGCCTCCTAGCCGACTCAGTGTCCTCGGCTCCCAGGGATGTTTTCGCATCAGTTCCGCAAACATCATCAATCGAACGCAGACAACCGTTCCCTCCTGCGACAACTGCTCAACCGCCAACTCGATAAAGGAGCGTTGTGCTTCCGAAATAGGCTCGGTAGAAAGGGGAAGACATGCGTACGCCCTACCAATTGCCTCCAACGTACGCTTTGCATGCTGCGTGTTGAGCAAAGGTAAACTCATCGCATTGCTTTGATCGGATAAAGAGGACTCCAACAAGTGCATGAATTGACTAATGGAATTCCAGAAATCGTCTCGCACGAGCAATATTGCCTTTAGCCCCACACCGTCGCATTGCCTGAGCGATTGCACTAGCTCATGTTGCAAATCGAGTGGAGTATTTGCAAGGTATTGCTCAAATTGATCCAAAACGAGCAAGGTTGGTTTGCCGAAGGACCGGCGACGAATGAATGCCAATGTGGATGCCAAATCAGAACACGACTTGCTTTCCGGAAAATACTTTTGAAGCCGCAATAAAAGCGCCTCGACGGGCCGTTCTACCGTAAAGTCCATGTAAACAGGGGACGTCGTTTGCTGAATCTCTGGGAGCAAACCCGCTTTGATGAACGAGCTTTTGCCTGACCCGCTGGGTCCGTATAGTACTCCGACACCTTGCGATCGCTCACCATCTTGAGAAGCAACCCAATTTTTCCAAAATCGGAGCGAAAGAGGTATCCCATGCGCAGCGCGTGGCCCGGGAAGCATCCGCAAGAAAAAGGGATGATCCTCATGATCAAAAGACTGAAGCCCTCGAGGGACGATGGGGAGTAAGTCCGACTGGCTAGTACTGCCGCCACTGGAATCCGTTCCTGACAGCGGTTCGGTTTTTGAAAGCTTGTTTGTCGAGCCAGCTGTTTGTTTTGAGTCTGCTAAGTTTCCAGCTACACCCTGGATCACAGCGGGATTGGCTTGGATCTCTGGCGTAGCGTTCGAGGACCGCGGCACATTCTTGGAATCAGTTGCATTCGAGTCCTCCAAGCTAGCCTGAACCCATTCCAGATCCTCCAATAACTCAGTCGCGGACTGAAAACGTTCTGACATGCATTGCGAAAGGCATCGCAAGCAAAATTGATCAAGCGATTGCGGAACGTCCGGTCTGCGCTGACGAAGCGAAGGAGCGTCCCCTTTCAAAATTCTTTGAAAAAGTGCTTTCGGATCGGTTGCACGAAACGGCGGCTTCGAGGTAAGTAGCTCGTAAAGCACAACGCCAAACCCCCAAATGTCCGTCCGGCCATCAATTCGATGGGTTTCTCCAAGAACTTGTTCAGGAGCCATATAGCGCTGCGTACCCGCTATCTGCTGTTTGTTCCAAGCAGGCATGTCATCGGAAAGCGCCAGTCCAAAATCCGTGAGCTTTACCGTGTCGTGCTCGCCAATCAAAATGTTGGCAGGCTTGAGATCTCGATGTATTAAGCCTTTGCTGTGCAGATGCGAAAGTGCCAACGCCACTTGCTTCATCAGATTCAAGGCACGACGAATTGAGATCGGTTGTGTGCCAGCGAGCTCATGCCCCAACGTGACGCCCGCTACATACTCCATGATCAAGTACGGATAATTTTTCCAAACTCCAGTGTCAAAAACTCGCACCACGTTTGGATGGTCTAGGCTCGCAGCCGATCTTGCTTCTGCAATAAGTGAAAACTGCTTACTCCGTTCGGAAGATTCTTGCGATCGAGAAACCTTGATGCAAACATCGCGTTTCAACGCGCTATCCTCACCAAGAAACACAACTCCAAATCCGCCCGCACCAATTCTCTTCCGAATGACGTATCGGCCAATTTGACTTCCCGGCTGAAGCAGATTGATTTCATCCAAATTGGCAGAGAGATCGATCGCCGAAGTCAACTGCTTCGTGGGCGCGTTATCAACATTCTGCAACTCAAAACTATCTTCACCGGGACGTTTCATCTGCCACTTTCTCAAAACAAACATAACAAGGGTCGTTTTGATTTTATCCTATCCGCTCTCGGTGATGTAAGCTGCTTCTGCTACGCGATCCATAACGAAAAATCCTACACGCCGATGCTATTCCTCCAGCACACTATGCAAACAGTCCAAAACGCAGTAGACGTAAACAAAGCGGCGTCGAAACAGAACTCCCACAAGCCACCAAATTGAGGGGCGTCGTACCGAAAGAGATTGCTCGAGATTGCAATCTTTTGCTGGTTTGTGCGCAACAATCCGCCTCGCACCATTTAATATTAGAACAATACTAATGGCGAGAACGCCACATTGTTACCACTTATGCTATTGCGAGTCGTTTATGTATCGTTGGATTGGGCAGCGTATTGCTGCATGTTGTTATACTCTTGGAATGTTGATGTCCCCTATCTTGGCTGCGGACGTAACTGATCCTGTCACTAGCGTGCCTGACGCAGGTGAAATCACTTCCAAACCAGCAAGCCCGGGTCGTATCAACTGTTGGGTAGCTCGAACTGGAACGCGCGCTGTTTCCGTATCTGTCTACGAGGAAGCCGGGAAAAAGATGGCTAAGCTCCGACTTTACACGAGGCCGATTACAGAGCCAGAGGAGTACGGGGCAGTGAATGCCAAGATTCCTGTGCCGACGGGTACGACTCCCGACGACAAACCCGTGGTCCCAGTGGCGTTGGCTGAGGTAACAGGCAAACCAAATACCTTCGAAATGAAGTACGAGAAAAAAATTGGTACAACCACGACAGAAGTAAGCATCGGTTATCTCACGTTTTCCCCCAGCGTCAAAGGCCGCATTTCCTCTGATGTTGTTGTTCGTCTCAAAAGCAATGTGAAAGCAGCCAACCAAGAAGTTTTCGGGCCGAGCGTTACGGACCCATGCAATCAACCGCCAGACGACGATATTGGTGAGGAAGAAGAGATCGCCCCTGGCTTCACTGCAGTTGGAGAAACGCCAACTTCGCCGGGAAGATCGCTCGCTTTGACGGCGCCTGTCGCAACGCCAGTTGTTCAATCCGCTGCCCCATAGGTCTTAGTTCTAAGGCGGGCGGCGAAATGAAAACAACCGTAGCTGGATTCGCCAGAATTCAGGACTTACTGAATTCTGGCGAATCCAGCTACGAATCGCGGTATGTTTTCCCTGCCGCTCGCCTGCGTTTTCCAAATTCAGGGAGCAACTGTCCTCGCAACACGAAAGCCAGTAGAAGTTGATCGGTGCTCTGGCGCGAAGTATGCAAACATGGTTGTCATGGCGGAAGCCGCGCTTAGTCGGTATCTTCCGCCACAAAGCGCCCGATAGGCTGCGTTGACTTCGCCAACATTGCCACTGTCTTCAACAAAGTAATGCTCAGTGGATCGAAGTGGCGTACGTCTGTAGTCGTCGGTCCATTCTGCCAGATTACCACCCATATCAAAAAAACCGAAGGAATTTGGCCGCAGCCTAGCGACAGGGTGTGGCTGGTCGTTGGAATGAGGGGATGTCCATTCGTAGTTGGCGGTGTTCGCGTCATTGCTCCCAAAATGCCATGACTCAGCGCTGCCAGCCGAGCATGCGAACTCCCATTCCGCTTGAGTAGGTAGCCGGTATCCTGTCCGTTTCAAATAGTCAGAATGAACCGTAAACCTCTTTCCATTCCCTTTCCAAACATTGGCATAACACCACTGACTTTCGGCGATCCCTTCTCGTTCATTTAACCATTGACAGTACTGCACAGCAATTTGCCAAGAGACGGATGCTTGGGGGTACACATTGTCTGCCAAACGCATGTACCGTTGCCTACGGTCTTCTTCGATCCAAGCAACAACGCGAGGATCCCTTAAGAACTCTTCGAATTGCTCGCCCGTTACCTCGGTTGAACCAAGAGCGAATTTTCTTTGGATTCTTACCCATTGCTTCTTTTCTTCCGATCGGCCAACCAAAATAACCCCGGGTGGTTCAAGCACGATCATCTGCTGTCCTACGGAATTGACGATCCAGTTTCCTTTTGCCTTATTCGAATCCGTCTTCCATGTCGTCGCAGGAATTCCCCATTGTTCCAAACACCAGAGTGAGTGGTTCCGCAGAGAAGCATCCGATGTCAAAGCACTCCAATCGGACAATCTCAGCTTCAAGTATCCGAAATCCTGCTCTTGAAAATCTCCTGGCTTGAAGGTCCCCAAGAGTGAAACGAGTTGCGATTGTGTTTCAGGCGATGCTGATTGACGGAGCATGGAAACCACGAGACTTGGGGGCAGGATGCGAGGGGCATTTGCGATGACTTCCGATGCGGTAGACCTTCCCCATTGATTGTTCAACACATCCAGAACCGAGTCCGTTTCGCCAAGTTTCGCAATCGCTAAACACAGGTTTGAGTTTTGCTTCGAGCGATTGGCGATCTTTTCAAGCGATTCTTTAGTGCGATGCCATATGGAAGAAAGTACACGCCCACGAGTCTCATGGTGGCCATGCATACAGATCGGATAGTATCCTTCTGCGACAAATTGCTTCGATGTTCGATCATGGGCAGATTGTTCTTCCGCAAATATGGCTCGGGATTCGAACCTGTCATCCGCATTCGAGCAAACCGCGAAGCGACAACTTACTTTGAGCCGTTCGAGCAAGGAATGCCATCCCGGGCGTCCACGAAGTCCATCGAAGTCTACCTCTAACAATGTTTCAATGGAATTCGGCTCGTCGTTATGCCAACGAGGAACAAACGCAAGCAGTTTTTGGAAGGCATCTGCAGGTGCGTCGCCAAAGTCCGACATCGATGCAACCGTCGCGAGAGCTCGCAAGAAATAATCGCGAGTCAGTCGACTCCGATTCGAATTCTCCTCCAGCTTAGTTAAGAGTCTCTTCGCGAGGTCGGAATCTCTTTCGAGCAAAGCAAGTCGCAGTGACAGGTAGTCCTTTTCCTCCTCTGTAAAGCGACCAGGAAGGACGACCTTTTCAAGAACGTCGCGAAGTGCGTCGGTTTGACCTAGGCGAGCATGGATGCGTGCGTACTGCCGGTCAGCACCTCGCTGAACAGCCTCCCGCTCACTCTCCGGTAGCTTCTCATAATCAGTCGGAAGCAACTTTTCGAGCATCGCGAGAGCTTGACTAGACTGCCCACAAGCCGCCAATCGCGTTACTGCATTGACCACATGTCTTGCGTAGTTCGCATTCTTTTGCTCCACGAGAGCTTCGAACTCAAGGAATTCTGAAAACGTATTACCTCGATCGTTGGCAAGGTTCGTATCTTCGCATCGGATGTCCTGCGTGCAGTAGCCAGGAAACAGATCCCCTGCTGCGTAGGCCAACCGACTCCAAGTCGCATTTTCAAGCGTCTCTGCATCGCTAGAGCACCACAGCGAAGACCGCAGTAAATCTCCATTCTCTGCCAGGCGATCGCAATATTTGTTTCGTTGCAAGCCAGCCAATCGCTTTAGGCGATCCGGATGAGCCTGGGAATCGGTTGCTTCATCCAGCAGCAGAACTTGCTGCATCCGCTTGCCATCCTCTGACTTCTCCCACACGCCGCACCAAGTCGGTTCGCTCTGAGAGGGTTGAGCAGGGGAAACCGATTGACTCCAAAATGAAAAGTCTCTCATCTGGAATTGTTCTTTCGCGAGAGCATGAAATCGCGATTCCAATTCGCTTGAAGTCATGCCGGTCTCAACGATGAAGTCCGTAGCGTCCTTCTTCCAAACCACACAAGCACTGGTCGAGTCGTTGTTACGAAAGGCTCGCACAGTCCGCGGTACATAACCGATTTCCTTCATGGAGCGTAAAACGTCGTCGAGACGAGCGGCGGGTACACTAGCGGCAGTTACCCAGCCATTTCCAATCATCGAGTCCATGCCTTCGAGTAGTGATTCTATCTTTTCGGATAGTGTCCGATCTGTAACATTCGCCTCTGGGGACGCGGTGCTTTTTGCGAGCTGCATTCTCAGTTCGGTCTTGAGCGAAACGGACGAATCACAGCTTTGGACTAACATCGCCAACTGCACTACCGGAGCCATTCGGATTGCTCGGGCGATGCTGGTCGCATCGTCTTGCGCCATTGCTGCAACCAATGAAAAAACGTTCAACGTAGATTCGCTGACGGACTTGTCGGACTTCTCAGCAATAGACAATAGCTCTTGGACCAACGGTACTCGAATTGGCCGAAACAGCTTTGGCCAAAATGCAATCTGAGTTGAAGGTTTTCGGACGAGTTCCTTGCCGACCAAAGGAATGATCGAGTTCCAACGTTCGTTTGCCGCATCAAGGCTACAAACCACGGCGGCCATGGCAAGTCCAGTCGCTGGACGAAGTTCGAGTTCCGTATCGATGGACTCAAAAAATGGTTCGATTGCGAACATTCTATGCGATTGAATGTACTGGATGATCTCGAACAAGTCCTCATCCTCAACCGCACCCAGGCCTTCCATGAGAACTTTTACTTGATCTGCGTTCGTGTTGGAAAGCAACAATGCTTTATGGAGTTTCTGCTTTTCCTGAATCTTCGTATCTTCGGTGCCGGAGGGCATATCGAGTAGCTTGGCTGCCACCCTGGAACGATACGGTTCAATCTCAGCCAATATTTGAGTTACGTTTCTTGTATCGGATTCCACCAGACGCTTTGCGAGCGAGCTCGAATGCAGTTCCAGAAAACCGTAGTAGGTTACGCCGGCCAAAAGCGATAAGCCGATCGCTAAGGTTACAGACCATCCCAGGAGTCGACGATCAGCCGATTGCATCATCCGCTTTTCGTTTTTCGTCCATTGTTTGCTTGGTGTAAACCAGCGGAACGCAAGCCATTCCGACAACGAAGGCAGTCGTCTAGCCGAAGGTTTGGCATTCCAAGCTGTCGCGATTTCACGAAGTTGATTACGAGCTCGCCCTGCTCTAGTACTGACTTCGATAGCAGCAAGCCACTTGCGAATAGCTGGCACAAGGTAATCATGCGTAAGCTGATAAGCAGGATCCGCCGACGACGAAGTACTGTTCGTAGATGAAGTGTTACTGCCGCTCGTTGGTGTGATGAGCCGTACCTCTGTGTCCAGGAGATGAAGGAGCTTGCGGACGTTTCCTTCCGTTGCAATTCCTTCTACGCGATCCAGCAAAACGCTTTGCGGACATGCTACCGCCTTGATGACGTTGTTGTCTGAGGGCAACAATTCCGACAAGATTCGTCGGACAGCTGGCAAGTTCATTCGCAAAAAGGGATGAGCGCTTATGCCACCAAGTCTTTCCTCGAGAAACGCACTTCCCAGTCCCTCGATCCCGCCCAAACTGCTAAGCGTTTGGGCAGACCATTCTTTGTCTTTGACCATCTCCGACAGGAGAGTCAATTGCACCGGCTCGAGGCGGCCCATGGTGTGCAATTCATCAACCGCCAGCCGAATAAACTCGCTCTGCTGTGGTGTCGGCGGATCCTTTACTGCTCCATAAGCTCTACCAAAGGCGGCCAAGACTTTCTGTGCATGGGACACGCCAAATGGCTCGACGGTTGCAAAGTTTTGGTTCTGAAGCAAAAGTTCTTCGACTTGTTCCAAGAACGAAGAAAGACCGACCATGAAGTCATCGCGCACGAGTAGAATTGCTTGAAGATTGACTCCATCGCATTGACGAAGCGATTCGTGAAAATCAGTACTCTGTTCGTCGCGGTGAACATTGAGCCACTGCTCAAACTGATCGACGATTAGCACCAGCTTCTTGGCCCTTCTTGCACTGATGTGTTGACGTACGCGAGTCAGCGTTTCTTGGAGGGATTCTTTCCCCCCCAAGAACGCAAAGTGCTGTCGAATCTGTTTAGCAAGGTCTTTTTCAAGCGATTCCGGTTTCGCTTCCAAGTAAATGGAGATGACCTCGTTGTCGACCAAGGGAAGTACACCAGCTCGCATGAGCGAAGACTTACCACTACCACTGGGTCCCATCAAGACGCCGTTGCGAAAGGTTTGGCCCTCGTTGCGACTGACGATTCGATTCACCCAAAACGTAATGGATTCTGGAACGCCGTCGCGGTTGCGTGCACCCGGAAGGAGATAGCGAAAGAAATCTGCGTCGTTTGTATCGAACGGCCTTAAGCCATGCGGCACGACCGCAACCGTTTCTATATCCAAAGTGCGTGCGTTACTCTGTTGCTCGGTAGGCTGAACCGTATCGCTTGAAACGTAGGTCGATGCGGGCTCGACTGCAATAGATTCCTTGGACTGCAATTGCGTTGAAGAAGAATCCCAATCCATGAGTTCTTCACTCAGGTCACCCGCAGTTGTATATCGATCCGAAACCTTCTTCGAGAGCATCTTCAAACAAATGCGTTCGAGTTCGCGAGGGACCTCTGGACGAAGCTGTCGTAACGGACGTACTTCGACGCTTCGAATACAGTCCAGCAGTTCTTCACGATCCTTCGCCGCGAAAGGGCGAGTGCCGGAAATCAGCTCGTAAAAAACGACACCGAGACTGTAAATATCGCTTCTTCCATCGACGCGGTGTCCCTCGAGCCTTGCTTGCTCCGGACTCATGTACGCAGGCGTGCCAACAAATCGAGAGCCCTTGCCATAACTTTCTTCGGCCATTGCAAGTCCAAAGTCGGCCAGAACAGCATTCCCTTCCGTTGTGGTGAGAATGTTCCCGGGCTTAATGTCCCGGTGGACGACGCCTCGGCTATGCAGATACTCAAGGGCTTTGGAAAGCTGGAGAACCACTCGGACGGAATCTTTCAGCGTCCATTCCTTATCCCCTCGTCGCGCCGATAAGCTGCCGCCCTCGATGAGCTTCGAGACAATGTAGGGCTGCCCCAAATCGGTTCGGCCAACATCGAAGATGGGTACGATCGACGGGTGATCGAGCCCTGCGAGAACTCGAGCTTCGCTCAACCAACCTTCCAGCTGATTCACATCATCGAACTTGGTCAAGAGTTTTATTGCGACGTGGCGATTCAGTGTCTCATCGAGTGCTTGATAGACTCGGCCGAAAGCACCATGACCGAGCTCTTTCAAAATTCGGTACCGACCGATCAAACTTGGTCCAAGAGAAGACTCCTCAAAAGACATCGCCAAAGGATCGTCAGCAACACTCGGATCGAGCCTTTCCGATTGACGCCGATCATTGAGGTCTGTGGTGGCGTCGGAGTCCGACGGATTGTCTGGGTTGGATAACATAGAGCTAGGAATTGGATCGCAATCGGCACTTTAAAACGCCCAGTATAGCCTATCGCCACGCCCAGCACTTACAGCATACTCTGCACCAAATAGACAACAAACAACCATTCGTCTTTTGAGAATCCCCAGCCCGTAGACATTTCGAAAGCGAAAATTCAAGACTATCTATTAAGCCATTTATCGAGCGTATCAACATCGCGACCTATCGCCGCAATGCGCTGATCGAGCAGTTTTGGATCGGCGTGGTCAATCTGC
>CANHVO010000035.1 GCA_947463915.1 Planctomycetaceae bacterium
AACGTGTTTTCTTCGATTCCCGGCCATTTCATGACGATATGAGGCCCAATTACTGGAATTTCAAAAAAGTCGCCGGTCTGTTTCCAGCCTAGTCGTTCGTAGAATCCGATTGCAGGAAATCGTGCGTTGCACCAAAGCGATTTTGATTTTTCTTTCGCGATGGATTTCGCGTTCGACACGATCAATTGACCGACTCCTTTTCGCTGCCAATCGTTGGCAACCGCCATTCCTCGCAACTGGATTGCGGTGGAGTCACCGATCATCAAGGTTGCGCAACCGATCAAATCGGACTTGGTGGACGCGAGGATGTGAAGCGTGGTTTGGTCTTCATCACCAGGGAAAATGGCCCCCGTAGCGGGCATTCCTAGGGGTTTGCGAAGGATTTCGTACCGTAGGCTTCGGATGCGATCAAGATCCTGATCGCCGAAGGAATGTTGAATTACAATGTCTTTCAGCATTCTGGACGCCTGCCTGTGATTGGGTCGAAGATCATGTTATTCTAAGCTTCCGAAATTCCTTTCCACCGACTCTTACATTAGGAGACAATTCCAGCATGGCCAGACCTGTCACGTTGTTCACCGGCCAGTGGGCCGATTTACCCTTTTCCAAGATGACTCAGCTTACCAAAGATTTCGGCTACGATGGAATCGAATTGGCTTGCTGGGGAGATCATTTTGAAGTTCAAAAGGCGAACTCGGAACCTGATTATTGTGCCAACAAACGAGCGACCTTGAATGATATGGGGCTGCAGTGCCATGCCATCAGCGCACACTTGGTCGGTCAAGCTGTTTTAGATACGATTGATTCTCGCCACAAAGCGATTCTACCTGGCTATGTCTGGGGAGATGGAAATCCCGCGGGCGTCAATGAGCGGGCCATTGAGGAAATGAAGGCAACGGCGAAAGCGGCCAAAAAGTTTGGCGTCGGCGTTGTTAATGGATTTACGGGCTCCAGCATTTGGCACCTAAATTATTCGTTTCCGCCTGTTCCGCAATCGATGATCGACGACGGATTTGCCTTGTTGGCGAAACGTTGGAATCCTATTTTGGATGAGTTCGGCAAGAACGGCGTTCGTTTCGCCCTCGAAGTGCACCCAACCGAAATCGCGTTCGATATCTACACGGCTCAGATGGCCCTCAAGGCGCTCGATAATCGCCCTGAGTTTGGATTTAATTTCGATCCAAGCCACTTGATTTGGCAAGGCATTGACCCGGTTGAGTTCCTGCGGGCATTCCCAGATCGCATATTCCACGTTCACATCAAGGATGCGACTACCAAACTGAATGGACGCTCTGGAATTCTGTCCAGCCACCTTAATTTCGGTGATCCACGCCGTGGGTGGGACTTCCGCAGCCCAGGTAGAGGCAGCGTCAATTTCGAAGAGATCATTCGTGCTCTGAATGATATCGGTTATGCCGGTCCGCTAAGTGTTGAATGGGAAGACAGCGGAATGGATCGCGAATTCGGCGCCAAGGAAGCAGCCAGCTTCGTCAAGAACATCGACTTCGCACCTAGCGGTCGTGCATTCGATTCCGCGTTTGAGAAGGCTTAATGGAATTGAAACCGACTCAAGTATTGTACTCACCGTCCTCAATCGCCCTTCGGTTTTTGCCCGAAGGGCCATATCCATTGGGGAACGGCAAGTTTTCGTGGGTAGCGATTCAACATGGTCCTGATGCCAAAGTCGGATCGGTCAACGAATTCGATTTGGCGACGAAGATCAACGTTTCGCATCCGCTTCCCGGCCGCCCAGGCTTTGCGTTTCCAACGAACAAAGGGAATTTTGTCGTTGGTTGCGAGCGAACTATTGGTATCTTTTCGGTGGCACAGCAATCCTACACTCCCTTCGTTGAGAACATTGATAGTGACTGCGAAGGCACCATCGTGAACGATGGGGTCACATGGGACGGTAATCTGATTTTTGGCACGAAAGACCTTGAGTTTCGAACCAAGAAAGCCGGCCTTTATTTTTGGCGAGGGCGTGATTCGAAGCTCTTCCGATTGAGAGCGGATCAGATTTGCAGTAACGGCAAGTGCGTGCTGAACGTTGGTGATTCGCATATCGATTTGCTCGATATCGATTCGCCAACTAGGAAAATCGTGGTCTATCGGATCAATACGGAGCTTGGACAAATTGAGTCTGAGCGTACGGTTGTTGATCTTGCGAACGATCCTGGAGTTCCGGATGGGATGACGATGACGATTGATGGCAAGAGCATCATCGTATCGCTTTACAATCCCAATGCAGCTCCGTTTGGACGTACCGTTCAATACTCGATCGCTACTGGCGAACTGGAAACGGAATGGCACACCATGGGAAGTCCGCAAGCAACTTGCCCGCAGCTGATAGCTTGGCAGGGGCGAGTTTGGTTGGTCATCACGACAGCAGTGGAGCATATGCCGGTCGAGCGAAGAGCAGATTCGCCAGAGGCGGGTTCTCTCTTTTTGGCGGAAACGGATATACCATTGGACAAGAACGCGTACGAAAAAATGACTCAAGTTTTCATTGAGCCGCGGATATGAGTCTGGAACAGGAAATCGCATTGCAACAATTTCTGCTGCCCGGCGTTTGCGCGTTGGTCGGCTGTTGGATTCTTGCGGGCACTGATCAAGGCGAGGACTGTTTCGAGGACGAGCCGGTTCGTGGCATAGGTTTCCAAACATTGTTTGGAGTTGCCGTATGCGCGATCGGAATAGTCGTTTCGGATCTATGGCAACGAGGCATTATCAATGAGCCAACGGAGTGGCTGACATGGAAACCCTCTAGGCAATGGGAGCGGATCGCTTGGATGGTTCCTGGCTGCATGCTTGCAATGGGACTGTTGCGCTGGATTGTTTCAACTCCGGTTCAATTTGCGGGCATAGCAGGGACTTTTACTGCTTCGATTGCGGTGGGTACACTGTACTACTCACTTAACCAAAAGGAAGTTTGGGAAGATCACCAAAGCCTGGTGCTTCCGTGGATGGCGGCGGGGTGTGCTGCGGCCATATTGAACGTATCGTCACTGAATTCGATTGCGACTTCCGGTGGCTTTCGTTGGGTTTCGCTCGTGATGTTGGGGCAGTTCGGATGTCTCGCGGCGATTATAGCGCAGTCGTACGCAAGTCTGGGGCGGTGGTGTGTCGTCGGGATGGGTGTTGCTCTTGGGGCAGCGATCGTAGGTTTTTTTTCCCGTTCGACGACGAAATTGCATTATGTTTGGCCTCTGTCCATTGTGGTACTTCCGCTGGGAATCATGGCGGTAGTTTGTTCGGTTCTAAGCCCATTTTTTTTCCAGTCGCACAGTCTCCCTTTGTGGCTGACAGGCATGGTGCTTTTTCTCCCAACGATTGTTTGGGCTGTCGATCTCGTATTTGGTCGAATCTATGGCGTTTGGATGCGAGTGTTTTTGGCTGGGAGCGTTTGTAGCCTTTCGTTGGGAGCTATTCTTTACATCACCAAGCCTTGGCTATAGCGTGTCAAGTTTCTTATGACAAACCCGATAACCCGAACGTTCCGTCGCTCCGTCAATCGACTTTCCCAAATCAGGCCATATTATTGGGTATTGGCTTGTTTGTTGGGGTTGTTTGGTTGGATCGCGATGTCCACAGTTGGACTGCTGTTGGCTTTTTGGACTCTGCTCCTTTGGTATTCCGTTTGGCAGAGACCTTATCGGTTTGAGATGTTTTTGATTGCGGCTTTGGGGCTCTTAGGGGCAGTAGTCATTTTGCCAGAAAAACAGTGGTTGGACGCCTACCCTCCGTTCATTCTTGGGTTTATGGCAATTGCAATGTCCCCCATTGTCGATTTGTTTATTCGTCTCTTTCGAAGCACTAACAACGAATGAAGAAAGCCGCAGGCTCCGTTTTGAGTTCCCCGTTTTCGTCCAAGCTGTTCGTTTTCCTGAGAGAGCTCAAGAACAACAATGAGCGGGAGTGGTTCGCAGAAAACAAATCTCGATACGAACAGGATGTGCTGTTTGCAGCGATGGACTTCGTCCGGCAAATGCAGCCTCGACTTGCCAAGCATTCTCGTTATCTCTTAGCGGAGCCGAAACGGGTTGGCGGATCGATCATGCGGATCTATCGGGACACGCGTTTCTCAAAGGACAAGACACCTTACAAGACCAATGTTGGGATTCACTTTCGGCATTCCATTGGCGGTGATGTTCACGCACCTGGGTTGTACGTTCATTTGGAGCCGGATGCGTGTTTCATTGCGGCGGGAATTTGGATGCCGTCAGCCGAACCACTTGCCGCGATTCGTCAATCGATCATGGATGACCAGAGCGGATGGAATAGAGTTCGCAACAATAAGAAATTCGTCGCGAGATTCAAGTTGGATGGCGATTCGCTCAAGACAGCTCCACGAGGCATCGATCCAAAGCATCCCGCCATTGAAGACCTTCGTCGGAAGAGTTTCGCTGGAGTTTCCCGACTAAGTGAAAAAGAGTTTCTTCAGCCCGATATCTGTGAGAATTTGATGGCGGCGTTTGATGACTCCAAGCCGCTGATGAAATTTCTTTGCGATGCATTGCAGCAACCGTATTGATACGACCTTTCAACGAACGGCTTCAGTCGCTTGACGGTGAACGCGGAGATTACTTTTTGGCTGAGCCCGTTCCACCTGGCAGCTTGCCTTTTTCGCAAAAGGTACATCTAACCTTACCTCTGCCATCGCAGGTATCGCAAGTTTTTTTGGTTGGTACATCAACGTAATTGGCGGTTCCGTTGATTGGATTAAAGGCGGATTGAACCTTCGTTGTGCCGGTTTGGATCGCTCCAGTACCGCTGCAAGTCCGACACGGAACAATTGATTTACCTCGGCAAGCAATACACCATTCGTCTCTCAAAACGCCAAACTGCAAGTTCTGCTGGTTCTGATTTTTATGCCAAGCCAAAATGGGAACGACGGACTTTCGAAGGTTCTCACGTTGTTCCTTTGGGCTGTCTGCTAGAGCTGTGTTCAAGATAGTCGTTGGAGCGTTTGAGTGCATCCAATCGCGAATTCCGCTCATTGAATAACATTCGCCACGTGCCCCCTTGTCGGAGGATCGCTGCCAATTGATACCAACAACCCGCCAACTTGAATCAACACAGGCCCCGCCTCGGTTTCCAGCATCAACTGTGGCTGTCGTTTGAAAAACGGGCGATTGCACCTCGGATTTCTTGATCGATCCATTCTCACTCTTCATTCCAGTCTTCAATATGTCGGCCCCTCGTTCGAATCCGAGGATGCTTACATCACCACTGGCTTTGTCGTTTGGTTCATGGAATGTAACCGGCTTCAGCGGCAAATTGTCGACTCTCAAAAGAGACAGATCGCTTTTTCCGTCACCCATCACGCAATTGTTGACAGGCATTAGAGTCCAACCGCCTTCTGCATTTGGAACTGCGGCAGTAAGCACATGTGGTTTGTAGTACGGGTGTGTGACCGTCTTCGCGACCGTTAGGATATGGTCTGTTGCACATACAACTCCAGTTCCTGTGGCAATGAGTTCAAGTTCAATTCCTGGCGGCTCACTTCCGATAAGAGATAGTTCTGCTCCCAAGCTTTCTGCAGGTTCCAAATCCAGGCTGTAAAACCATCCCGCTTGTAGTTCAGCTTTCGAGGGTTGCGCCGCTGCTTTTGCAAGCGCTACCACAAGCTTGTTCCTTAGGGCTGGCGGGACTTTAAGGCCTAAACCTTCACGCGTAAGTTCCACTAACTGGTTTCCGTTGTGACGCAATACGCTTGGTGGCTCCTTTGCCAACTCGAATGCGAGAACGAATTCTTCGCATGCGGATTCAGCGTCCTTCTTTTTCATAAAACAGATTGCAAGATTGATGTGAAAGGAGATTGACGTCCGTCGATGCCTACTTGGGTCTGTTTTTTGTTGGTCTTTAATTCGTCGACTCGCATCCCGGAAATGGATCGTTGCTCGATCCGTATCATTGAGTGCGACAGCGGTCGCTACCCCCGCCCAAAGGGATGCGTAGGGAGAAACGGGATAGTCCTTCGCGAGTTTGGTCAACGCTTCTATTGTTGCCTGTGGAGTCGTCTTGATTGTGTCGAACTGTTTTGCCACTGCCTCGAATTGGCGAATGTCGGAGTTAATGAATTCTTGCAACTTCAAGTAGCGTCGATCCAGGTCACTGAGTTTTTCTTGCGTAAGCGAATACGCCTTGCCATTTGGATCGATCAATTGCACTTTTTCGGCTGCCTGGCTAACTAACTGCGCCACAACGGTAGTTCCGGTGCTAGATTGCCATTCCCTGGGATGCTGCGAAACAGCACGAGACGATTGCAAAGTAAGCAAAACGAGAAAAGCCGAGGCGAACATCCACGGTCCAAAATTAGCTTTGGGCGTTGTCATGACTTTGTCTTTGTCGTTGGCGTGATTTGTCCTGCTGTCCGATGTCGGCAACTTGTCACCGAATGGGAAGTGATTCTGCGGTAGCTGCATGGTCGTTCTGGGCGTGCAGCGGATCTGAGTGTAACGCAATCGTGTGAAGCAGGAATACGCAAAATTGAATTTAGTCCGTGCTCTTCAAACGAAAATCGTCAAAAAATTTCCCAATGAATATTTGTCAAAAATGTCAGACTTTGTGATCCGTTTGCGATATATGGGGTAGGGGGATTCGTATTCGCATTTTGCTTTTACGGTGATAGTGGGGCTTCCTCGCACTGTCCCTATTCGATTGTGTTCGAGATCTGGCCCGCTACACTCTAGTCTCCCATGCCACACTCGAAGAAGTTCCAATGTCGCTCGCTCAAAACCGCTTAACGATTCGTTCCCGCATCACATGCCCTCATTGCTGGAATGAATTTGCACCCGAAGAATCCTTGTGGTTGGCTGAGCATCCCGACTTGATTGGTGATACCCGACTTGGGCCTGATCATGCGATTCGCTTTTTGCCTTCGCGTTTTACGGCAGACGGCGATGCAATTGATCCTGAAGGGCAACGCACAACTCGATTAGCTTGTCCTGCCTGCCATCTCGAGGTGGCTCGGCCACTCTACCAAATTGCCCCTGTCTTCTTTTCCATTCTTGGTGCTCCAGCGAGCGGAAAAAGTTACTTTCTAGCGTCCATGACCTGGCGTTTGCGGCAAATACTTCCGACCGAGTTCAAAATCGCTATGACGGATACGGACCCTATCGCCAATGCACGACTCCATGAATACGAAGAACAACAGTTCCTCAATCCGAATCCCGATTCGTTGGTCGCTATTGCCAAGACACAGGTCCAGGGGGATCTCTACGATTCGGTGAGCATGGGGTCGCATACGGTCCAATACCCAAGACCGTTTTTGTTCAATCTCCAGCCGATGGCTAATCACCCCAACCATGCACGCAGCAATGAGATCTCTCGAGTTATGTGCATGTACGACAATGCGGGGGAAAGTTTCTTGCCTGGTCAAGACACCGCATCAAGCCCTGTCACTCGCCATTTGGCCTTGTCGCGGTGTCTGTTCTTTCTGTTCGATCCCACACAAGACGCTCGTTTTCGGCGTGCTTGCGAAGGTAAATCGCAAGACCCTCAAATGAACTCTCGGACCGAGCGACTTTCTCGCGAGAACAGCGTCCGACAGGACACGATTCTGCTAGAAGCGATTCAGCGTGTTCGACGCTATGCAGGTCTGCGAGAAGATCAGTTGCACCAACGACCGATGATCATCGTCGTCACAAAATGGGATAGCTGGAAATCGCTCTTGCCCGAGATCTCCAGTGAGACGCCCTTTGTATCGATTCCTAACTCTCCGATCAAAGCTCTCGATGGTCAGCGAATTGAAAATGTCTCGAATCAGGTTGGAGAAATGTTACGTAAATACACGCCGGAAATCGTAGCCGCAGCAGAAGGCTTTGCGAGTCACGTTAGTTTCCTTCCGGTTAGTGCGACGGGGCACTCGCCTGAAGTCGATCCTGCGACGGGTTCCTTTGGGATTCGCCCCCGTGACCTAAATCCGTACTGGGTTGATGTCCCCATGCTTTATGCACTGAGTCGATGGGGATCGGGGTTGATTGGCATGACGGGCAACACGGTCAAGAAGTCGAGTGGCAAATGATGGTTGCTGCAAAGGGTCGGGTGTTGGAGATTCAACCGGGGACGCATCGAAGGAAAAACTGCTTGCCCAGGCTTCGGGTCTATGGCTTTGAATTAGCATGCTGCAAACTCGTGCCGTCAAGTTGCTTGATGTGGCTTCTCTCTTTGCTTGTCTTTGTCGTGCCGCAGTCGTCTGCCGTCGCTCAGGACTCAAAACAAGGTCTAGCCCGTCCTGAATGGCAATTGCGTGCCGATCTCGAGTTTCGTCTCGCCTGCCAAGCTTCGCTTCAAAGACTATGCCTTGAATTGATCGAGACACATTCAAAGAGCCCTTCCGATCCAGCAAATGCGAAGCTTCTTGAAGTCGCAAAAGAATTGCTCGAGACAACGGACGGAAAATTACCACCAACATTGCCAGAGCACCCGGCGAGCGCTGAGTACATCCAATCTCGAAAAACAGCAGTAGTTGAATGGAATAAAGCCTACAAAGCCAAAGGCCGCGAGTTGCCTACGGTGGCTTTAGAGAGCGAGAGGAGATTTCAAGAATCGCATCGCGACAAAACCGAGCCACCAGTGAATTCGACGCCGGACGAATCAGAAGACGCCAGTGTTAACAAACAGTTAAAGCCTTCTTCGAAGGAATCAAAGGACAATCGGACCGCCGGAAAAGAGGCAAAAAGCGCTGAAAAGAAACTCGAGGAATTGACAATCAAGGGCCTCGTGAGCCTGATCATGGCAGTAGACAAATATCGATCAGCCAAGCCTGCTGGGGATACGACACTAGAACGTGAGCAATCGAAACGCGTCGCCAAAGACTTGATGACAAAGTACGTCGACAATCAACCGGATTACTACTTTACTTATCCTATTAAAGATGTTTCAGGCGGTGGTAGATCCCTAAGATTCGAAGTTGCTGACCCCGTGGAATTCAAACAGCTTCGGAATGAATTGAACGCAGATTTGCTGTTAACCCACCAAACAAACTCAATAGAGGTGGAAAACGCCGACATCTTAAAATTGAGTTCGATGATCAAACCGGGAGACTATTTGCGAGTGCGATTCAAAGTCCGGTTTGTAGGATTCGGCAGATTCCAAAATTCAAGTAACGTTATGTTCGACGTAAAGCATTTGGCTGTAGTTGGCGATCCATCTGTTGGTGACGGTAATTCGCTATTCACCGAAAAAGCCATTGTTGGTGTTCAGTTAGTCAAGAAGTCAGCAACGACGGAGCGTTCAAGATGACGATCGAACTGCTTTACACCTCAGCAGCCCAGGGACTCAAACAGGGCAGTCGTGGATTTTGCACGGTCGTTAGCACCGCTGGTTTACCAATCAACTTGGCTCAACGTCTCGAAGCTCTAAGTGGCTATCGCCATTTGTATCAGCCTGGCGATCCGAGAGCCGACGACAATCCAATCTGTCACTCGCATATTCGCCTTGCTGTAGGTGGAAAAACGCTATCTATCTTGTCTAGGGTAAGCGCGTACGGAGTGGACTACAGCCAACGAACGAATAAGATCGCCCACCATGTTGTGTTCGACGGACCGGTACCACCGTGTGGACCTGCGTCGGTTCTTTTAGAAACAGGAATAATGCGGTCCAGTTGGGATGGAGAGTGTAAGACTCTGCAATCAGGACCAATCGTTCCCTCCATTTCACTGAAACCTGCGCCATGTAACGAGTGGCAGCGAATTACAGGTGATGCTGGCTGGGCCGGTGTTGTTGCTAACGCTTGGTTACAGCCCACAGGCAAACCGGTTTGGATCGTTTTCTCCGAGTCGCAATCGGAGTTTCTTCTATCGCTAATGCAAGAAGCAATCGCAATTCTGCCTGAAACAAAACGCTGGCAAGCAACGTTTAGTACTTACTGCACTAACCTCCCCCCCGATGTCGAGTGCCGAGTTCGATGCGTCATCGCTGGAAGCGACGAAGCACGCATGTCGATCGCAAGAGGGACGGTTCTCGATTTGACAAAGCACTTGGGAGTTGCAACGGATGGTGATGCGGTGGAGGCCGCGAGAGATGGAACAACCATTGGCGCCGGAAAAATTCTAATGCCATCTTTTTCTGAAGTATCGCCCTCAACTGAAGAAGCCGAGGATGTCAGCGGTGATTCACGTACACTCCTGACTGATACTTCAGTTGATGGTGCCAATCGACTTCAAGTCGATTCCCGAAGCAAGATCCCAATTCCATTGTCGATTCCGAAACAGCGCCCACTGAAAAGCATCGACGGCGTTTCGAAGTCACGAAGTGAACACACACAACTTTGGAGAGTTTTGGGGATAGCTGCCGTTGTTTTGCTCTTGGTCTCATTTATTGGTACTGGCACGCTCTTTTTCGTGGCAACAAGAAGCCCAATCGCTGAAATTATCGAGAACGAACAACCGAAAGCTCCGGAAGCAGCGACAAAAAATCCCGATTTGCGTGAATCAGGCCGAACAGCGACTAAAGCTCCTGATGGCGATTCAACCCAAGGTGCACAGCGCACCGATACCTCTATCGCTGGCCCCCCCTCAATTCAGCTCGTGGAAAAGCAAATAGCAATCATTGACGAAAACTCAGCGGTAAATGCGGGGACGTTCGTTGCAAAAGTTATCGTCTCAAATGCAGATCTTTCCGACGTCACTCTTGATGAAGTCGGTTCGCAGTTCTTTGATTTTCATGGCGGGTCAATCTCTCTGAAGGAGAAAATAGATGGTTATAATTTCGAACTAACACCCAAGTTAATTGGGCAACTAACACTTAAAAACGGCAATAGCGAGCGATTTTCGATTGATGTCAAAAACCTCGACGAACCGAACCTTGTTCTATCTATTGTCGATGATGCGAATCGCAAGCCTAATCGGACAGTTTTTGAGGGTGCGAAACTTCGAGCAGAGGTACGTGCAGACAGCAAAGACGAGGACGAAAGTACTCCGCTCAAAAGAACTTTCCATTGGAAGGGCAAAAGCGCCGACGGCCAGTGGACGACATTCGAAGAAAAGCAGGATGTAGTGGTCGATTCGAGGTTTTTGGAGGTGCAGTGTGAATTGGCTTACAATACAACCATCCCTGATTCGAAGGTAACGACGGTTCCTAGCGAGTCATTTTTTGTTCAACCACTAGGCATAGCTACCATCGACTTCGCATCGATTTTCTTTGGCCTAGAAGCAGAAATGGAAATCGAGGTTTCTTTCCCGGGCCTACCAAACTTGCTACCGAAGTACCATCACCCCTTTGTTTGGGGAAAAAACGACTCCTATTTAGAAGGAAAAAATTTGAGGCTCCAAATCAAACTCGATGAAGAAAACCAGGGAAATGAAAAGGTACTGAAAATTCCGGCGAGTATTTTCCGATCGACGTTCGTTGGACAAGATTTTAGAAGTAATGAATGGCTGAGCAGAGCTTGTCATAAATCGAGAACAGTTCAAGAAAATGTCAAGAAATTGAAGGAATCACTTCCCTCCGTTAAATCGCTGATTACTCAATCGAAGGTAGCGAGTGCATTCAAGAGTTTTGTTGATGGAATGGAAGCTTCACCGGATGAAAAGTTTTTTCAAACAATTGATGGTGTTGATGATTGGATTAAACAGGCTATCGCTCTAAAAAATCTTGTGCAGGAAATAGAGAAGGATGATATTGACCTTCAATCAGCCGTAAAGAAAGGTGATTCAAATGCTGACAAATTAGCTAAAGACCTAGAAACTAAACTTGAGCATAAAGGGAAGGCATTGAAGCACCTCGAAACTCGATTTTCGCATGTGTTTCCCAAGACCCGATCGGGAACCTTCTCAACGAAGGAAGCCGAATTCGAAATTATTGGATTTGGCAGGATCTGGGCTCCGGTGCAATCAAATATAGTTCAACAGAATACAGCTCAACAGAATTCAGGGCAGGCATCACCACAGCCGATCCACGATAGTGTCAATTCCCGTTTTAATTCAGTGGTGTCATCAATTCGAGACCTTCGAGCAATTATGGACACCTACATGGATTTCGAGACAGAATTTGAAAGCAAGGAAAAGATAAAAATTTGGCAAAGTGTTCAAAAAGCGGTAAACGGAGGAATGTCGCCAAGGAAATCGACCGCTGCACCAACAATTAATGACGTATTTCGGGTTCGAACCCAAATACTCTTTAAATCTTATAAGCCAAGCAAGCTTCAATCGAACCTAGGTCCTCAACTTAATGTTGACGACGAGCCTAAAATTCAAGAAACGCCGAAAGTCATAAAGTCAAAATGACAATTTCCGACAAGATCCGTAAACAACTCGAACAACCCGATGGGTTGACAATTGAAGCCTTGTCGCCACTTGCAGTTGAATACGGTCGCGAGACAGAGCAAGTGAATACTCGATTGGCTGAGTGCACACAACTGCTGCGCAAAGGTCTGAGAAGCGAGGCCATTCAGCGTGCATTTATGAAGCCCAACTTGCTCGATTGGTCCGCAAGTCTTGATTTCTCGGAATTCGATGATTGGCTTTCCATCCTCCAATTCTATGGAATCGCTGTACCTACTCTTTTGAACCGCGATGCCGCTCAAGAGTTGCAAGAAGCCATCGTTGAAGAGCAACCTCTTGAGGAATTGTTGCGTCAACATCGGCGATTGGCGATCGCAAAAGCTCCTTTGGCTTGGAGACTCAAGGTTTTGCGTCGATTGGGCCAAGTTGACCCTGCTAATATTGTTTGGCGTGAAGACCAAGAACAATGGGAAACGATCCGTCTCAAGCAAATTCCGAGCGAACTCAAAGCTGCTGTTGATGCGAAGTTGTTAGTCGCAGTGCAGAGCATTTGCGAGGAATTGAACGAATCCAAGTGGGCTGTCGCGCCGCCTCAGGAACTATGCAAGCGAGCTTCAAAGGCCGCACGAATATTTCGGCACGAGGAACAGACTGTTCAATTGCGAGCAATTGCGGATCAATTGCACTCGGCGTACTCGGAGGGCAATGAGTCGGCGGCATCCTCGCGTTTCAAAGCCTGGAATGAAGTAGTAAGAGGCATGGAAAGCCCTCCTGATAGCGAGTTGGTGCAGTCAGTCGAGCCCGCCATCGAATGGCTCAGGGAATGCGAAGAAGATAGAGCGCGTATCGCTCGCCATGAAAAAGCCACTGCGAACCTTGAAGTGGTTCTTCAGCGTAAGTCGACGTTAGCAGATGTTCAACGTTCGCACTACGAGGTCACATCGCTCCAGATGGGAATCGATCCGATCTTGGAGCAAAGGTATCACTCACGCGTCAACGAGTTACAGCAAGCGAGCAAACGAAGATTGCAATTGAGTATCGCAGCTATCGCTGTTAGCGCGATAACTCTTATGACTGCCCTTGGCATGTGGCAGTGGAATCGCACTTACCGCAAAGCTGTCGACGATTCTTCAGCCCGATTAACAGCGTTGATCGATGCAGATGAACTTGACGAGGCAGACTCGATTGCAAAAAAGCTAAACACTCAAGCTCCTCAAATCGCGAATTCACCGGAACTTGCTGCCTTATTTGGAAAGCTTAAGTCCGCGCAACAAGCTGAATCAAGCCGAGCTGAACGCGCAGCGGCCGCAATCGCTGCCGCTCAAAACGACGATCCAGCCAAAATCGATTTAGGGAACTTGATCAGCGCGGAAAAACAAGCGAAGACGCCAGACGAGAAGGCGCAAATCCAAATCGTTCGTAGAGCATGGGAACGTCATGAACAAGAAATCACTACCAACCAATTTGAGATTGTTCGCACGCGTGTAAGCACGATCGAGGAACGGTTAGCCGAAATTCAGAAATCGCAAATAGCAGATGTGTCGGAATCTGAATTGCAAAACATAATGACCGATCTAAATAAGATCACGGCCGAGTTTCCACGCGGTTCGAGCCGTGCATCCAAGCTCCTTGAAGTGGCTTCGGAGAGAACAACGAGCCTCCGAGATTCGATTCGAAAACAGCGTCGCGATATGGAAATCCGCCAGCAAGCAACCAAGGGAATTCGTGAGGCGAAGTCGCTTGAGCAATTCCAAAATGAAATGAAGCGATTTGCGGAGAAGCTTCCCGGTGATCCAGTCGCTACCGAATATTCCGATGCTCTGCAAGAAGCTGAACTTTGGAAGCGCGCGGACGATTGGAATGTTTGGTGCAAAAGTCTGGGAGAATCACTTGAAGGAGGGCTTTCGCAAACCGAGCTAAAGAGCCTCGTGGACGCAAAAACGTCTTTGGTAAGTGCACTGCTGGAGATCCCAAATACATCGATAGGCTTCAAATTTCTTAGCGACCATTTGGCAATTGCAGATCAAAGATCAACAGAATTAACCTCTCTATTGGAAGATTTCGAAAATGCGGTCATCGCAGATTTGGTCACAATTTCCGAAATGGCGGGCTCTGACGCGCGTGTTGGATCACGCCGCTTCATGACTTGGGACGCTCGAGCAGAAAACGACGCGGCCATCAAAAAGCTGGGTACTAAACCAAAGATTGTCCTACCGGTGATTAGCGATAATTTAGGGGCAACCACGAATGTTACTTTTACTGGAAAAATCTCAATTCTTGAAGAGCCACGTTCGACCATTCGTAAAATGATACGTCGAATGGAATCAAACAAACAAAGTGTTGTGGATGACTGGGAAAGTGGAATCATCGCGGCGATAAAGGATGTCGTACAAGGTAAAGAGCTAGATTCACAGATCAAAGAAATACTATTAACAAGATTGGTAAAGGCTGGCGGCGAAGGAAGCATCGCTATGAAAGTTGCCTTTTCAGCTCTAGAGGAGAAACTCCGCGACCGAGCAGACAAGCGTGCATTTTGGTTTAACAGCTCGGAGATGAATGCGAATATGGACAACGAGGTTCTTGCCTGCATTAAGGAATGCTTGAAAGAACTGGAGAGCCAAAAACTCAAGCTTAGCGAGTCACTAAAACGGCTTGCCGGAAGTAACTTCGAATGGATTGGAGCGATGATGAGAGACTCGACAGGAAAGCTCGATGCTTGGTTGAATCGCGACGACGTTCCAGATGGAGATGTGGTTTGCATAGTTCCCGCAGTACAGCCAGCAAATGCTGGCCGAGTAGTTCAAGTTGGACGCGTCGCAGGCAAAAAACTTTCCTTCAGTGGTTCGTCCGAAACTTCTCTTGCTGGACGTCCACTTTTTTTGATTTGCACATCCAAGACGAACAGCAACTGACCACAGAAAGAATCCACCATGTCAGTATCAAACGAGCGATATTACGTCCGATTCAAGGGACGAGTCCTTGGTCCATTGACACGCGAAAAAACGATGGACCTCGCTAAACGTGGGCAGATCACGAAACAGCATGAGCTTTCTCCGGACGGTGTGGCGTGGAAGCAAGCTCAGGAATTTCCGGACCTGTTCGCAGTTGAGCGCGCTGCTGCTAGTCAAGCAGCGACAAAGGAGAAACAAAACGAAGCATCAGCGGCCCAGGCACCCGCTGAGGAGTGGTATGCTCATTTTGAAAACAGCAATCACGGTCCTGTCGACCTTAAAGGAATGAAAAACTGGATTGCACTGGGCGCGGTAAACCGAGAAACACTCATTTGGCGTCCAGGCATGTCGGAATGGCAACCTGCCGAATTGATTCGCGCTGAGTGGTTTGGCTCAGCGAGTCAGGGTAGAGCTTCTTCAGTTCAGTCACAAACGAGGACAGAGAGTTCAAGTGTTGCGACCGGAGCAAGCCAGGACTTATCGGTATCGTTTTTGAGAATGCGAGCATCCGTTTTGTTCCTCGCTATTACGGGGGTAGTCATCGGCACTGCTTGGGTAGTTTTTAGCATTGCCAGTTTTTTTATGGTCGCGACACGCGATGGAAGCGGGCCAATCAAGGTGATGGCAGTGATGTTTTCAATCGTCCATGTGGCAACTGCAATTTCCTGGTTTACTGGAAGTATGTTTTTGCTTCAATTCGGAAACAAACTATCCGTATTAGCCTATCGATCGGAAACCGAGGATATTCAACGAGCTCTGAAAACTTTGGTCCGCTTTTGGAATTTCACTGCAGTTGTTGTTTTGGTTTGGCTAATCATCGTTTCGCTCTTGACCTCCATCATTTATCTCCTCGGATTAAGTGTTCCTATTTAGGTATTGGCCAAAACGACGCATGAACCAAAGCGAAACCAAAAAATCCCCACTCCGATACTACGCTATGGATATTGAGTATCGATTGGGTGTCACATCCAGTACCGGTACTTCCTGCAATGCATGGTTGTCGGGGCTTATAGCACTTGTCTTGACTGTTATCTTGTACGCGATTGTCTCCGCAGTGCCATCCAACTTTTTTTCGATGATGTTGTTGGATCGGGGGCCAACTCAACATGCCGCCGTTTTTTTGGTTTTTGGTGTACTGTGATTTTGGTCGTAAAAAGCAGCAAGTTGCGTCTGCAACGTCGAGCACTTGGTTTCTCCTCAATCCCCTCAGATCATCAATTCGTTTTAAGTTCTCTGACAGCGGATCAAGTTGTGTCGCAAATATATGCTAACGCCGAAGACCCAGAGCGTTTTCTCGTTTACAGCCGTATTCTAACGGCGATTTCGAATCTCAAAAACCTCGGCCGTGTTTCTGATGTCGACGAAATTCTTCGGTCTGTGGGGGAACGAGATGAATCTGCTCACGAAACTACATTCGGATTGATCAACGGATTCTTATGGGCGATCCCGGTGCTGGGGTTTATAGGTACAGTGCTGGGGCTCTCCGTTTCCATCGCAAGTTTTAGTAGTTTGCTCGACTCGCAGAGCGACATCAGCGGAATCGTCGGTTCCTTGAAAGAGGTGACTTCAGGGCTTAGCACAGCATTTGAGACAACTTTGCTAGCGCTCGTTATCGCTCTCGTGCTGCAGCTGTGGATGACCGCTCAGAAAACGGCAGAAGAGCGTTTTCTAGACGATTGCAACGACTATTGCATGAAGCAGATCGTTAGCAGGATCAAAATCCTGCCTTATGAACAATCGCGAGAGGTGTAACATGGGACGCCGTCCCAAAGGTCCAGCCGTTTCCTTTTTCGCGTTTCAGGACATCATTACGTCTGTCGTTGGTATCTTCGTTTTGATCACGATCATCATGATGATCGAACTGGTTTCAAAAAAGGTTGAGGGACAATCAAGCGGAAAAAGAGTTGCCGATACAATGAGTGCCTCGGTAAATTCACTTGAAAGTGAACTTACGGAAATGCGGCAACGCTCCGAGTTGCTAGCGGGCAGCAGCAAAAAGGTTGTGGGTGTTCAGCGATTCAATGCAAAGGAAATAAGTTCAGACATCGAGAAGCGAATTCGGCAAGTTCAGGATCAGGCCAATCGATCGGAGGCTGTCAGCCAGCAGATTCGCAAAGTGGTAGTGTCCACTGAAGGTGAGCTAAATCAATTGAAGCAGCAAGCCGTCGAGACCGAGTCCAAGAGCGAAGAGCTCAAGAAACTACTCGACCGAATTCAATATCTAGACACCAAGCTAGGCAATCTTACAACCGAAGAACCACTAGTCTTTCGCAACGCTGGACTGGCTGGAAGATCTCTTGTTATTGCAGACATTCAAGAAAAACAGTTTTCCGTATTGGAACTAGCTCGTGATTTGCGTCGTGTTTATTCTGGCAGTGATCGATTAGCAAAGTTCGACGCTTGGTTAGAGACACAGGACCTGGGCAAGCTTCATTTCCTTTTGCTCGTCCGTCCGGGGGCCGCAAGTAGTTTTAATACTGTTCAGTCTAAACTCGAAGCTGAAGGCGCAAGTTTCGGTTTCGACGTTGTCCCAGCAAAGCGTTCAATCAAACTTCGAAGCGAAGTCGGGAGCTAGAACATGGGCAGACGAAGATCCACAACGCCGTCTTCTAGTCTTGATCTCTTCCTCGACACGATCTGCAACGCGTTCGGTGGAATCATGTTTTTGTCTATCTTAATATCGGTCCTGTTACAGTTCCGGGGAGGGGAAGCTTCGGATAATGATGAGCAGCCAACGATTTCCGAGGCTGATGCGTCGCAAATGGAGTCACGCCTTGGACAGCTACAAAGCGAACACGGTGAGCTCTCGGCAACAATTGCGTCCCTCGAAAAATCGATGGTTGGAGAGGACCAAACTGAAATTCTCGAACAGCAGGCAAAATTAGCACTTGCTGAGAAGCAGCGAGACCAAACTCTAAAGCGGCAAATCGAACTGACTCAGCACTTAAGCGAAATAGACGCTCAGGTTCGCAAGCGTCAGAGGGAATTGAAGGAACTCGATCAAAGACTGGTTGAGGCGAGAGCCTCGTTAGCTGACAAAGCGAAGGCTATTGACGACGCGCTAGATTCCCGCGAACAAAAAACAGAGTTACCCAAGGTTCGCACGACATCCAAGGGCAACTTATTGTTTCTCATGAGGTATGGCAAACTATATTTGGTTTCCAGCCCAAACGGCAGCGGTTACCACGAAGCTCATGTCATCGAAAGTAGCCTTCTCGGTGTAACCCGAATCAAACCTCGCCCCGATGCTGGCTGGGACATGTCCAATTCACTTGACGTCACCGATTTTGAGCTACTAATCGTTTCAAGTCCACCGAGTAACACCTTTTTCTCTTGTGCCGTCTGGCCCGATTCGTACGAGCAATTCGGTACAGTTAAGCAGAACCTGCTTCGACTTGGTTATGACTATCAATTGCTACCCATAAATGACGTCGAGGATTTGTCCATTGGGCGAGGAGGGGACGGAAAAGTCCAATGATGGAAAAGCCACCACCCATTACGCCGCCTCCGGTTAACCAAAGTTATTCTCGGTCAGAGGAGAGCTCCAATGTCTATTGGCTCCTTGCCGCTGCTGTATTCTTTGGGTTGCTACTAGCGATGGTCATGGTGCCATGGCTTGCGTCGTTATCGAATTTTGGAGGCAAAGATGGGCGTTTGGGTAATGGAGAATCGGGAACCGTAGTGGCTAGCCTGGGATTGGGCAGTGCCGGTGCCGCAGAAGCCACTGACCCCTCGTCCGCCATTGCGGAAAGCGGAACCGGAATTGGCGATGACATTGTGCCAAAAGTACAAGCCGAACCGAGCGAAACGAATGTAGATTCTACGAGCCCTGAAAGCCAGGTTTCTGCTGCCGAGTCAAACGATGAAAATGGGGCGGAGTCAATGGAAAACGAGGAAGAACCTAGACTCTTGATTGTCGAGCAAAAACGATCCGTAGGTAGGTCGATTCAGTCCAGCGCGAGCGGGGATAGCATAGGCGGATTGGGAGGAGCAAATCCATTTGTTGGCGCAGGGCCTCCAGCAAAGTCAACGATTTATGTAATCGACGTGAGTGGCAGCATGCAAACACCGGATCGATTACCCCGAGTGATTTCAACGCTAAAGCGAGCCGTTGATCTGCTGGAGTCGGAACAAAAGTTTACCGTAATCCTCTTTGATCAGGGGTTTTATAATGCTCCTGTCGGTCAAGGTTTAGTTCTCGCGAACAGGCGAAACAAGCAAGCCATACATGATTGGCTGGACAATGCGCCCGGAGGTAGCGGAACCAATCCAATGCCAGCCATGTTGACGGCAATTCAACAGAGACCAGAACGAATTGTATTGCTCTCTGACGGCGAGTTTGAGCCATCGTCAGCTTTTACTATCACGCAAGCGAATCGCTCGAACCTGCGATCCGCCAAAATCGATTGCGTTGGGTTGATGGAGGAAGTTGAGACACTCAAGGAGATTGCTAAAGCGAACAAGGGTACTTACTATCAGGCCAGATAACCTTGGGTTCCCAGGAAGCGACGCGAAGACAATTGAAGTGAATCGAGTTTGCTCGCCCCCAACAAACGAACTGGCACGATTAACGACACTATTCGACTGTGATATAACTTCCTGGATGGCAGGCAGTTTCGAACCTGCCAATCGCCCAAATGCGGCCTAACGCCGAGATTTGCAGAACCATTTCCCTTTTTTACGAGAGAATTAGCTATGAGCGATTGGTTAGAAGTTGGGAGCAAAGCTCCTGCGTTTACGATGGTTTCGGATTCTGGAAAGAAAACAAAGTTGAGCGATTTTAAAGGACAGCCTGTCGTGCTTTACTTTTACCCAAAGGATGACACGCCTGGTTGCACGAAAGAGGCGTGCGCGTTCCGAGACGCAAGCAAACAACTAAAGGAACTTGGGGCAGTGGTTCTTGGAGTGAGTCCAGACGATGAAGCGTCCCATGCAAAATTTCGAGACAAGTTTTCGCTTAATTTTCCGTTGCTGGCGGATCCGGATCACGGCGTTGCCGAAGCCTACGGTGCCTGGCGAGAAAAAAACATGTATGGGAAAAAGAGCATGGGAGTTCAACGCAGTACTTATTTGATAGGGGCAGATGGTAAAATACTCAAGGTTTGGAAAAAGGTCAGTGTCGATGGTCACGATGCAGCCGTATTAGAGGCCTTGCAAGGAATCGTGGACCAAGGTTAAAACCAGGGGCTCGCCTGGAATTTGAAATCAAAAACGAAACGATCAAAACGGAAAATGAGTTCTCCCATTCAATTAGCAATCCACGGTGCTTCGGGGCGTAACGGCAAAAGACTCATCGCTTTAGGAAGCGTCGACCCTGGCGTTCATCTTCGAGCAGCGATTGTTCGAGCGTCGTCCAAACATCTGGGAGAGGATGCGGGAGTGATGGCCGGGCTGCCTAATCTCGGTCTCGAAGTAACGAGCGATTGGCCAAACGGCCTAGACGTGGTAATCGATTTTTCTTCGCCCGAGGGATGCATGAGCGCGCTGGAGCATTGCGTTTCCGAAATGATCCCAATCGTTATCGCGTCGACCGGGCTATCGTCATTGCAAATCGATGCGATCGGCAGCGCGGCCAAGCTGATTCCTGTTTGCTATGCTCCAAACATGAGTGTAGCCGTTAATCTCACGATGAAGCTGGTCGAACAGGCAGCTCGGGCACTCAAGGATGTGCCTGGAGGAGCTGACGTTGAAATCATCGAGCGGCACCACCGATACAAGGAAGATAGCCCAAGCGGAACCGCGTTGAAGTTTGGGCAAATCGCAGCCAAGGAAATGGGGATTAGCAATCATGTCCATGGCCGAGTTGGGCAGGTCGGAAAACGGCCCCACGCGGAAATTGGCTACCATGCTGTTCGGGTCGGCGATGATGCTGGTCAGCATACCATCATTTTTGGGATGGAAGGCGAGACGATTGAGCTTCGGGTTGCGGCCTCCAACCGAGACTGTTACGCAAGTGGTGCGATTGCGGCGGCCAAGTTTTTGGTCGGTAAGCCGCCCAAGCAGTATTCCATGTTCGACGTTCTGGGGCTGTAAATGGCTCGGTGCGATCAGGGGTACTTGTGTCGAGTCTGTGGTGAGGAAGTCGAGCACATCACCGACAGTCAACTGTACCTGAGTTACGTTATTGGAGAAGTCGACCCAGAGACGCTTCATCAATCAGCTGAGTGTCATCTGAATTGTTCGCCCGTTTTCTCTCAGTTCATCTCAGACCCTCGTTTCTGTTTGCAGAACGAAGTCGCTGCAGATTTTGCCAAAAATAGGCTGGATCCCGGTTATGTTTTGCTCAGAACTGATCTCGTTTCAAGGGGATACGCACGACTTTGGGCCATTCGTGAGGAGCGCCGAAAACCTCTCACAGTTGTCGAATACCCCCTGCCTGAATTCAGCGAAAAATGGCGTTGAACTCAGTTTTGGCTGAAAATGCTTGCGTTTTGCAATGTCAGTGGCTTTCTCTGGCGAAAATGCTGTTTTGTGATTTTGTTAAATTGTAACGATTGTGGCAAATACCCTCGATTTGACTTGTAAAGGGCGCCCGACGATTTAAGATGGTGCATAGTCGGCTCGGTCGAGCCATGCTTTAGATTCGTCTTCCTGAGGAGAAATCCGATGTTGTCGTCGGTAAGAAAAAACTTCGTTCGTTCACTTTGTGCGATTCCTCTAACGGTTAGTTGTGGTTTTGCTCAATCTCCGACTGGAATTCTACCTGAGTCTGTATCTGTCTCAGCCCCTTTCTCTGTGCAAACGAATGATTTGTTTGTTAATCAATGGGTCCAAATTGACGAATCGAATTCGATCAAGGGATCTGTTGTGGCACTGCACGGATTGGACAGCGTTCCGCTAACAAAAATGCGAGTCACTCTTAGCCAAAACGGTAAGCCAATCGTCGAAGATGATACCGATGTTATCGGGGAGTTTTTGCTTGAAAACGTAACTCCTGGTTCGTATACCCTCAAGGCCGAGGGTGGTGCATCCGTGGCTGTGTTTTCGTTGGTTGTGTTGGACCGAGTAGCAGGCAAGCATTTGCCAAACACTTTAAGTGTGCGAGTGATGCCAGAATCGGAGCGAGTATCGGAAATCATGCGAGGCCAGTCTTCGCCGAAACAAATGTCCTACGAAGTGCCAAAAGCCGATCCGTTGGGGAAGAACCGAAAGGTATCCGCGTCTCACCAGGTTATGCTTGACAACAATGGTACGTTGGTTGGTCGGCTTGGTAAGGCATCTGCAAAAGTTGACATGAGCAAAATGACCGTCTTTTTGATGAAGGATGGCGAAGAAGTCAGTCGCGGCCGTGTTGCTGCTGATGGGAGCTTTGCGATTTCCGGAGTTGCACCTAATTGCTACGGTCTTGTGGCTGCTGGCGAACAAGGCTTTGCGGCTGTTGGGTTCAGTGCGGTAAACAGAGCAGTGGCATCCACAAAGGCCAATCGAGAAATTTTCGTTGCTCAATCGATGCAAACACCGTCATCGCTCAACATCGAAGTAGCTGACCCTGTTGTTAATGAAACTCCAACTGAAGTCGTGTACGCGGAAGAGCCTGAGTTGCTGGCACCAGTCGGTATGGCGCCTGGAATGGGCGGATATGGAGGAGGCAGCATTGGTGGTGGCGGTGCTGGCGGCGGAAGCGGCCTGGGGCTTGGTGGTATTGCTGCGATCGGTGGACTGACAGCGGCTGCGATTATTGCGGCGGACAATAGCAATAATGATAGCCCGGTCATGAGTCGAATTCAGTAAAGCCGCTCTACTCATCGAAATAGTTCAGAAGAAAAAAGCCTGCATCAAACGATGCAGGCTTTTTTGTTGGCGTACCAAGAGGTATCGATTCTAACGTTCTATCGTTTTAAACTCTCGCTATTTGTGCGTGCTGCCATTTGGGATTCGTTTGGCGAGGATGAAGGCAAATACATCATCGATTCGTTGGTTCCCGTGTGCTCTTTGAGCTGGTTCGCTACGCTGCCCGAAAGCACGGGGCCTGACCCCATGACCGACCAGTGTTGGTGATCGCTTCGGGCAAGAGAGAACCCGGAGTTGATTATGGGTTGCTTGGATTTCGCATCGGTTGCAATGATGGCGAGTTTAGCGGTACCCATTGCCTTTTTCCGTTCATAGAAATTCACCTTGGGGACGCTACCCATCAGGCCTAAAGGAATTTCAGGTGTTCCCACGACCAGATCGGTACGGTCTGTCCCAACTCCACCAGAAGCAATCTCCATAACAATCTCAGCGTCTTCGGCTTTATCAACAAGAGTGCAGCGGTTCGCAAGCAATTTGGAACGGGTGGTCAGCATCACATAGTTCTTGTCGACGCATTCTAGAAGGTCTGTTTTCAGAAAGACTTTAGCGCCCGAGACTGGTCGAAAGTCAACTTTGGCAAGGGACTGATCCACTGCATTGCTAATAAGAAGTTGTTCAAGTCCGGTTCTGGCTGTATCGGATTCTTTCATGGATGCGCACCCGGCCAAGTGAATGCACATGCCTAACACCAACAAACAAAAGCTGAGTTTCATATTGCGTCGCATCCTTGCGAAAAACCTGAACTGCCCATCTTGCCTAACCCCCCAACGGAGTTTGAGGATCTAGCCTCACAAGGTGTTGATCTTTTATTTGCAAACAGAAGTCAAGAGTATCACCCACAAAACCTTAGCTGGGGCTAGTACCAGAAGTCTTAACTTCCTTCCGGTTTTTAGCACTAGGGCAATGTATGGCCCATTTTGTCTCGCTTGGTTGCCAAGTAAGTCGCATTGTGCTCATTTGCTTTGGACACGATTGGAACTTGGTCCGTGACTGTTAGGTCAAAGCCTCGCAGATTGAACGCTTCCGTTTTCTTGGGATTGTTTGTAAGAAGCCGGATACGTCGCAGTCCCAAATCCTTTAGGATTTGAATTCCAACTCCGTAGTCTCTCATGTCTGCCTTGTAACCCAATGCATGATTCGCTTCAACTGTATCCATTCCCTGCTCCTGAAGAGCATAAGCTCGTATCTTCTGTGCCAGCCCAATCCCTCTGCCCTCCTGGGGTAAATACACGAGCACACCTCGGCCTTCGGATGCGATGGCCTCCAACGCTTGATTTAGTTGATCGCCACAGTCACACCGGAGTGAGGATACCAAATCACCGGTAAAGCAGCTGCTGTGCATCCGAACCAGCGGAGCAGGCTCCGACTCGTTGTGAATGTCTCCCATGACTAACGCCATTGGCTCCTGCGTTTCAAACTGGACGCCATAGATCATGATGTCGAAGTCGCCATACTTGGTTGGTAACTTCGCTTGAGCGGCACGAGTCACTAGCTTTTCGTTTAGGCGACGGTGCGAAATCAATTGCTCTACGGTAATGATCTCCAGGTCGAATTTAATTGCCATTTCGAGCAACTCGTCCCTAGTGGCTCGGTCTCCATGGCTATTGAGTATCTCGCACAAAACGCCAGCTGGCGTTAATCCCGCCATCCTTGCTAAATCAACGGCAGCTTCGGTATGACCTGCCCGCCGCAAGACTCCGCCCTCCATCGCCACGAGCGGATAAACGTGTCCGGGCCTAACAAAGTCAGACGCTATACAAGAATCGGTTGCAAGGCGCCGGATGGTTTCCGCGCGTTCCCCCGCCGTTATTCCAGTTTTGCATCCGGCGTGATCGACGGGTGTCATGAACGCAGTGCTAAGCGGAGACGTGTTGTTTTCAACCAACGGTCGCAATTCCAATCGACGGCAAACGGAGGGCAAAACAGAGGCGCATAATTGGCCATGCCCTTGTAGCATGAAGTTGATCGTTTCCGTCGTAACGCCTTGTGCGGCACAAACAAAATCTCCTTCGTTTTCCCGGTCCTCGTCGTCAAGTACGATTACAACTTGGCCTCGCGCAATTGCGGCAATCGCAGCTGGGATAGAGCTAAAGGACTTAGGCATTTTGAACTCTTTGGGTCAGGAGACACATATTGTGGGAGAGGGCGGAATAGAAGAACGAGGATACTGCATCTCGCTTCAAAACGCAGCGCTAATTGAAATAAGGATTATTCCCCGGACTCGAGACCCTCTAGGTTGTAGTCTTTCATCTTTTTGTGCAGCGTGTTTCGGTTGATTCCTAAACGGGTTGCAGCTTTCGTCTGCACAAAGTTACAGGCTGTAAGGACTTGTGCAATCAGTTCTTTCTCAACTCGGTCCACTACTTTACTGTGCAAATCGGTCTGTTCTGGCGTACTTGTGCGAACGCCTTCCTGTACTACGTCCTTGATCAATGAATCAAAATCGAGTGGTCGGCTTTCCGAAGAAAGGGCCGGCGGAGTTGCGCCAGTGACACAACCGGGCAATAGCTGAACGGTTAACTCGTCCGATTCCGCCATGACCACCGACCGTTCGATATAGTTTTGAAGCTCGCGGACGTTTCCGGGCCAATGATAGTCCTGGAGCGCTTGCATCGCTTCACGTTGGATGTGTACGACATAGCGATCATTGCTCGCACTGTACTGGTGCAAAAAGTGAGCGATCAAGGCAGGTATGTCGTCTCGTCGTTTTCGCAGGGGTGGCAATTCAATCGGGACAACATTGAGTCGCCAGTAAAGATCCTCTCGGAACTTTTCTTGACGAATCTCTCCTGCTAAATCGCGATTGCTGGCGGCAATGACGCGAGTGTCAACGGTAATGGTCTCCGTATCGCCAACTCTTTCAAACTCGCGCTGCTGAAGCACACGCAGCAGTTTGACTTGAAGATGCATCGAAGTGCTGTTGATTTCATCCAGAAAGATCGTTCCGGTATGAGCGGTTTCGAACCGGCCTGCACGATTCCCAACTGCCCCCGTGAACGCACCGCGAACGTGGCCAAACAGCTCGCTCTCAAGCAAGCTTTCGCTGAGTGCACCGCAATTGACTTTGACAAAAGGGCCGCCGTTGCGATTGCTCAGATGGTGTATCGCATTCGCTATGACTTCCTTGCCCGTTCCCGTTTCACCAAGCAGAAGGACCGAGGCGTTACTCATTGCAACACGTCGAGTTACGCGAAAAACGTCTTGCATCGCTGGGCAAGAGCCAATGACTCCAGGCAGTTGTATACTGCTGTTGTGTCGGTAGTTTCCGTCGTTTTCCAGCCCGAAACTGGCCATTTGGTTCTCGTGGTTGACGCCAAAAATCCTGAGTCGGCGTCAAAACGCACGACCCCCGTTAGGGTGCGACTTCAGTCCAGGAGCGATCTCCCTGTGCCGCCTCAATTGCATCCAAAATGCCCCCGAGGCGATTCCTCAGCTCCAGATCGTCTGGACCTCGTTTGTTATACTCATCGTACTGTGCCTTAACAGTCTCGGAAGACAGCAAAACGCCAAATTGCTTAACGGATTGCACAAAATTTTGGCTTGCCTGCTCGCGTTTGGGCAGAGGCTTCGACTTGTCGATCGCCAAACGGATCAATTCCAACTGGGCCACAGGTGTGTCCGCAGTATTCATCGTGACTGTTTTCGGTTGAGTCGACACAAACTTGTTTTGTCGATCGCGCCAGTAGGCTAAAGACAAATCCCGCCAAGTGTTTCGATTGGCAGAATCCATCGCGGGAGATTGGGTCACTATGGCTATCCTGCGCAAGATATCCGCCATCCCAGGCTGTTCGGGCGGAACGCTCCCCATCACGACTCTCGCGTCGTCGTCCAAAATCTCGTGCTCGCCTCTGCTTAAGGATGCAGCAAGAATCGCGATTGGGCATGTTGCTGTTGAAGGATTGGCCCTGATTCGCTGAACCAAATCACCAAGCTTCATTTCAAGGACGGGAGAGACGACAAAGACGGCTTCGACCGGTTGGCCTTCTCGCAACAAACTCATCGTCTGTGTGGCGGAAGACGCTTCCAAAAAGCGATAGCCGAACGATTCCAAGATCGTTCCGACATGAGAACGCAAATCGGTTGCCCCCCCTACGATCAACGCCAACGGGCCACCATCCAGATTTCGCATTTCAGCAAGCACCCGTTCCAAACGATTCCTTCCTTCGAACGGAACGTCCTCGAACACTGGGGCACCGCTTTCGCTAGATTGATACATCGTGCTGAGCAAACCTTGGGCGGCGGCAAAGCGAACTGCCCCAAAGCCCGATTTGCAAGCTGTCGAAAGTCGCTCTCGAACGGCATTGGGAGTGGTTGTTGGAGAAGCCCAGCGAGTTAGGTTGTGGACCGCAACGAGTTGCGCAGAAGACAAATTGCTGCTTTGAGCACTATCCCACACCATGCATCCAAATTCATAGCTGTCGGCCAGAGAGGTTGGTAAATTCGATGCGATATTCGAAAGAGTCAATGCTCCTGCCTGCTCTGGCGAGGATCGGCATGCGTTTTCGGCGAGAATAGCCATCGCCAGAGCGGAGCTGCGGTCTGCGAATTCGCCGCATTGCATTGCGGCCGATGCAAATTGGACCGTTCGCGTCCAATCCAAGTCCGCCAATCTCGCCGGTTTTTCCGAAACAGTTCGTCCATCAGCAGAGAGTTGCCAAACAGTAAAGGCATCGGGCTCATCCATCCAACGCACTTTTTGATAAGCAGCCAATGCCTTTTGCATCTGATCCATCGCATGACGGTACACCGATTGGGGCGACGGTAATGTCCTATTTCTATTCGAGGCAATCTTCGTTAGCTCATCCCGAATGCTCTCGTCTGACTTTGGGTCGATTGCGACTAAGCAGATCTGCGTGGACAGAGTCGGTTCACCTGCGGACGCAGCGAGAATCGCAAGTCGTCCTCTCGCGTCTTTGTCTTGAGTCCCCATTGCTGCAAGCCAAGCTGCAAACGCTGGCTTGCCCAACAGCGTAAAGGCCTCCGACATCGTCGTATTGGGGGCAGCCGAATTTTCGGCAAGCACATGATTAATCAAAGCAGCAACCCCTCGACTACCAGCCGATTCAAGGTATTTGTAGGCTAGGATGCGCTCGGTTTTGTTGTTGCTTTGCAGGGAATGAACGCTGTCTTTGAGCTTTTTCGGATTGTTGGCTGCTGCTGTTGAGAGATCCAATATCTTCTTGGCGTTCGTCCGCCTTGTTTCCGAAAGATTCGACTCCAAGCCCATCAACTGGAGAAAAGTCTGTGTGCCAGCCGTCTGAACCATTTGTGCGGCATTCGACTCGTTCAGCCCCAGTTTGACCGCCTCGTCGAGCCAATGCCCCACTTCGTCCCATCGCCGTATTCGAGCCATCAATTGAATAGCCCGAGCTAACTCTTTTGCCGTCTTGGGGGGATTGGAACGAAATGAGAGAACGACCGCGCTGCGTTCATTTGGATCGGGCCGGTACCCTTGAATGACCGCGTCTGTTTTTTGAGCTGGTATTGCGGAATTGTCTGCATCTAAACCGTCACCGGAAAAGATGTCTTGAGCGACTCCGGTTTCGGACCAACAGAAGACAAAACCGAGGAGAATCGGCAAATGCCTAGCAAATGTCCGGATCGGATTTTTCATAGCGGATCGTCAAGGTGGCTGAAGTCGAAATGGCAACATGAAGTCTCTTCAATCTTAACTCAGCCAAGCGTGCGAATCGCTAGCACAACAAAAACTACCCCAAGATTTTCCGCCAAAAACGCATGCGATTGAACGGAAGACGGATTCGGCCCAACACACTTCCAATTTCCATCACTAAATGCCCGATTGGGAATTGACTCTCACTTCGAATGGCATATCATTGTGATATCACTTAGATATACCTTTCTTATGGGAGAGCGCAAATGTCGAATAATAGTTGTCACGAAAAAGTTTTGGTTCCTAGTTCTGGTTGGGGGCCTTTGGGGCTGTTGTTGGCAGGATTGGTATTAGTGGTTTTGGGGTTTGTTGCCGCCATCAGTTTGAAACTGCCGGTTTTGTTGTTGATTGTGATTCCGCTCGGTATGGTTTGCTTCGTCGGCTTGTTTGGCTGTCTGGCGGTTCAGCCCAATGACGCGAGGGTCTTGTTGCTGTTCGGCGAGTATCGAGGAACTGTCGCGACCTCGGGGTTCTTTTGGGTCAATCCATTCTTTACGAAGAAGCGGATATCACTCCGAATCCGAAATTTCGAGACGGGATCGACTTCGGTGAATGAAAAGAAGAACGACGCAGGGGTAGTCGTGCAGCAAAAGTCGAGAACGCACGGTCGCCCTTCCAAGGTAAATGACCGCGATGGAAATCCCATCGAGATTTCAGCGGTGGTCGTATGGAAGGTTGTGAATACGGCTGAAGCGATGTTTGAGGTCGACGACTATGAAGATTACGTTTCCGTACAAAGCGAAGCCGCATTGCGCAACATGGCTTCGCGTCATCCCTACGATAGTGAGGATCACGAAACGTCCTTGCGAGGATCCATTCAAGAAATCAGCGACCAATTGTGTCATGACATTCAGTCAAGACTCGATAAGGCTGGCGTGAAGGTGATCGAGGCGCGTATCAGCCACTTAGCCTATGCACAAGAAATCGCTGCCGCAATGCTACAGCGTCAACAGGCGCATGCGGTGGTTTCGGCGAGAGCCAAGATCGTCGATGGTGCTGTGGGGATGGTTCAACTCGCATTGGACCGACTCAGCAACGACAAGATCGTGGAGCTGGACGACGAACGTCGAGCCGCTATGGTATCCAACTTGTTGGTAGTTTTATGCAGCAATGGCCATGCTCAACCAGTCATCAATGCCGGCACTCTTTATTCGTAGTAGCGAATCGAAGCTATGTTCCTGAACACTTAGGAAACGAGAATACTATCGTGGCCAAGCGAGACTCCTTTTTATTGCGTTTGAATCCAACGACGATGGATGCCCTTCGTCGCTGGTCTGAAGATGAGTTTCGCAGCATGAACAGCCAAATCGAAATGGTGTTGCAAAGAGCGCTCAAGGAAGCGGGCCGATTGCCCGAAAAATCCAACAGCCCAGCGCCAGACATCGCGACGGAGCCATCGGGAAAACCGGAAAATCCTACGGAGTAGAATAGAATTGGGCTCTCGTTGGTGTACCGGCTTCAGCCGGCTGAAGCCAGTACACCAACGAGGGCTGTGATCCAAAAACTCTTTCACAACCTCCCTAGGATAGGAAGTCGCTCGCTCACCCGTGGATCTGCCGAAGCACTGTGTGCTCATGATTCTCTCAGCCATGTTCGATTAGACGCGATGATTCTAGTGCTCGTATCCGATATAGGGACAATAGGGATTGCAACGTTTTTGCGAATTGTACGCATTGAAAATGTAGTGTCCTTGAAAGAAACGCTCGAAACATCATTGCTGTTGTAATCACTCCCTATCGATGCGACCTATGTTTTCGATACGCCCTAATTGGGCTTATTGAACAACACGCTAGTTTTACATCAGGAGTCACTTGGATGAAACGCTTTGTTTCGGTTGGATTCGCCTTTGCCATCTGCTTCTCAACTGCCAACCTTGTCCTTTCTCAAACCGTCTCTCCGGCGCAGTCACCTGTTCGACCGCTTGGTCTGCAGCCGATTGGTCCTGTGATGTTGAACGGCTCGGATGCACGTAGCCGTGAATTCAATTCAAGCATTCTCCCTCAGGTTAACGCGATTATTCGCGAAAAACTGCGATCTGGTAAAGTATTCGATGACTTGGGTACCTTTCCATTGGATGCGGACAAACTGTTAATGCCGTATGCCGCTCAGCGTCCCATTCGAATCTATTTCATCGATGAAGGAGCTGGATATCAAAACACTCTGGGGTTCACTTACTCTTTAGTGGGCTCCGACGATCAGGGAACAGAAGTATTGCTATTTCCAAATGCATCGAAAGCCGCGTCTGGATCGAACTCTTGGAATTTGGGCACCCCACAAACGGAACGTACATCAAGCCAACCTCTCAATACAGGAGACTTTCTGGACATCGGCAGCGGCGGACCTGGCTGGCAACTCGATTTCTTCATCATCTCCCAAGGTGCAACGGGCGGACAGCACAAACTTTGGGCGGACAAATCTCGCAACATGGACAAGACCCAGCACGTAGTCGCTTTTCAGATTCCAAACTCCACGTACCTGATCATCTCGTTTGAAGACATGCTCTACGGCGGGGATGCGGACTATGAGGACTTGATTCTCGTGGCTGACATCGGCTTCGACTACCAAAGGCCGTTTATCTTGCCACAGTAGTTTAAAGCATTTCGGTTTTGTGTCAGTGGAGTATCGGTTTTGCCGATTAAATGGATTGCAACTAGCCCGTGTTTCATCAATCCCATGCAAAGCGGTCGGTTCAGTCAAGCAAGATGGTCTGCGAAAGCAAACGCGAACTAGGGTTTCTAGCGGCATGAAACATCCAGTGCATTCAATGACACATGGAAGCAATGATACATTCTAGACGATTAACAAAGCGGTCGAGGCGAGGGTCTGCGACAGTCGAGTTGGCGGTTTGTATGCCATTGCTCATGCTCTTTATTTGCGGTGGCATTGAGATGTGCCAACGAATCATGTTGAGACAGACAGCGACTTTAACAGCTTACGAAGGCCTGAGGCTTGCCGTACGGCGATACACAACAACGGCCATGGTTAA
>CANHVO010000036.1 GCA_947463915.1 Planctomycetaceae bacterium
AACGTCGAGAAATTGTCTTGATCATCGAACAAGAACGCCCGGACAAAATAGCAAACCAAAGCGACAAAAAGGAATTGAAAGAGCCAGGTCGCCCTCCGCGTGACGGCGAACGAGGACCGCCACCACATCGCCGCGGACCTCTTTTCGGCCAGACTCTATTCTCATCACAAACAGCCAAGACGGTGCAGCGAATCATCGCGATCTTAACACCGAAACAGCACGAAGCTTGGAAAGAGCTCGTTGGAAAGCCGTTTGAGTTTCCTGATTTTTGACTTAAGACTGCTACGCAAGTAGAACTGCTTTAGCACCCCAAGCATGTTGCGAACATTGGGCCCGAGGCCCAAGTTCGCTGCGGTTCTTGACGCCCGAGCTTGCGAAGGGTAGCGACTCGTGGGCTTGCCCCACGCTGCCTTCGCGGAGCGAAGGGCGACATTGACGCTCGTCGCTCCGCGACGATTGCGGTCACGCGACCGTAATGCAACCAATGCTTGGCGTGCGACTCTGCTTACCGTTTCGACTCCAAAAACGCCAATAAATCCGCAAAGTCCTCCAATGCGATCTGCTGATCGAGACCGCTTGGCATCACGGACACTTTGCTTTCGCTTTGCTCCTCAATGTCCGACTTTTCGATTCGGCAAGTCTTGTCGACACCGCAAAGCAGTTCGACATAAGAATCCGTTTGTCGCGAAAGAAGTCCGTTGTAGACCTCATCGTCCGACGTCCGAATGCGTGTAGGGCTGTATCCCTGAGCAATTCTCAAACTTGGATAGACAATGGCCTCGATCAAATCACGACGAGATCGCGTGCGGCCAATGGAACTTAGCTCTGGCCCGAGTCTACCTCCGACGTAACCGATTTGGTGGCAGCTACTGCAGGCTGCTTTCTTGTTGCTGAACACTTGATAGCCTCGCTTTGCGTCGCCGGCAGGCAACCGTTTGAGCCAAGCGTCCAACTCGTCCGCAATGTTCTCCGGCGGTCTTGTGGCCGCTTGCATCATGGCCGCCCACTGTTTTTTGAACTCTTCGGGCCGCCCATTCACACTGGCAAGGACTTTTTCAACCGAAAGCGTCTTGATCGCAGGCACTTGAGGCAACTTGGCCACTAGACTTTGATCGATTTCTGGGCTGCCGCTTCGCAGCAATGCGTCGATCGCGGTCTGCAAATACAACGATGGCACCTTGTCCAAGTTACCAACCAAAAACTGCGCCGATTCAGGATTGAAGATGGACTTAGAAATCGCCGCATCGGCGAGACTTGAAAGCTTGCTCTCGGGTGCAGTTAGTTGTTCAATGCATATGTTGCCGCACGTCGAACTGAGCGGTCGAGAAAGATTGGGGCAAGCGGCCAACGCGGTCAATGTTGTCTCTGCTGAGTTGTCCAAGATCGCTTCTGCCCTGTTGCGCAATGCATCCGAAATCTTGGCTCGATCTTCGTCCGAGTATTTGGCCTTGCGAATCGCAGTAGCAATTTTGGTCAAATCCTCGTTCGATGACGACGTGATCCAAGATTCAAGCGGCGCACACCATTCCGCTGGCAACCGATCACTGGCCACTTGCTGCAAGCAGGACTGCAACCAAGCTTGACGCTTTGGTGTCAGGGATGCTCCCAAGTGAAGCCACTGAGCTAGGCGATTGAGAAGTTCTGCATTGGTTCGGCAGCTTTGAACAACGCTGAGACTCGCAGTAAGCTTATCGGCGTCTTCACGCTCCCAAGCGGACTCGAGGAATGGGATGCAAAACGCAGTCCCAACGGGGCTCTTGCTCAGGCATTCAATTGCCAGCCCTCGAACAGTGCCATTGCCGTCACTCAAGCTCTGAACGAGCCTAGGAAACAATGTCTCCGGGACACCACCCAGTTGATTGAGGGCATAAACGGTGGCGTAAAGCTCAGAATTGCTTTTGGTTTCCATCGCAATAGAGACCAAGCTGTCGCGATCGCCGATTTCCATCATGGTGTAGATCGCTGAATGCTGGATCAGTCGATCATCCGGAAATTTTTCCATTGCGGCCAATACTGGCTTGAGGCAATTTGAACTTCCGACGACTCCCAGAGCTTCCATAGCCGACCGCACCGATGGGGCGTGGTCGCTCTCCAGCATTGTTATGAGAGGTTGTTCCGCACGCTTCCAGCGATGTAGTCCGACGATGTTTGCCGCCGTCTGTCGCACGGTTGGTTCGGGATCGGCAAGCAGGTCAATGATGGCCTCTGATAGTTCCGAGTTGTCTGGGGATACTGTAATCGCCCGTGCAATTCGCCACATCGCCCCCTTTCGAAGACCAGGATAAGCGGACTTGTACTTTACCGCCTTCAAGTCCTGCTCAAGTGTAGCCGAACGCGAATCGATGATCGAAAGCGTTCCGGATCGCAATCGGTAGACTCCACCTTTTGCAATCTTTTGGTCCGTCCCAGAACTTGGACAGCACAAGTCGTACCAGCCGCCTGTATCAAACACGAGGAGGCTTCCTTTGCGTTCCTCAAGTACATCCACAGGATGGAAGTCGACTCGATCTGCTGACAATAGATCATAGTTTTCGGTTTCGAAGCTCGAACCCTTCGGGACAAGTCGGTGCAAACCAATTTTGTGAAGGTTGAATTGCGATGTGACGAGAAAACGGTTTAGCAACGGATCGCTATCCGCTGTGCTTGCCCATTGGGTTCCCTCCAAGACGAAAGTTGAATTTAGGAATTGCACGCTGGCTGGGGCGGCAGGCCCTAGATTCGCAATCGGTTGAAGTAACGGGCCGGTCGACCAGTGGCCGTCGAGAACTTGATGCTGCTTTCCGAACAGTCCACCGCGCGGAGCATGCCCGATGCCATCGCGAAGTCCATTGCCGGGATGATGCAGAAACGTAGAACAAAAGAATCGCTCTCCTTCGGGCGAAAACGTGAGGTCGGACGGATTGTCCATTCCGCCTGTCATGAGACGCTCGATAGGACCGCCGCTAGGGTGCCGCCGATAGATGTGCGCTGCTTTGGAGGGTGCGCTCGTTTCTTTATCGGGATTGGTGCGATCGATCAATGGATGCTTCTGTTCTGCGAAAGCTCCCTTGGTCCAGTACACCCATCCGTCCGGTCCCATCATGGGGCCATGCAAATCATTCGCGCAGTGGGTCAGCGTCGCGGCATCGAACCAAATCTCCTTGGTCTCGAAGAAACCATCTTTGTCCTTGTCCGATAGCTTCAAGATGTGCGGTGGCGTTGTCACCAAAAGATCCGAGCCAAGCACCATGATCCCCTCTGGGAATCCAAGTTCGTCAGCGATCACTCGTCTCGTGTCATATTTGCCGTCGTGATTGGAGTCTGATAGACGCACAATTTTATGCGGCTTGGATTCAAGCTGCTTTTGGACGCTTTCGCGGGTCCAATGGCATTCGAGTACGAGCAAGTCCCCTTCTGGGTGAAACGTGGCTGCGATCGGCCATTGAATCAGGGATTCGTCAGCCACTTGCTCAAGTTGTAGGCCATTGGCAACGGTGAAGTTGATATTGCCGATCGCGACGTTGTGCGTTTCGTCCGCCTGAGAAATGGCAGTGCAGCCAGCGAGTGCAAGCAACGCAGAGCAAAGTACTTTTGCCATGGAGTGGTCTTCTTGGATAGGGGCTGAACAGGGCGTTGCTTGGTATTCTATCCGATTCAGGAGCCCCATTCCAAGGCTCTGTCTTGGAACGCATTGCTCTCCCCCCTGAAGGTAACGCTGTGAAGCATTTTTTGTCGCGAAACTCGTCAAGAGTTTCGGTCGTTTATTCGGTCGTTTAGACGATGAAGCCGAAAGTCTTGACGACTTTCGCTACACGCTGGCATGCTCTGCGTTGGAGTGCTTTTCATTGAGAGTTTTGCATGTCTTTGCAATGCCAACTGGGTCCAAGCCGAGATCGGCGAGCAATTCGCCCCGGTCGCCGTGCTCAATGAATTGATCTGGAATCCCCAACGTTCGCAAGATCCGCGTATCCCAGCCATTGGCACAAGCTGCTTCAAGAACGGCGGAGCCAAATCCGCCCATCAAAGCTCCCTCTTCGACCGTGACAATGAATCGGCATTCTTCAAAAACTTGATTCAGCATCTTGATATCAAGCGGTTTGATGAATCTCGCATTGATGATCGTTACATCGATGTCCTCTTTCTTTAAAATCTCAGCGGCAGCGATGGCTTGTTGCAGCATAGCGCCACAAGCGATGATCGCACCATCGGAACCCGTGCGAATGATCTCGGACTTGCCAAGTTCGATCGGTTGCTTTGGACGCTCGAACGTCTGCGCCGTGGTTTTGGGATAGCGGATGGATGTTGGTCCTGAATGCGAAAGCGCGAACTCGAGCATCGGTTCGACTTCGGTCGCATCCGCGGGAGCCATCATCACCATATTTGGGAAGACCCGCATGTAGCCGATGTCGTAGAGACCATGGTGGGTCGGTCCATCCGGGCCGGTCAACCCAGCACGGTCGATCATGAACGTGACGGGCAGATTCTGTAAGGCTACTTCTTGGAAGATCTGGTCGTACGATCTTTGGAGGAAAGTCGAATAGATAGCAACGATGGGCCGCAAACCTACTTTGGCTTGCCCGCCGGCAAACGCAACAGCATGCGACTCGCAAATCCCCACGTCGAAAAATCGATCGGCAAAAGCATCGCGGACTGGCTCCAGTTTGTTTCCTTGGCACATCGCCGCCGTCATCACCGTAACCGCTTTATTGGCTCTCATTTGGCTCATGATGGCGTCGCGCGCGAAGTTCGTAAACGCAGGTTGATCACCAGCTCCAAGCGGCTTGGGACAACCGTCTTCGTCCTCGAATGCCGGAGGAGTATGAAAGTAAACAGGGTCCTTTTCAGCTGGCTTGTAGCCACGACCTTTTTCAGTCACCACGTGCAACAGTGTCGGTCCCTTTTGGTCTTTGACCATTTCCAAATACTTGCGAAGCAAATGGATATCGTGACCATCGATCGGGCCGATATAACGGAAGCCGAACTCTTCGAAGAGCATACCGCCAACCATCCCAGCCTTAACTCCTTCCTTGATTTGAGCCAGCAGTCGCTCGGTGGGGTCTCCGAACAATGGCAGTTTGTTGAGCACCCGAACAACTTCGCTTTTGAAGCCCGTGTAGAACGGGTTGGTCCGCAGCCGATCCAAGTAGCTGGCTACGGCCCCTACGCGAGGGCAAATGGACATTTTATTGTCGTTCAGGACGACGATCATGTCTGCATTGAGTTCACCAGCATTGTTCATGGCTTCGAAGACGATACCGGATGGAAACGCACCGTCACCGATGACCGCCACGCTCTTTCGGCTTGCCTGTCCCGTCAGGTCGTCGCCACTCTTCAATCCGAGTGCGGTCGAAACACTGCAGCCAGCATGGCCAGTCATAAACAAATCGTATTCGCTTTCAGCGGGGTTGGGATATCCCATCAAACCACCGCGTTCGCGGATGGTCTTGAATTCGTGGTACCGGCCGGTGATCAATTTATGCGGATAGATCTGGTGCCCCGTATCCCAGATCAATCGATCTTTCCGAAAATCGAAAACGCTATGCAAAGCCAAACAAAGTTCAACAACACCTAAGTTGGAGGCAAAGTGAGCTGTGCGAGTCGCAAGCAAGTTGCACAAAACATCTCTGATTTCAACACCGAGCGTTTCCAGCTCTTGAGTCGACATGTGTTGAAGCGGTTCGGCGGACTCTAATTTGGCGAGCATTTCGTGCATAGAGTTTCTAGTGGCTCCTATCCGTGATATATCGTGCAAGTTGTTTCAGTGGAGTCGCGGCTGATCCAAAGGAATCAATCGTCGCAATCGCTTGTTCAACCAATTTTTCAGCCCGGTCGCGGCTAGCTTGAACACCATAGATCCCTGGAAAGGTCAGTTTGCCGCGCTCACTGTCCTTTCCGGTCCTTTTCCCAGTGTTTTCGCTCGTGCTCTCCACGTCCAGTAGGTCGTCCACAATTTGGAAGGCAATTCCGATGCAATCACCGTAAATCGCCAGTTTTTCCAATTCTGCGGTCGTCCCCCTGGCCGCTAGTCCTCCCAAAACAACCGAGGCTCGAATCATGGCACCCGTTTTTCGAGCGTGAATGGCGTGGAGCATATCAACCGCACGAACCTGTTTTTCGGCCTCGCCAAGCTTTTCGGCCAAAAGATCGTCGCATTGTCCTCCAACCATCCCTTCCGGACCCGCTGCCTTGGCCAACAACAAACAGCTTTGCACTGCCACCTCAGGGACGGAGGTTTTGGTGAGGATGGTTTCAAATGCCAAGGCCTGGAGACCATCGCCGGCAAGAATTGCAGTCGCTTCGTCGAACTGGATATGACAAGTGGGGCGACCACGACGCAAATCATCGTCATCCATGGCCGGCAAATCGTCATGAATGAGTGAATAGCTATGAATCATTTCGACGGCCGCGGCATTGGCCATCGCATCGGAAACACAGGCTCCGAGAGCTTCTGCTCCCAACAAACAAAGGATGGGACGCAGTCTTTTGCCTGGCGAAAGCAACGAATAACGCATTGCTTCACGCAAAATGCGGGGGCAACTCTCCGTCAAACTATCGATGCAGTCTTCGAGGTACGAATTGACCTCGACCGTCAATTCTTTCCATCGACTTTGCAAGGCAAAGGTTTCGGTCGTTTTTTCGTTCGAAATTGGCACAATGGGGTTGGATCTCAAGCACTCGGTAGATGGCCCGCAAGTGAATCCGACTGCGACGGCCCTTCGGTATGGAACCTATTGTAGGGAGTATTGTGAAAAAATGTAGTCCGCCGAAAAACGGGAAGAAACGTTCGGTTTTTAAGCGAGTACCGGATCAAGACACTACCGTAGCTGGATTCGCCGTAGCTGGAGCCACCGTAGCTGGATTCGCCGTAGCTGGATTCGCCGTAGCTGGATTCGCCGTAGCTGGATTCGCCGTAGCTGGATTCGCCGTAGCTGGAGCCACCGTAGCTGGAGCCACCGTAGCTGGATTCGCCAGAATTCAGTAAGTTCTGAATTCTGGCGAATCCAGCTACAAATCGCGGAGTTTTTCTCTGCCGCTAGCCCTAGCACTATCCTTCGCCGTCTTCATCCTCCCACGTTTCTGTGATCGCCTCGCCCCGTCCCGTCAAACCCCGCAGTTTTTCGATTTTTCGGCGGGCACCCGTCAGCTGCAACTGGCAAAATCGGACGTATTCTACGGCCTTGGCATATTCGGCCAACGACGACTCCAATCCCAAAGAGTTGCCCTCCAGCTTTCGGACAATTTGCTCCAGCTGAGTCATGGCGGACTCAAAAGTCTGATTTTCATCGGAATCACTGGATTTGGTGCGTGCCATAAAGCAGTTGCTCTTCAAAAAGCGAAACGATCGTTACAACCGTCAAAATCCGCTGCCTTTGTTGGGGCAACAGCTCAAAATTCGGAATGGGACTAAGCAGTGGTGTCACAGCAACCTATCTGTTTAATTGATCGCTATGTTTTTCATCGCAAGTCCATTCCATCTTATCAGTCACATTCACAATGGCCAACGAGAGGCGTTCACAAAGCAAAAAAAGTTACCGGCAGAAAGGCCGAGTCGCTCAGACAGGGCAAACCCATGCAATCGGTTTACCTACACCCTCCTCCGAAGGTTCTGTCTGCGTTGCTTCGCCAAAGCTCGCACCCTCCAAGACGGTGCAGACAATGCCTGCGCACACATTTGCACAGGACGCGGTCTCAGTTCGAGCATTGAATGTCGTGAACGCTTTGGATACGGCTTTCGCATTGAACACCAAAGCAGAAGTTGAAACGCCATCATTCGCGCCAGTCGATAATGCGGCATCAACTCAGTCACGAGGCTCCTTGGACATACAACAAGAAATCGACGACCGTTGGTCGCAAGCCGTGGATTCGAAACTGAGTGAACTGATGGAGCGATCGCGAGCGTTTGAACGGGAGCGGTTAGAAATCGAATCCCTCCGCGAGCATCTCAAACAAGCGATTGAAACCGCTGAATCTCGTATTGCTTGCTCTGCCTCAGTTGAGGGCAAGTCCCGCCTACAGGAATTGGAATCGCAGTTCATCGACGTGCAACGCGAGAACACCAAGATATCCAATCTTCTATTGCATGCCCGAGCCGAGTACCAATCGCTGCTGGCATTCATCGAATCCGAAGCGATCGAAGCGCATCAGTCGGACGCGAGTCTCACGTCGATTGCGCAACGAGTGCTTGAGAAGACTGACGCTCGAGAAACCGAGTTGAGCTTGGAGGTTTCGCAGCTTCACGATCAGTTGCTATTTCTCCAATCCGAACTTGCAGAAGCTAAATCAACACCGAAACAAGATAGCGTAGGCGATTCAGATCTTCGCATCCAAATTGAACAGCTCCGAAGCCAGTTGCTCGAAGCCAGGCACGAGGCCGTCGAGTTGCGAATGCAGAGCAATGATCTTGGATCGCGCCTAGCTAAGTTCGGTCCTTTGCCGGGCCAGAAATCCGAAACGCTGAGCTGGGAACAACGCAAAGAAGCGCTGTTGCAACAGCTCGAGGCGGAAACGCACGCCGAGACTCCTTGTGACCCTCGCAAGGTCCTCGATATCGAAAGAATTCTGGAACAAACGACCTCGGAAATAGAACGGCGAGATCAAGAGATAGCCGATCTCAAGACGCTGATTGAACAACAATCCATTGCGCACGATGGCATGTCCATCGGTGTGGCTGCCGTCGCTGAAATGATCGAATCGGACGCTCTCATTGTTTCGGAAAGACTGCGTCTTAAGGAATTGCGAGACGATTGGGAGCAAAAACAACGTCAAGCGGAAATCGAAATGTCGCTGGAACGGGCCAAGCTTGCTCGTGAGCGACTCGAAATTCAAGAAAAGATCCAACACTACGAGGAAAACAACTCGTCGCAAACCGAAGCGGAAAACCCATCGGGCAAAACGCGCACTCGAGGCCGCTGGCTTGCCCGCCTGGGCTTGCGCGATGAATGAAAGCCCTGTAAGATTTTCTTTTCCCCGAAGCGGCAAAGCACGTAACATCTTGCGCTGCCAAAAACAGGCTTTCGCTACAGAAGGCATCACAGCGTTGCGATTGCATCACAGCGTTGCCGCTTCCGGGCGAGGGGAGCAAACGCTTCCCCAAGCTTCGCTCTCTCCAAGATCAACGTTGCAATGAAACTCAATGGGCTTACAGCTGTCATTACGGGTGGCACTCAGGGTGTTGGGGCCGCCATCGCGATAAGCCTGGCCAAAGCTGGAGCTAACCTCATTTTGCATGGTCTTCGAGAAGACCCAATGGCGTTAGACACGATTCGCCAGTGCCAAGAACTTGGTGTGCAAGTCACGCCAATCTACTGCGATTTATGGCAACCGCTCGACAAGATCGTAACGGAGATAGGCGATCGCTCCATTGAAATCGACTCCGAAGTCAGCTTGCTCGTCAACAATGCCGGTGTATTCATCGACAAGCCTTTTATTGACATGGATGAAACGACTTTTGATCGCACGTTTGACTTGAACGTCAAGGTCGGCTACTTCCTAACTCAGTATTTTGCAAAGCGATGGATCCAAACAAAAACCCCAGGACGTGTCTTGTTTACCGCATCCATTAACGGGCTATTGGCCGAGTCGGATCACACAGCTTACGATGCATCCAAAGCAGCTGTTTCCAGTATGGTTCGTTCACTCTGTGTGGCTCTTGCTCCCAAAGGAATTCGCGTCAATGCTATCGCCCCTGGACTTGTAAGGACCCCTCTGACCAATCAAGTGCTCGATCGAGACCCTGGAGCATTGAGATGGATGCAGTTGCACACACCAAACCATCAAGTTCCGGAAGCATCCGTTTGTGGCCCAATAGCGGCGTTTCTATTGAGCGACGATGCGGAACATATTCACGGGCAAACAATTTACATCGACGGTGGAATGAGCGTTTGGCAACAACCCGACTTGCCTGAAAAACTAAGAACTGGCATGCTGCAGGATTGATGATAGGCTAGACGGCGAAGCAAGTAGCTTGGGACCATTGTCCCAAGCAAATGAGCTATCCCGAGCAATTGAGCAGTGCGTTTCCTAGCCCCCTGTCGATTTAATGGGTTTGCCACAAGGCAAAGTTCCTATCACAACCCGAAGCGTAAGCGAGGGGCAAGGAATCCCTCGCTCACGCTTCGGGTTAGGATTAAATCAACAGCCCGCGAGCCCCGCAGCTACGAAATGTCGCCGTTACACGCGTTACACGGCTAAACCCATTTCCCCAACAAAGCACGACAGCCTCCCTGCTTATGGGATTGGCTCTGACGAGATACGCTCCTTCAGGAGCCTACTGACCACTCACTGTCGGGTTATAAACCACCAGTTGACTCGGATCGAACCGGTAATAGCCGCCAAAGGGAGTGCGGTGCAAACGTTTCTTGGATAAGCCTTTGTCGTAAAGACAGACTAGGTTCAAGTCGGGAAGGGTTCCAACCTCGCGCTGGTAACGCAATACCTTTTGATTGAGACTTGCTATGTTCGCCTGATCCGAATTCCATTGGTAGGCATGATAAACTTGTCTCGCTAATCCGCAAAAAACAAAAACGGCACCCAGGATGCATGCAAAGCGAATGTGGCCGCATTGAAAACCAGAATAGAGTTTGTGGCAAACCGACATGGCGACGCGAGCATGACAAAGATGACGAGCAGATAGGAAGTGCAACTGTCCGAAACCTAGTTTTTAATTCCGCCTTAGGTCGAGCCTTGAGGATGATTGCACACCAGTAACGAATCGAGCGAGTATGGCTTTTCGGGTTCTAACGATTCTTCAAGCGTTTGCGGATTTCGTCCCATCGCTTGGCCAACTCCAATTCAAAACCGCGATCGGTGGGTTGGTAGTATTCTCGATCGACTCCCAAGTAATCTTGGGCCGCGATTCCACCTGGGGCATCGTGCGAATACTCGTACCCTAGGCCGTGGCCAAACTGCTTGGAGCCTGCATAGTGGCCGTCCCGAAGATGTCGCGGCACCGGAATCACGGTCCCCTCGCGAACATCGTGCTGCGCCGCACCGATCGCCGTTGTGGCCGAATTGCTTTTGGGTGCGAGCGCCAAGTAAATCACGACTTGGGATAAGGTCAGTTGGCATTCCGGCAAGCCGACGAACTCACACGCTTGCATACCAGCAACCGCAAGAGGCAAAGCCTGCGGATCCGCATTGCCGACATCCTCACTGGCAAGGATCACCAGTCGTCGACAGAGAAATCGAATTTCCTCGCCACTTTCGATGGCTCGCGACAACCAATACAAGGCAGCGTCCACATCGGAGCCTCGAATACTTTTGATCAAGGCACTTGCCATGTCGTAATGCTGCTCGCCGCTAGCATCAAATTGTAGTACCTTTTTTTGCATACTCTCGCGCACGAGTGCAACATCCAGAATTACCGGCGAAGTACTCGACGATAATACGGCCAACTCGAGCGCTCCTAAAGCCCGGCGGGCATCACCCTCAGCCATCGTTGCACATGCCATCAACGCGGCCGGCTCGGCTTGTATGTTGTACATCCCCATGCCTCGCGAGCGATCTGCAATCGCTCTTTCGAGAAGCCCCACAAGCTCCGCTTCGGTCAGCGGCTTGAGCTCGAAGAGTTGCGAACGACTCAGCAAGGCTCCGTTGACGGAGAAGAATGGGTTGCTCGTCGTCGCACCAACCAATGCAATGATTCCCTCCTCAACATCGGGCAGCAACGCATCCTGTTGCGCCCGGTTGAATCGGTGGATTTCGTCGACAAAGAGAATTGGACGAGCCCCACCCGTTAGGACTTCGTCCTTGGCCCATTGCAACGCTTCTCGCAACTCTTTGATCCCGCTGGTAACGGCGTTGATTTGGCGGAATTGTCCGCCAGTTTCGATTGCGAGCAAATGAGCCAATGTCGTCTTACCCGTTCCAGGTGGCCCATAAAAAATAACCGACTGCACACGCTTTGCTTGGATCAACCGATTGAGTAATTTGCCAGGCGCAAGAAAATGGGACTGCCCTACAAACTCCGAGAGTTTTTTGGGACGCATCCTGGCCGCCAGCGGCAGCGATTTCTCGCGGTTTACTTTTTCGGCGTGTCCAAACAAATCCATCAATACACTCAAAGCCAGAGAAAACGCAGACAAAAATGCTAACGTATTGTACCGTAACCTGCGAGCAGATTGCCAACGGCCTAAAATGATAAAGTGGGTCGAATCTGCCGGATGCGACCAGATCGAACACTCGTCCAAATGAATTTCGTTTCACAGTCAGCCATAGGCGTACTTTTGCTGCCTTGACAGTACGCCTTCGGCTGACTGTCAAACAACCAGATCGTCAAGCCCATTGCCTTGCCGTTACCTTGCCTCGCTACGGTCCGGCCGGAACCACACCTTTACCTTTACGAATCGAAATACTGTTCAAATCAGAACCAAAAATCGGAGAGATAGAATGAATCGCACCTGTCATCACCCCTCAAACCTTTTCGCTCTCTTCGTCGCGTTTTCACTATTACTGACATCGACGAATTGGCTGTCGGCACAGACTGAATCGAGCAGCAAATCTTCCTCGGCAACCACTGTTGGCGAAGAGAAAAAACTGGAAACGGCGACGTTCGGTGGCGGTTGCTTCTGGTGCGTGGAAGCGGTCTACCAACGCGTTAACGGAGTCAAATCTGTCGTCTCTGGCTATGCTGGCGGAAACGTTGCCAATCCGTCCTACGAAGCGGTCTGTACCGGCCGAACAGGACACGCTGAAGTTTGTCAAATTACCTTCGACTCCTCCGTGGTTACGTTCGACGAAATGCTCTTAGTCTTCTTCAAGTCGCATGACCCCACGACCCTAAATCAACAAGGGCCGGATCACGGAACGCAGTATCGCTCCGTCGTCTTCTACGACGGGGACGAACAGCGTGAAGCCACTCTCAAAATGATCGACCACCTGACAAAGGACAAAATCATCACTAGAAAAATAGTGACCGAAGTAAGTCCGTTGCCCGATTTCTATCCCGCGGAAGCCTACCAACAAAATTACTTCAAGCTACATCCGCAGGAAGCTTACTGTCGAAACGTAATCAGCCCCAAAGTAGCCAAGTTCGAAAAGCTCTTCAAAGAAAACAGCAAGAGACAAAAAGAGAAGGAAGAAAAGAAGAACGCGAAGAAGTAACGTGGGTCACTCTTGCCGAGAGTGACTTGCCCATTTTGTTATGGCGTTAAATTCCTTTGCGATGCAAACCGAGAAGGTCAGACAGCCCCAAATTTCCGCCAACACGCCTCAGGAGTATGTATGCCCACGAAGCCCCGAGGGCTGGCATACTCCAATCGCGTATCGTACCTTCGGGCAACGCCATGAAGCGTTTTCCGCTGGCAAAACCGACTTTTCTGTAGCGAACTTTTCTGTAGCGAAAGTCGTCAAGACTTTCGGCTGCATTGCATATACCACCGAAACTCTTGACGAGTTTCGCTACAAAATGCTTCACAGCATTCCCCTTCGGAGATCGTCTCTCGATTGGTCTTTAAGCCCAAGCTATCGCGACTCATTGTGAGTCAATTCGTCACAAGCCATCGCGTTTTGGCGCAGTCGCCAAAGCAGCAGGCACACATCATTGTTTGGGATCTTGCTATCCACAATTCACTGCGATGACTATAATTGTGTTTGATACCCGCCCAGCCAAAATGACTCGCAACACTCCCCTCCCTGGCTCGCTTTTGGCCTACGGCCGCTTTCGCCCAGCGTCCGTTTGCTACGACAAGTCTCGCAGCTAGTTCCCACCCACCTTGGCAAACATCGCGTCGCATCAGCGTCGCGAAATCCCACCACCCCACCGGGTTGACTTATGCAAAATCGATTCGCCGCCGCGTTGTTGATCGTAATTGTCATGACTTCACAGTCCTTGTCACAAGACTCCAAGTTCATTGTTTTCGAACGGGACATACAACCTATTTTGCAAAACCAGTGCTTGAAGTGTCATGGACCAGTCGAGGCTAAGAATGACTTTCGGGTCGATAGCAAGAAAAGCCTGCTGGAATACATTCAACCTGGCGCGGCAGATTCGAGTTCGCTATGGACCGATTATTTGGTAACGAAGGATCCAGACATGTTGATGCCTCCAGCTCAGGCACCACATCCAGGCGGACTGTCACAGACCGATTTGCTGTTCGTTCGAACGTGGATCAACGAAGGAGCCGAAGGGGAGTGGCGTGCTGACGAAAATCCCATAGCAATAGAGAGAGCTCAGCCTGCCTCTTCGACTGCGACCACAACGGCCGCGAAGCTATGGGCTTTTCAGGGGCTTTTTCATCCCGCTGCTGTGCATTTGCCTGTCGCACTACTTTCGGTTTCCGCCCTATTTGTGTTTCTGTCCTTCTTCAATCGAAACTCTTTCGAGCCCGCGGCTTTTCACTGCTTGTGGATTGGAGCATTCGGTGCCGTCGCTGCTTGTGTGACGGGTTGGGCATACTCTGCCCACGAGGGATATGGAGCCGGCTTTCGGCTTGATCTTGTGAACGGGATTGATCGCCATCGATGGGCCGGAATTTTCGTCGCCACGTTTTCGATGCTAATCATTCCACTTGCGATGAAAGCGCGGCATACGGGCGATCTTACAAAGAGAGTACTCTGGTTCCTGGCAAGTGTTGTTTTGATGGGGTCAGTATCCATCACGGGTTATCAAGGTGGTGAATTAACCTATGGCGAAGATCACTACCTCAAATACTATCAAGAACTTTTCCCAGACAATCAGATAGCCGAGCCTGCGCCTGCCACAAAATAGATTTCTTCCGGCGCCGTCTTTGGCTGTGAATAAATGTAGGACGCCCTTTTTAGGGCTTCGAAATTGGCAATTTTTTTATAGTAACGACGGCCTGAAAAGGCCGTCCTACGAATAAATCCACAGCCTCTCTGGGCTAATGGGCTCAGCCGCGAGCGATTCAACTTGACGCTCGAAAATTTGAATCAGGCTACCGCGACTTACGAATGAACGTGACCAGACTTGCCACGTCTTCCGGTGTCAGAACCTTCTCAAATCCCTCAGGCATGAGAGACTTTTCGGACTCCCGCATTTCCTCAATCGAACTGCGGGCTAAGCTGATCAATGCTCCTTGGTCGTTCACGATCTCGAACCGTTCTTCGGTCTCACGGACCTTGAGTCCGATATGCGTGCTCCCGTCCGTGGTCAAGATACTCATGCGGCGATATTTCGGCTCAACCGCTTTATTTGGGTCCAAGATGGCCGAGAGCCAAGCGTCATTTTGCCAAACGGATAGCGCTTGCAGATTCGGGCCGACTGAAGGAACGACGCCATTCGCATCCGTTCTGTCTTGATGGCACTGAGCGCAATGCTTTTTGTAAAGTGCTTCTCCTTGGCTTGAGTTCGTTGCGGCCGCGGCTGGCCAACGGCGAATGTAGTCGCTCACAATGGCGAGCCGATCGGAGCCAGGTGCAGGACCAAATAGCTTTTCAACATAAGTTCGCACATCCGCATTCTTGCTACCTCGCAACTGTTCGATCTGCGCTGTTTGGAATGCATTGGCTTCAATCGTTCCGGACGCTGATTTTTCGAGCAACATCAAAGCGCTTTCCTCACGCAATATTCCCTCAGCCAGAATGCTCGTGCGTGCTATCGCTGGCAACTTGTCCCAATTCCCCAGTACGCTCTCAATCGTCGGTTTGCCAAGGGACAGTAAGCCCTTAGTCAAAGCGTTGCTGAAGTCCTTGTCCTGCTCTGCGATGAGGAGTTCGACCAAACGTTCTACGGTTTTCGCGACCGGCCCATCCGCCTTAGAGAGAATCAGAGCGAGCGCCGGTTGACGCGTCGCCTGTTCCACGTGCGTGTCCTGAACGGCTTTCAATGCGTCCTCTTCCAATTGACGGAAACTGGCGTCGTCCAATCGGAGAGAAGCATCCTTTTGCTGCGAAAACTGGCGGGCCAAAGCATAGTGCCAACCAGGGCGCGATGCCGTTGCGCTGACAATTTGTTGGCGAAGACGTTGCTTTAGTTCCGGCGAGCTTCTCGGTATAAGCTGGTCCAACATAGGGCGGTTGCGAACGTTTGGGTTCGCCAACAACTGCTCGATAAAGGTATCAATGCCTTCCTTTGGCAAGAACGCGATCGCTCCGTCGATCCAAGGATCGCCCGCATGGTGAGAGAGCAATTTACCAACTTCAACGAATGCTGGTTCCGAACCGAATGAAAGCGATGCAATCAATTGTAGAGCCAAGGACGGTGATTGTTGGGCCAACTCCGATCGTGCGGCGGCTACGACGGCAGCACGCTTTTCACGGTCAAGCAGATGTTTTTTGGCCATGGTTTCAATGGCCCAACGAACGACGCGGCTGTCGCTGTCCTTGCAGGCCGCAAGCCAATCGTCCGTTTTGCATTGACCCAAAGTATTCAACGTGGCCAGTGCACGAAGCCGTCCGATTGCCTGATCGGATTGCGCAATCATTCGTCGAAGTTTGTCGGGAATTGCAGTCGAAAGGATGCTTCTGCCTTTCTGGCCCCAAATCAATTGCTGTCTCGCGATATCGGCCACCGCAGAACTAGGGCTTTGAAGAGCCGCAAGCAGTCGGTCGTCATCCGCTTTGGACCAGTCGTACGTTGCGTACGGTGTGAAGTCGGATCGATAGGCCCGATAGATTCGACCAAGATTTTCGCCTGCGCGAACGTCGATGCGCTGTTGCCAGTCGACAGGGATCCATTCAGGATGTTCGATGACTCGGCGATACATGTCTGCGATCCAAAGCGTTCCGTCGATGCCATTTTCGATACGAACGGGGCGAAACCACGGGTCGTCGCTTCGCAGCCATTCGCTTTGCTTGTCCTCGTCGAACCGACTGCCAGCGAAAGACGTCCCCTTGGGGCTGACCTGAATGCGCGACACGAGATTGTGAACCGGTTCGCAAACCATCGCGCAACCTGACATTTCGTCCGTGGCACCGGGGCTGCGACAGAAGATCGAACTGCATGCCGAAGTAAACCGGTTGGCCGCAAACAAATCGTTGAACCGATCCGCATCGCGACTTATCGGGAAAACGGGCGGAGCGCTCGGTGGCTGCATCAAATGCTGTGAGAGCGAACGAACGGGCATTCCAGCCGCCTTAAGCCATTCGCGATCATAGACATAATGATAGAGTGGGTGGCTATTGTCGTTGCCAAACCAGTTGCCCCAGTCATCACACCCACGAATGTACTGGGTTGTTCCTGTCTCTAGATAAGCGATGCCGTTGTCGACGTCGATACTGAGATCGCAGCCGCTTACTTGGAGTTTCCTACCTGTCTTCACTTCCAATACTTCCTTGACCTCGGAGCCGGTTCCCATGTGAAGTCGATGGTCCAGGCCGTAGGTGAAGCCGTTGACTCGGTGCTGGGGATTGGCGAGTGGGAAGCCCGAAAGCAAGACACGACGATCGTCTGCTACTCCATCGTTGTCGGTGTCTCGAGCAAAGAAGACGTCAGGGGCACAAGCCACCACAATGCCATCTTGCCACGGATAAACTCCCGCAGGAAACGAAAGCTGGTCGACGAAAATCGTACTCGAGTCCAATTTGCCATCGCCATCGGTGTCGGTCAGGCGTTTGATACGCCCTGACTTGTTGCCACCAGATGGATAGTCGCCCATTTCAACGACCCAAACGGTGCCATCGGCCCCAAATGAAACGTTGACGGGGTCTTCTACCAACGGTTCCGAGGCAACCAATTCCACCTTCCAGCCCTTGGGCATTTGAATGGTTTTGAGGGAAGCTTCTGGAGGCAGCGGTTGGTCAAGCAATCGTTGCGAGTTGGCCATCTTGAGGATGCGACTGACGATGAGGTCCTCGGTGCCGGAAACCCATCGGCCCGGTTGGGCATAGTACAACATCGAGGTATCGACCTCGTATCCACCTTCGTTGCGCACCCGTTCCGACGCCACGTAAGCAAAGACGTCGTCGGTGTAAGCAGCTACCCAAACATTGGGGAACTGGCTGAGTTCTTTTTCGAGTCGTATTTGATAGTCCACCACAACTTCGCCCCCCATAAAGACCCAAGCGAGTTTATCGCCGAAGCTCCAATAGTGGACTGGGGCTGGGTAGGTTTCCGCTAGGCGATTCTTTAGCTTCAAGATGTCGAGCATCATTTGTGCGAAATTGCGTTCAACAAACGATTGGCTCTTGGCCAACTCGTTCAATTTGTCTTTGGATGGACGTTCCGGAGCGATAGCAACCAACTGAAACGCTTGCGAAGTAGGGGGCGGAAGCGGCTCGGTCGGACCTGTGCAAACAGCCTGGACAGCCTTTGCCATTTCGCTCGCATGCTGTTGTGCATGTTCGTACTTGCCACGTGGGTTCGGGTTTGCATCGGCACCGCAGCCGATGATGGGCAAGGCGATGGCATCGGGAGATTTGTTGGTTCGAAAAGCATCTTCCAGCAGGCCAGCAGAGAGTCCTGCCCAGTCGCCGCTGATTTTGTTCAGCTCGGGTGAAATCGAAGTGCAATGGCAAGCGTACTGATAAGCGACAGCAATGGTGGAGCCGTCGGGCCGCTTGGCGTGAATACAGCGCACGCTGCGGTCAACAGGACCATCGTCGACGGTACCGAAGCCGCTCCAAACGTTGTTCTTGAGCAATCGGCGGTTGATGGCGAATTCGGCTCTACCTGTTCCAAAGCTCACCGTTGCAGGCTTCATTCGTTCGATCGATTCCCCGACGACTTGGACAACCGTATCGACGGTCTTGCGACTAATCGTTGACATGCTCGTGCGTTCGGCCTCGGTGAGTGGGGTCGAATACAAGTTCGGCAGGACGTCGTCCAATTGAGGCCCCGTGTGCGAGTGGCTGGTGCAAAGGACGACTTGTTTGCGTTCAAGCGAATAGAGTTCTTTTAGTTTGGCATGAATCCGATCGGTGAGCGATGCGGAAAGGCCGATGGCATCGAGCGAAACAAGAACGAGAGGTGGCTGTTGTCCGTGCTTGAGGCAAATCGCTCGTGCGAAAAGTCGGTCGTCGATCTCGCTCGTGGGTTGAGTTCGCGAGCCATAACCGCTCAAACGAACCGGCATATCTGGCGTGATATCTGCTTTGGACGCTCCGACCTGCCATTCCTTTTCCGGCCCCTGTGCCGAAAGCATGCCGGGCAAAACAGTAAAGAGAACGACTGCAACACAGCCGAGGCATTTTGCAGAAAGGATGTGACCGATTTCAGCTCTCATAGCGAACTCATTCGAAAGGACATTGCTGGATTCAAGCCGTTCAGTATATCCAAATATCCCAACCCGAAACGTGAGAGTGTTAGCGGAAAGTCGCGATCCGACCGGTGAAGGAACTTCGTCTAACAGTCAGCCGTAGGCGTACTGTCAAAAGAACCCGGTACGCCTACGGCTGACCGTTAAACGACTGTTTCACCGGATTGCTCGCTCACTTCCGGTAACAAACGCTACCCACTTATGTCCATATTTCAGATTGTCAGCCATCGAAATTCAACGGTACAATGGAGGTTGGCTCTTTCCCACCTAAATGGCGAAAGGTCGGATGCGTTCTGGCCAACAATCGTCTCAAAAATCAACACCAATGAAAATACGCATGTTTTTCGCACAATGGAACCGACAGATCGGTGCTTTTGCCATCGGATTTGCAGCTTGTTCTTTTCAACTCGGCTCAGCGAGAGCTCAGGATGCGGCGCCCAAAGCGGACACACCTGCTGAAGTGCAAACGGAAAGTCGCTTTCTCATCAACACTCGCCAATTGACATTCGATGGCATTCGTGCTGGCGAAGGATATTTCAGCCGCGACGGCAAGATGATGGTCTTCCAAAGCGAACGCGATAAATCCAACCCGTTCTACCAAATCTATTTGATGGATCGGGAAACGGGCGACGTCGAGCGAGTTTCCCCCGGTTACGGCAAGACAACCTGCGCTTGGATCCATCCCGATGGCGACCGCGTACTCTTTGCTTCGACTCAATTCGACCCGGAATCGGCTAACAAACAAAAAGCGGAACTCGATGACCGCGCCGAAGGAAAGCAAAAACGCTACGCCTGGGACTACGATGAGCAATATGACTTGGTGGAATGGAACCGCAAGACGCATGAATACAAGAAGCTGACTGACATCAAAGGATACGATGCGGAAGCTTCCTATTCACCCGATGGCAAGTACATTGCGTTCTCCTCCAACCGACTTGCTTACCAGTCAACTTTGAGCGAGCGAGAGAAAGCCCTTTTTGAAACCGATCCTGCGACGGCGTTGGATCTCTTTATCATGAAAAGCGATGGGACCGAGGTAACTCGGATCACCGACCAGTTCGGATACGATGGCGGTCCCTTTTTCTCACCGGACGGCAAGCGAATCTGCTGGCGACGTTTTTCCGAAAATGGAGCGACAGCCGAAATCTATACGGCCAACATCGATGGCTCGGACGTCAAACGACTGACGACGATTGGAGCAATGAGCTGGGCACCTTACTATCATCCAAGCGGTGATTATTTGATCTTCGGAACCAACATCAACGGCTTTGCCAATTTTGAATTGTACATGGTCGACGCCAACGGTAGCCGCACTCCAACTCGCGTTACCACGACCGACGGTTTCGATAGTTTGCCAGTCTTCACTCCCGATGGCAAAGAACTCTCTTGGACATCCAATCGAACGGCCAACAAAAAATCTCAGATCTTCATGGCGGAGTGGAATGACAAAGCGGCCCGCGAAGCGCTTGGCTTGGGGGCACCCGGCGAGAAAGTAGATGGCAACGCAATCAAGCCACCGTCGCTGAGTCAAATTGAATCCGCTAAAGCAGAAGCGGCTGCCGCGGTCAAAGCGAATGACGCTGACTACCGTGCGAGTGATGTTGGACGCCACGTGGATTACCTTTGCCGACCTGAATTGGGCGGTCGTCTGACAGGTACCGCCGGTGAGAAGCTCGCCACATCGTATGTCGCTAGTTACATGGCCTCGCTAGGCCTTGAACCTGCAGGCAGCAACGGAACCTACTTTCATAGTTTCCCATTCACTGCTGGGGTCGAACTGGAAGATCGCAACGTTCTGACCTCGGGTGACAAGTCTTTGACACTCAATACAGACTGGAGGCCATTGGTCTTCTCCAATTCCGAAACAATTGCTCCAACCGAGGTGGTTTTTGCGGGTTACGGGATCGTCGCTCCAAAAGATCAAGGGCAGCCGGAATACGATTCGTACGTACACTTGGATGTTGAGAACAAATGGGTCTTGATGTTGCGACTCATGCCGTCGGAGGTAACACCCGAACGACGTCAGCAGTTTGCTAGGTTTAGCGACCTGCGATACAAAGCCATGCTGGCACGCGAACGCGGTGCGAAGGGAGTCATTTTTGTAAGCGGTCCGACAAGCAACGTTCGACAGCAGTTGGTGCCAATGGAAAAAGTAGCGGGCAAACTTTCCGGGTCTGGCATCACTGCCCTCAGCGTAACCGATGCGGTTGCTGAATCCTGGTTTACCAAGAGCGAAGAAAAGCTAGCGGACTTGCAAAAAGAGCTCGACAAGGGCGAAATGATGATGGGCTTTGAATTGCCTGGCGTGAAAGTCGGAGCGACGATCGACATCCACAAAATCCAAGGAGAGGGCGTTAACACCATCGGTCGGCTTCAGGCGGGAGATACGCCCAGCAAATCCGTGATTCTAATCGGGGCACACATAGATCACTTGGGCTCGGGTGGTAGCAGTTCCAGCATGGCACGCGATGAAGAGCGACAAGGGATGCACCGCGGGGCGGACGACAATGCGTCGGGCGTTGCAGCGATGCTTGAGATTGCCCAATCGATGGCCGTGCAAAAGCGTGCGGGCAAGTTAAAGCTTGAACATGATGTCTTGTTTGCCGCATGGTCGGGAGAGGAGCTTGGGCTGCTCGGATCCGATTACTTTGCAAAGCAATTTTTCGTCCTCTATCCCGACCTTCCAAAGGGAAAGAATGAAGATTCGCTTTCCCCAACGATGGTCGCCTGCTTTAACCTCGATATGGTTGGCCGATTGCGTGAAAATCTTGTGTTGCAAGGGATCGGTTCGTCACCTTTGTGGCCACAAGAAATCGAGAAACGCAATGCAGTTGTTGGCCTACCTTTGACGTTGCAGAGCGATTGCAACTTGCCAACCGATGCGAGTACATTCTTTCGCAAAGGTGTACCGATCCTATCCGCGTTTACAGGCTCGCACACCGAGTACCATACGCCTCGCGATACTCCGGAGTTACTCAACTACGAAGGTGCAGCCAAGACCGCCAAGCTGATGGGGTTGGTGGCGAGGGCTGTTGCAACATCCAAGGAGATACCGGAGTTTCATGAGCAACAAATCACGGAGGGGCAAGGAGCTCGCGCCATGATGACGGCTTATCTCGGTACGATTCCCGATTACTCGCAAGGAGATATCAAGGGGCTGTTGCTCTCGGGTGTTACCAAAGATGCGCCCGCGTCCAAAGCTGGAGTGCAAGCCAAGGATGTTATCATCGAGTTGGCTGGCCGCAAGGTCGAAAACATTTATGACTATACCTATGCGATCGAAGCGCTGAAGGTCGGTCAAGAAGTGGAGATCGTAGTTCAGCGAGGTAGTGTTGCGTTGCGGCTAAAAGTGACCCCGCTTTCGAGGCAGTAATGATCCAGGTCTAATAATTTTCTCCTCCTCTGGATCCTCTGGAGGAGAAGGGGCAGGGGGATGAGGAGGCTGGCGAATACGACACAGTGGCATTCCCATATTGACTTTCTGAGCGACAACCCCCCCCTATCGCTAAGGAGGCCGTCTCACTTTGTTCGGGAAATGTGTTTAGCCGTGTAACGCGTGTAACGGCGACAGTTCGTAGCTGCGGGGCTCGGGGACTGTTGATTTAGTCGTTTAACAGTCAGCCGAAGGCGTACTCTGCAGCTTTGACAGTACGCCTACGGCTGACTGTTAAACGAGAAATGGACAGGTCCAAAAGTGAGACGGCCCCGCAAGGCCCCGAGGGGCTGGTTGAAGAGAATTATTAGGTAACGCAAAATGCATCGGAGTTCCCTGTGTGTAGAGACGAAACTTGCTGCTGAGACCATCGGCTTTCACAAACCAAACACACCTCTTCATCCCCCAACCCCTTCTCCTCCCGAGGAGGAGAAGGGGAGTTAGAGTATGGGGCGCTCCCGGCATCATTCGGCTGATTGCCCCCTGAATAAGTCTTTAAGGATGTGCTGAAAATGAATCGAAGCCAAGCGTTGAAGTTGTTGTCGGAATGCAACGGTGACGACATTTGGTCACTCGAGTATTGTCGGCAGCGACACATTCCAGAAGCCTGGATCGATGAGCTTCTGGACGCTTACGAAAGTGGGTTTTCATCGGATAGCCAAACGATCTACTATCGCAATGAAATCGTCAATCAGTTCGAAGGCATTCGCGACGTGGACTTGGCCTGTCGAATTGGCCAACTTCTTAAAGTCAATGTCGCAAGAATTGTTAGCCAGCAACCAACGAGAACGGCAATCGTTCGAGAGATCCGCGAAGCGTTGGAGGATGGGGAGCTTTAGCAGTACAAAAGTAAGCCTGAGACGCTAGCCGATTTTTGCAGGTCAAAAGAACTCGGCTAGCGCCTCAGGCTAACTTTTGTCAGTTGTGTCCACTAGGCAACGTTCAGCAGTCTCCTGAGTAGGAGAAGGGGAGTGGACCTAGCCTGTCGAATTGGCCAACTTCTTAAAGGCAATGTCGCAAGAATTCATCCAGCAGCCAACGAGAGCAGCAATCGTTCGAGAGAACCGCGAAGCGTTGGAGGAAGGAGATCGTTTGTCGGCTGTGTCCAAATACAGCGATCGGTATTGGAGTCGATAAATGGGAGAGAATGCTTGCTATTCGCCCACAATACAATTCCAACCTTGACCTGAGCAACGCCGTTTCGCTATCTCTCCACATCAAAGAATTGCTGAACTCGTCCCTACCATGATTCCTAGGCGATTACGATGCTCCTTTCGGTTGTGCTGCCAGTCTACAACGAACAAGAAGTCCTTCCGGTCCTTTTTCAAGTATTACCCAAGGTGCTTGAGAAAATCGGCTGCGATTACGAATTGATTTTTATCGACGACGGCAGTCGAGACAGTACCCGCAACCTATTGAACACTGCCGCCGAGAGCGACTCACGTGTCAAAGTGCTGGGTTTCAGTCGCAATTTTGGCCAACAAGCGGCCATTACCGCGGGCTTGGATTTTGCAAACGGCGATGCCGTTGTTGTTATGGATGCCGACATGCAAGATCCGCCGGAGCTCCTCGAATCCATGGTCGAACAGTTTAAAAAGGGTTTCGATGTGGTGTCGACGCAACGGATTGCCCGCGATGGCGAAAGCGTCTTCAAAAAAGCCACTGCCTCTGCGTTTTATTCGCTGATGCAAAAGGCAGTGGATGAGAGATTGCCACCGCAATGCGGCGACTTCCGATTGTTTAGTCGCGGCGCGGTCCAAGCGATCCGCAAATTCCGCGAACAACACCGCTTCATGCGAGGATTGGTCGCTTGGCTGGGGCTTCGCGAGACGATCATTCAGTTCCATCGTCCTGCCCGAGCTGCTGGGGAAACCAAATACTCACCTATCAAACTGGTTCAACTGGCGTGGACGGCCATCTCCTCGTTCTCAGCCATGCCGCTCAAAGCCTGCCTTTACGCGGGGCTTTCATTGACTTTGTTTGGCGTCGCCTACTCGCTTTATGCGATTTACGCAGCCATGTTCGTTGCAACGACCGCACCGGGCTGGAGCTCACTCGTTTGCTTCCAATTGATTTTCAATGGCGCGACGTTAACCGCCGTCGGACTTGTCGGCGACTATGTTGGCCGAATCTACGACGAGTCCAAACAAAGACCGCTCTATGTTCTTGGTGACTCGGTGAATATCGAAGCTTCAGGAAGCAATCATCGTGTGGTTTGGATCAATCCGCCTGACGATTCTGTCGAACAGAATTCCCACGTTTATCGCACACCGCAAATCTATCGTCCGAGTCTCGTCACAGAGCAAAAACGGGCTGCATAGCGGACACCACTTCGACTTCTTGAGGACGCACTGGCGGCATTCTATCATGTTTCGAAAAGAGAGCGTATTGCCGCTGCTGTGCCTTTGTCTTGTGAGCGCAGCGGTGTTCATGATCGACGTGGGTAACAGCCACCTTTGGGATCAGGACGAAGGCTTTTACGCCACCACCGCTGCGGAAATGTATGCCAGGAATGATTGGGTCAAACCTACGTTCAACGGCGAGTTGTTCGCGCACAAACCTCCGATGATGTTCTGGGGAATGATGGCTGGCTACAAGACCTTTGGGGTCTCGGAGCTTGGAGCGAGATTCGCTTCGACGCTGTTCGGTTTTGGGACAGTTCTTCTCACCTTCGCCGTAGCTCGAAGACTCTTTGACTTGCCCACCGGCTTGTTTGCTGGTTTAGCAATCGGTTCCTGCATCACGTTCACGATGGTGGCACGCTCTGCCACTGCAGATGCTCACTTGACCTTTTTCACGGTTCTCGCGTTGCATTTTTGGGTTCGAGACTACTTTTCGATTCCTGCCGAGTCCCGCGATACCATGCTGGCCGCGATGCGATGGCAAACATGGATCGCAACTTACGCCGCGATGGGCTTAGCTGTTTTAACCAAAGGTCCAATCGGTTTCCTCTTCCCAACTGCCGTGATCGGATTGTTTTTACTAACAGAGCAAAGTCATGTTGCGCCACGGGATAGTGCATTTGCGAATCGACTTTGGGCTGCAATCAAACCATACAACCCGATCGCCTTTTCTATGACAGTTTGGAAAATGCGACCGCTAACGGCAGTTATTGCCGTTCTGCTCGTCGCTTCACCATGGTATCTGCTCGTTCAATGGCGAACCAGCGGCGAGTTTATGAGCGAGTTTATAGGGGTTCATCACCTCGGTCGCATGTCGCAAGCCATGGACAATCATAGTGGCCCATTCTACTACTACATCGTCGCATGCTTGGTCGGTTTATATCCTTGGTCTGCGTTTGCCATTCCAACGGTCATTGGCTGGATCAGCCAAGCGAGAGATTCAAGCCAATCGCGAGCCGTTCGCTTTGTGAGTTGTTGGGTTGTCGTCTACCTTGTCATTTTTTCAATGGCGAGCACCAAGCTGCCGAATTATGTGTTGCCTGCTTATCCGGCATTGGCGATTGTAATTGGCAGGTACTTTGCGATGTGGACCCAAAACATCCAGTTGGTAAACCGGTTCTGGCTCAATGCGGGCTGGTGCTTGTTGATTGTTGTAGGGGCAGTCATTGCAGCAGGGATTCCGTTGTCAGGTATCGCTGAGTTCGGCGGGCTGACCATGCTGGATCGGGTTGGCATGGACCGGGTTCTCCAGCAGCGATTCGTTTGGTTGGGGATTACTGGAGCTCCGCTGGTACTCTTCGGCGCGATCGGCGTAGGTCTACTATGGACCGACCGCCCTCGGCTATCCGCAGGCGCGTTTTCCCTGGCCGCAGTTTCCATGATTCTCATCCTCAGCCAGTATGTTGCTCCTGAGTTGGATCGATTGCAATCGCCGCAGCTTTTGGCCGAGCGATGGAGCGAGAAACTGGAGTCCGACCGAGGCCAAGTTGCGGTACTCGGATTCTTCCGACCGACAATGGTTTTTTACTTTGGCCAAGAGGTGGATTTTTGCAAGTCGTCAGAAGATGCAATCGCATTTGCGAAAAACAAAGTACATTCCATCTTAGTCACCACCGAAAAACACTACGCGGAGATCAAGGACCAACTCCCCGAGTCAACGCAGGTTATCGAACGCGTTGCTCAATTCCCCAAGCGAGGAGAAGTTGTGGTTCTTGGGGATAAGTCATTGGTGCGATAAGTATGTTGGTACAAGTCTTTGAGTGAGATGAGTGGTGTTCAAATGAAAAAACGTATTTTGGCTTTTGGAGTCGCCGCTGGATTGGTTGCGCTTGGTTTTGGACATACCACACTCTCCCAGGAGTTTGGGTTCCTACGATCTAAAACACGCGATAAAAACTTCTTGAGCGATGAAAAATTCCTCGAGATGGTTCGGACATACCGTGGTATGTATCGGGTAACGGAGAAGCCCTATTTAATGCACTTGGATGTGCAGGTTCGATGTAATTTTTCGCTTTCAGAACCCGGCAAACCAATCCCTCCAGATCCGTTCAAGAGCAGCATTCACGGCGATCGATACTGCGACGTTTTCGTATCTGATGACGCAAAAGAGCCGATTCAAAATGCTGGCAAGACTTATCCAGTAGGAAGCGTCATCATCAAGGCCAAGTACCCAGACGACAAGCGTGGTAACATCGAGTTGTTCACTGTAATGCGAAAACGTGAAGCAGGATACTTCCCAGATCACGGCGATTGGGAGTTTACCGTAGTGGATGGAGAGGCAAAGAGAGTCTTATCTCGCGGGCGAATCGAGTCGTGCACCGATTGCCACGACGGATATCAAAACACAGATTTTGTTACACGCGTTTATTTGCAAACCCAAGAAGAGCGGGAACGAATGTAAACCTCAACGTGGGTCACTCTTGCCGAGAGTGACCTTTTTGATCGCTTTTGTTCAGTCGTGCAAGGTCGCATCCGGCAGATGCGACCCACTAGGTAGATGCGACCCATTAGGTGGGATCTGCGGGGCCGTTTAGGCCGCGGTTTTGGCCCATGGCTGCGTTGAATTGATCCTGCAATTGCTGAAACGTGATCGGGATGGCTGGCACTGCCCTTTCCAATCGTTGCACTTGAGGTGCATTGCGGTTGTTGTGCAAGACCCGATCTACTTCTTCCTCCAGCATCAACAACCACGCTGGAATATCTAGACCGACTCCCGTTGGTTCTCGCATCATCAAATGCGATTCCTGTATCAGCAGTTCAAACGCTCGGCTGTCTTCGTTGTCGCTCGCTCGCAACTGCCGCATCGCTGGCCGTATGAGGGCTCGCATGCGATCGATCGTCATCGGTTTGACAAAGCGTTCGTTCAATCGGTCCGCCACCGTCGGCATCTTCATCGCGTACTGCTGCTGCAGCTTGGCCAGTTTTTCTAAATACTGATCGGACTCTTTTGACACCCGTTCGGCTAACGCGCGACGCCACTGCTGCGCCGAGTTTTGACAGCCTGAATGCACCAGCACCTCATGTGCCCAAAAGACTGGCTTGAGGTTCCAGCAAACTCGATCGTAACGAACTCGTAGCCTCAAGAAATCCAACAACATAAACAGCATTTCGCCGCGATCGGACTGGGTTGTGGTGCTGTTGTAATCTTTGTACTCGGCGTAGTGATCGATGATGGCTTCGAAGACGACCGACAGCCAACGCTGCGCTTCCTCGATCGGAATCTCGCCGCTTTCGATGGCTTCGAGCAGCGGTCGAACTTCTTCGCTGTCCTGATTCTGGATAGCATGTTCGAGATAGTTTCCTACCCCTTGGTGCAAGATGGCTCGAACGTTTGATAGCTTCAAAAAGCCTTGCGTAAAGATCCCCTTACCATACTTCTGAATGAATTGCGAAAGCTGCTTCCAAGTACCCGAGCCATCGATCGTCTCAAGCACACTTAAGCGAAGGGTCCGGGAGTGCGATAGCCAGCTTCCGAGCAAGATTTCGGTAAGCTGTTCAAGCAGCGGAACCAACTGGTCGTTGTTCGGTTCGGGTGGATTTTGGTCGACGAGTCGGTCCAGTTCTAGCTTGGACCATTCTGGTTTGACTTCGGATTTCTTCGAGCGTCGCTTTTCGGTGCTGGGCTTGCTCGGATTTTCGGCTTGCCATTGATACGCGTTGCGGACCAAGCAACGGACCATCGACTTGAACGCGATTTGAAAGAGATCATCAAACTCAGTCACCGCCCCGTGCCCGACGGGATTGTGATGTTCCATGTGCCGAGCGGTATCCACCAATCGACAGGCTTGATAAAAGAACCCTTGTCTCGGCAGCCAAGTCAGCAAGTGCGTCAAGGCGCGGCGTCGAACTCGAGCATTAAGAATATCGAGAGGTTGTCCACCGCGGGTCAACGAAACATAGAGGAGTTTCTGTTCTCGAAGTTCAGCCACAAAGGTCGGAAACGTCTCCTCCACGCGGCTTCGTCGCCCCGCCATGAGGTCGCCAAAAAGCTCGACGGTTAAGACTTCGTCTTTGGGCAATCCCTCCAGGAGCGGCTTGCATGTGGCAAGATCATCGCTGTGAGCCAAGCTGGCGCCGATCAACATGCGGCCTGCATCGGCCGTTTCGACTGCGGCCGCTAGGATGCGTTCCATCAACGACTCTTTGATGACACGTTGTCGATCGTAACGAGCCATCGAGTCGGTATCAGTACCGCCTCTGGCCACTTTGAAGGACTGGATTTGGTCGAGCAAAACGACCAATTCATTTCGATTGTGTAAGCACTGTTCGCTCCAGCGTCGGAGGGCCGCAACCACTCTGGTTCGACGGGCAATATCGACCGCTGCCATCTCAGAGGGAGGTTGCTGCTGTTCCGATTCGAGAGTTTGCGTTGATTGCGAAACCAACTTCCACATTTGCGCAAGAGCGGCTAGGAAAGTTAAGTGCTCACCCAGTCGTTTCGACTCGGCCACCAACTCCTCAGATGTCCCTTCGTCTTGTTCATATACGGGGCCTTCGACGCCGTCATCGGTACTGTCCGAATAGGTTACGTCTTCGTAAGCGGCATCGAACAAGGAGGCTTTTCCTGCGTTTTCATCGCCATCATCAGGAAACTCATCGTCGCGTTGCCGCCCCGCCGATTCCAAGCCGGTGTCGTTATCGGGGCGTCGTTTGGGCTTGCCTGGTTTGGAGAGTGAAAATTGTGGGACAGCCCAAAACGTTTCGCCGTTGGCTTCGAGGTAGTCAAAGAATTTCTCAACCATCGACCAAACGAAGTCGGGTGACTTCGGTGTATCTACTTGTTTATCTGAAACAGTTGCTTTGCTCGGGTGGGAGAGCGACTCGGGTTCGCTCGAGTATTCAAATAATTGTTCGAGCCAGATGCGAGCGAGGTCCGAATAGGAAGTGTTTCCACTTTGCAGTCCAACGCGGCCGGCTTGGCTCAGCCAGTGGACCAGTAGCGCCATGCCGCCGACAAAGTCCCGTCGGTCGAGCAACGCTTCGATGACCAACGCATACGCTTTTGGTGAATCGAACAAATCCGCGTGCGGCGCCCAGAACTTGAGATCGCCGGCCGCTGCGCCCCCTTGATGCCAAAGTCGCAACGCTCGAGCCACTAATTGCGACGATTCCAAGGCGTCCTGCGAGTCGGTGGCGGCGACATCGCTCACTTGGTGGGCTGCAAATTTTCGCCACCAATCGGAGATCGTTTGGAATCGTTTTTCTGTCTTCTTGGCTAACTCTTCTTGATTCGTCGCTGCTGCTTCGCGCCAGAGTCGAGACAAGAATCCAAAGGTCTGCTCCATGATTTGGACCAACTCCTCCACGCGCTCATCGATCACGGTGGAGTCGGTACCGATGAATCGGGGGAAGTTGCCTGCAAAGCCGAGGATGTTCCACGGATCGACCAGTGCTCCGCATTGGACACCGCGCTGGATCAAATCAAAGATCTGGTCTGGCACTTCCCCTGCCTTAACGAGCTCACCTCGGCGCAGCTGCTGGTTGCCAACAGTCAGCAAGCAATCGATGCGGCAAAGGATACGGGCCGAGGGAACTTGGACATCGTCCGCTTCTTCTTTGGCAGCGTTCGCACTCCCCATTCGAGCGAAGATGCGCGCGAGCTGAACGTGTTCGACCTGCGATGCTCGTAAGCGGGCGAGGGTTGTATTGAGCTGTTGGCGAGCGCCGCCGAGAGGTTGCCGGCGAATGGCTGCTTCATTGCGAAGACGGTCCGCATGTGTGCCCGCGATACCATGCAGGAACTCGGTGTAAAACGAATCGCGATAAAGCGCGATTTGCGAGAGCAAATTAACGAGCGTCGTCGTGGATGAAAATGAGTTGGCGCTGCCACCGGAAATACCAGACGCCATCAGCATGGTTCCCGCCAAGACCACAGCCGCTTCGGTCATCGTCTCGTCTCGCGAAAGTTCCTTTTCTTTTGAGACTCGATCGAGCAGCGCATCGACCGTGACTTGTTGGAGGACGAAACGTCGGTAGTTTCCGCTTTGGTCCATTAAGTGCGGGTCCCACTGGCCGAAGTAATAGTTCGGCCGCTTGTTGACCGGGTGATCAAAATCGTAGGCACGAGCGTCGAGCGCCAGTTCGTCGAGATTGTTGGGATCGAACTGAGCGTCGCGGAGAATATGCGAGGATGTGCTTCGCAAAATTTCGAGAGCCTTGGTAATGATCTCGTAGTATGGGCCAAAGGCTACGCCTACGTCTCGAACGTAGAGCGGGATTGGCCGAAGCCATTCGTGAGCGTAAGGTTCTAAGCGTCGGCCTTCGAGGACCGCGACCGGGCGGAAGCCCACATAGTCATT
>CANHVO010000037.1 GCA_947463915.1 Planctomycetaceae bacterium
ACAGATACCGACATCCGCTGTGCTGCAGCCAAGTAGATATCTGGATTGGGTTTTCCTTTGGGTACATCCTCTGCGGTGATCACAAAATCGACTCGCTCCAACATCCCTACGATGGAAAGTGCTTTCCTTGCAAAGCTCTGTGTCGAACTCGTCGCTACGCAACGCGGCATCTTGATTTCGTCCAAGTGATTCATCAGTTCCACTAGTCCAACCATCGGTGCTAATTGGTCTGGCAGAATCGTATGAAAGATTTCATCTGTCTCCCTTTGGAGATCTTGCCAAGTCTCTGGCATTCCCTCCTCCCTGATCAAAACACCAAAGGCTTCGGGTGCAGGCAGGCCTATCATCAAGCTGCGCACCTCTTCGCGATAGCGCTTGCCTCGGCGTTGCATCAGAATATGGCCAACTTGCTCGTAGAGATCTTCTGTGTTCAACATGAGGCCATCCATGTCGAATGCTACCGCGGTTATCCCCTGTGTCGAACCGCCTATCGGTCCACCGGTAGTGGATAACTTGTCGCTTCCGTTCAGTATTTTGTTGTCCATAGTTTGGCTTACCAACACGCTTGTTTTGGCTGTTCACAAGGTACGCTTTCGTGAACATGGCTACCGACACTTGGTTGGGATCAAGTGACTGGTTTTCCACAAAGGGCTGTGGGCCTTTTCGCCTTCTTTTTCCTGGCTTTCGGAAGCGTGATGGACAGTTGTCGACATCAAAACGCTTCCCTCTACAACAACAACAAATAGATAGTTCTATTTAGTATATAAGGAGAGCCGAGACACGGGTTTATCAACTTTTTTCTCCTAACTTGAACCAACCCGTTTTTCTTGGGAGGGTGAGGCTCCTGCCGAACCTTTGCGCCGTTGCCTCGGCTGGAGCCTCGCCCTCCCATAGACCATTAAACGTTTGGTCACCTCAATGATGTTTACTGGGGTTCCCAGCCTAAGGCCGATTAGGACATCGTCCATCCGTCATTAAGAGTCGCATCCTTGGTGACGATAGGAATACCATCCCGGACATAGCATGGCTCATATTGATCAGAGTCGCTTACGGTCAATCGGTTGACGACTTGGACATGACGGCCTATTCGGCAGTTCTTGTCGAGGATGGCGCCGTCAATGAGGCTTCCGGAGCCTATGCCGACAGGAACCTTGCCTTCCGCTTTGATGGTAGCTAACTCTTGTTCGGTTTCCATGTAGTCAGCACCCATGATGACGCTGTTCTTGATGGTGACACCCTCACCGATAACGCATCGAAGTCCGATGACGCTGTTTTCGATGTGAGTCCCCTTGCCGATCCGGCAACCGTCCGCGATGAGCGAGCTGGTGATGGTCGCCCCGTCCACTACCGACGGTGGCAAGAACCGAGCGCGGGAGTAAACGGGCTTGTCGGCTGAGAAAAGGTCGAACGGCGGATTGTTCTTGGTGAGAGACAAATTGGCGTCGTAGAAAGCTCGGATGGTACCGATGTCTTCCCAATAGTCATCGAACAAGTGCACTTGCACTTTGCGAGATCGGATAGCGGCGGGGAAGACTTCTTTGCCGAAGTCGCTGTAGTCGGTTTTGTTGAGAATGTCGAACAGGAGTTCTTTGTTAAAAATGTACAAACCCATGCTGGCCAAACAATCGCGACCTTGGGATGGAATCCCACGAGCATCAATCCAAGCGGGGCTGGTCGAGACCATGTTGATTTCATCGTCGGTCTTAGGTTTCTCCAGGAAGCCAGTCACGCGACCGGTATCGTCGCATCGCATGACGCCCAAGGCATGGGCGGCCGAACGGTGGACAGGAATGGCGGCGATGGTCACGTCGGCTTTGGAGTTGATATGGGTCTCGAGCATTTTCGAGTAGTCCATGTGGTAGAGTTGGTCACCGCTCAGGATGAGAACGTATTTGCAATCATTTTGGTCGAAATAGCGAAGATTCTTTCGGACAGCGTCAGCGGTACCTTCGTACCATTCGGTGCCCCCTTCCATGGTTTGTTGGGCGGCCAAAAGTTCGACGAATCCGCCGTTAAAATTGTCGAAGCGGTAGGTTTGGCGAATGTGTTGGTGCAGCGATACGCTCAAAAACTGGGTGACAACATAAATTCTATTGATGCCACTGTGGAGACAGTTGCTGATAGGGATGTCGATCAGTCGGTATTTGCCAGCCAAAGGGACGGCAGGTTTAGCGCGAATTTTGGTAAGGGGAAACAGCCGGGTTCCGCGACCACCACCCAGGATCAAAGAAATCACCTGGCGCATATCATTGAGCATCGAAATCACTTAACCTTTTAAAAAACGAAGCGAGTAGGTCAAAGACTGAGGAATAACACAAGTGCTTGTTCAAGATTAGATCGCAGGGCTGGGAGGGCGAAGCTCCAGCTGAGCCAAAAAGCCAAAGCTCGGCAGGAGCCTCGCTCTCCCGTTCATGATCCCCAACGACTAACTTGAACAAAGCACTAGAATACTCTAAACCGCATAAGCCTGACAGTTTAGCAAAAGCAGAAGCCAGAGATGAATGGACGCGAAATCGAAAAAACGCGGCAAATGACCCAAGATTTGGTGCGATTTCCGTCGGTGAGCGACGTAAGCAACGAATCCGTCAGCCAATTTGTAGCTGACCAGCTATCCGCCCAAAAATTCGAGGTGGAATGGCACAGCTACGTCGACGCCAAAAACCAAAACAAGGTTAGTTTGGTAGCCAAGCGAGGGAGTGGTCTAGGTGGCGTCGCTTACTTGGCCCACACGGATGTCGTGCCAGCCGAAGACTGGTCCTTGGATTTTTGCGGTCCGTTCGAGCCGACGGAGCGGGACGACCGACTCTACGGCCGTGGAACTTGCGATATGAAAGGCTCATTGGCTTGTGCTTTGCAAGCAGCGAGCACCATCGATCCTCAGTCGCAATCCAAGCCGATTTACTTTGTCGTGACGAGCGATGAGGAAGTCGGCATGTTAGGAGCACAAATCGTCAATTCCAAGTCGAAGTACTTCCAAGAAATGGTCGAGGGGGACACGGTTGGCATCGTAGGCGAGCCCACCAAACTGGGAGTGTTTCATGCGCACAAAGGTGGTCAGCGATTATCGGTCCGAGCCAGGGGGAAAAGCGCTCACACCAGCACCAATGAGGGAGTCAACGCAAACTACCAACTGATACCGGCGTTGCCAGAGCTCTTAACATTGCGAAACGAAAGCGAGTCGAATCCAAAGTACCGAAACCTGGACTTTGATCCGCCGACGTTATCTTGGAACATGACCATCACCAACGAGCCGGAGGCGGTGAACGTGACTACGTCGCTAGCACAAGCCAACATCTTTTTGAGAACGATGCCCGGAGTCGATCATGGGCCACTGCTGGAGGCCATCCAAAGGCTTTGCAACCAGCACCAATTGGAATTGTCGATTAACGACGGGGTAGAGCCATGGCAAGTGCCCAGTGACGCTTCTTGGGTCCAAGACATGTTGAGGCTGGTGCAACAACCAGAATCGCACAGCGTCTGTTTTGCAACCGATGCTGGTATCCTCCAACGTCTAAAGCGAATGCTCATCTGCGGCCCAGGCGACATCCAACAAGCCCATCGCAGCGACGAATGGATAAGTCTCGATCAATTAGCCAAAGGAACACAAATCTACCAACAAGCCTTCCAACATTGGGCAGTGTAAAGCGATTGTCCTCAATCGCTTCGCGGGCACTTTTGGCCAATGTTCCCAAAAAGGCTTAGAAGCGCTTTTAGATACCATCAGTAAGCAATACGGCATCACTGTCGATCTCGATTTGAACGTCATCGCCTACGATTCGAACAGGATATGTTCGAACATTGAATCTTGGTTTAGCTTCATCCAGGTAGGTTCCCGTTTTGATGCAGAACCGCCAGTGATGAATTCGGCATCGAACAACTTCCCCTTCGATGATTCCGCAAGCCAAAGAGGCACCAGCGTGTGGACAACGATCGTCGATAGCAAAGAATTCACCCGCAACGTTGAAGATGCCGTAGGTAACCTCATCGGCAAAGATCATTTTCGCGCCGCCAATCGGGACGTCTTCAACCTTGCAAACGTTGATGAAATTGGACATGTTTTTCCCATTGCCGTAGAGAGAGATGAAGAGCTTTTGCCGACAAGTGTCATCAAAACATGCTATTCTGAGGTTACCAAGGATCGTAGCTGAATTCGCCAGAATTCGGAACCAACTGAATTCTGGCGAATCCAGCTACGGTAGCTTTTATTCCCCGCCGTTCACCTTACACCCACTTCGTTGTGGCTGCTGTCCTTTTTTGTGTTGGTTTCGTGCCCCAGTGTTAAGTCGATGCTAAGAACCATTAGATACGTCATTACGGCTGTAGGCATGGCTTGCAGCATGCTTTGCAGCAATTCGTGTTTGTTCGCGGCCGATGAAGTGTCTTATGAGAGCGATGTCCAGCCGTTGCTTCTGAAAAAATGCGGAGAATGCCACGGCGAAACGATTCGCAAAGCGGACTTGAGCCTGACAACCGCAATAGGCATCGCCAAAGGTGGTGAATCTGGCGAGCTGATCGTGGCACGCGAGCCGGACAAAAGTCTGCTTTACGAAAAAATCAAAAGCGGTGAAATGCCGCCTGATGAACAAGACAGGTTGAGTGACGCAGAGATCAAACGCATCGAACAGTGGATTCGAAACGGGGCGAGCTTTGGTGACACGGAAGTCATGGCGGCAGCGACCAAGCTGCCCAGTCAACACGATGTCATCCCGATCTTGCTTCGCCGATGCACAGCTTGTCATGGTCGACATCAGCAACTAGCAAATCTCGATTTGCGTACCAAAGTGTCGATGTTGACCGGCGGAAAGTCAGGACCCGCAATCACTCCAGGAAAGCCGGACGAGAGTTTGCTGCTAACGAAAATTCACTCTGGCGAAATGCCGCCTCTCGATCGACTTGTCGAAGTCAGTGTGAAGCCGATCGAACCGGCGGAAATCGAAGTGCTATCGAAGTGGATCGCTGCGGGTGCTCCCGAAGTAGCCATCGAACCGGATGTCGCAACGGAAAATGGCGATGCCTTAGTAAGCGATGAGGATCGTAACTTCTGGTCCTTTCGTGCTCCGCAGCCAGTCGAGATTCCAACGATCAAAAGCGTCTATCGCGTACGAAACGAAATCGACGCGTTCATCTTGCAGAAGCTCGAGTCAAGAGGCTTGTCGCTCAACGAAGAGGCAGATCGATTGACGTTGATGCGGCGTGCAACGATTGATTTGACAGGATTGCCACCGGAGCCCGCGGATGTCAAAGCGTTCCACGAAGACAGACGACCCGACGCTTATGAAAAGCTGATCGATAGGCTTCTTGATTCGTCGCGCTACGGAGAACGCTGGGGAAGATACTGGCTGGATGCTGCCGGTTACGCGGACTCAGAAGGGAAGCGAGAACAGGACTTGCCACGTCCGTACGCTTGGCGATACCGCGACTATGTGATTCGCTCGTTGAACGCCGACAAACCATTCGATCGATTCTTGTTGGAGCAGATAGCGGGTGATGAATTAGCAGACTACGAGAACGCGTCCGAGATCACACAGGAAATTTATGACAATTTGGTGGCGACTGCGTTTCTGCGAATGACGCCCGATGCGACTTGGGCCAACATCACAGGTTATGTCCCCGATCGCATCGATGTGGTAGCGGACGAGATCGATGTACTCGGTTCGGCCGTGATGGGACTAACTTTAAAATGTGCCCGTTGCCATACGCACAAGTTCGACCCGATACCGCATCGAGACTACTATCGCTTGGTGGATGTATTCAAAGGGGCGTACGACGAATACGCGTGGCTCAAGCCTGAGATCAAGCCGGGTATTGGACCGGTAAGTCAGGACGTCATCGGCGGTCGCAGTTTGCCTTATGTTACAACCACCGAACGCAAAACGTGGGAAAGCCATGAAGCGAAAATTACGGAGGAGATCGCAACAGCAAAAGCAAATTCGGAACCCGAGGATCGCATCAAAGCATTGGAAGCCAAGCGTCAGCCAGAACCACGCATCCACGCGCTCTGGGATCGAGGAGACCCATCGCCGACTTACATTTATCGTCGCGGTGACTGGCTGAACCCAACGGCCTTGGTCGGTCCTGGTGTTCCCTCGGCGCTGAACGATGGAAAAACGTCTTTGGTTGTTGAGCCACCATGGCCTGGAGCGAAGCAAACAGGGCGACGACTCGCGTTTGCAAAATGGCTGATTCAACCGGATCATCCGCTGACGGCACGTGTTCAGGTCAATCAAATTTGGCTCCATCATTTCGGTTCAGGAATCGTTAGAACACCAGGTAACTTTGGACGGGCGGGAACGTTGCCGACGCATCCAGAGTTGCTAGACTGGCTTGCGCGCGAGTTTGTCCGTCGCGGTTGGAGTTTCAAAGAAATGCATCGTTTGATCATGACCAGTGCGACGTATCGGCAGAGCTCCAAAGTGACATCGGAGCATGAGCAAATCGATCCACAGAATCAGTTGGTTTCCAGAATGCCGTTAACGCGACTGAATGCCGAGTCGCTTTATGACTCGCTACTATTGGTGGCTGGTCGGCTTGACGAAACGCCATTTGGTGAAGCGGATCGCGTTCAAGGCCGAGCGGATGGGTTGGTGACACCAACAGGGACGGAGCGAGGTTGGCGGCGTTTGATTTACGTTCAACAACTTCGGAAACAGCTTGCGACTCACTTGGAGAGTTTTGATTTTCCGCAGATGAATCCGAACTGCATCGAGCGACGTGATTCCATGGTTGCTCCGCAGGCTCTGCATTTGATGAACAATGCTATGGTACTCGATCTAGGAGAAAAATTTGCGACTCGCGTCATTCGGGAGGTGGGCTCGGAAGCTTCGAAGCAGATTGAATCGGTTTATTGGATTGCGTTAAGCCGTTCACCAAGCGAAGAGGAATTGCAAATAGGGCTTGAGATGCTGAGCAAGCTACGTGTGAATTTATCGAAACCACTGAGCGGCAGCGGGCAACCAGATGCTATGCCATATTCAGCGTCTTTAGAAGAAACCGTTCAGTTGAAGTCCCTGACCGCTTACTGTCATGCGATCATGAATTCCGCCTCATTTTTGTTTGTGGATTGAGTGAACGCCATGTCGATTCCTATAACCCGCCGCAGTTTGTTTCAGAGCGTATCGAGTGGCTTGTGCGGTGTCGCACTAGCTCGATTGCTGGGACCACAAGGGTTGTTCGAGGCAGGATTGCTGGCGGATGAGATCGCGTCAGCTGGCAATGGTCACGCACCTCTTGCGATGGATTTGAAACCGCGATTGCCGCATTTTGTGCCGCGAGCCAAGTCGGTGATTCATTTGTTCATGAACGGTGGTCCGAGCCAGATGGATCTGTTTGATCCCAAGCCGATGCTGGATGCACATCATGGCGAGAAGTACTTCGACAAGATCGCCGGGGAGGTAGAAAATCCTCAGGCAGCCGGTGCGTTGATGCGGAGTCAATACAAATTTGCTCAGCATGGTCAGTGCGGCATGTGGATGTCGGACGCGCTACCGAATCTCTCAAAGTGCGTTGATGATCTCGCTATGATTCGATCGATGTACACCACGAACATCACGCACGAACCGGCAATCTACATTGTGCAGTCCGGGAAGATGAGTGCCGGACGTCCGACGTTGGGATCATGGGTAACGTATGGACTAGGTTCGGAGTGCCAAGATCTGCCAGCGTATATTGTGCTAGATGATCCATTGGGTTTGCCGGTCAACGGCGTTGAGAACTGGGACGCAGGATTTCTGTCGCCGATGTTTCAAGGAACACGGTTTCGCAGCAGCGGAGCACCGGTGCTCAATCTGAAGCCGGATGTAGCCAGACCGGAGGATGTCGTCAAAGAGGAACGTCAATTGATTTCGCGGCTCGACGCGTTGCACCAGCGAGAGCGGCCGGGGCAATCGATTCTGGCGGCGAGAATAGCCAGCTACGAGTTGGCAGCCAGGATGCAATTGTCAGCGAGTGATGCATTGGATCTTTCGAAGGAGACGCAGTCCACATTGGACATGTATGGGATAGGTCGGGAGCCGACGGACTCGTACGGCCGCCGTTGTTTAATGGCCCGTAGGCTTGTTGAGCGCGGAGTTCGATTTGTGCAATTGTTTGTGAACGGCAATTTGTGGGATCATCACACGGGCTTGGTGAGCGGGCTGAAGTCGTGTTGTGATCGGACGGATTTGCCGATAGCGGGGCTGTTGCAAGATCTCAAGCAGCGAGGTTTGTTTGATTCCACGTTGGTAGCTTGGGGCAGCGAGTTTGGTCGATTGCCGATCGCGCAGCTTCCACCGGACAAGGACGACCGCAACGCAGGTCGCGATCACAACAAGAATGCATTCAGTGTTTGGTTTGCAGGAGCAGGAATAAAGGGAGGAACGACCCACGGCTCGACGGACGACCTGGGACTCAACGCAGTAGAGAATCGAGTGAGCGTCCCGGACTGGCATGCAACCATGTTGCATCTGCTCGGCCTGGATCACGAACAACTGTTTATTTTAGACAACGGGTTAAAGGAAAAGTTAACAGGAGTTCAGGCAGCACGCGTGGTGAAAGAGATTTTCAACTAGAGGCTCGTGGGTTCTAAACTAGTGTAAAAGTGCCCGCAAAGCGAACGCGGGCCTTGGGCCCAAGTTCGCAACATGCTTGGTGGGCTACATCGGTTGGGGGGAACTGAGTGAAATGTTTTCCGATTTGCTGGCTGAACTTAGCGCAATCTTAGCATGTTTTCGAGACCTTTTCGGGCAATCTGAAATCAGGGTTTGTTAGAGTGATGAGTGCTCTTTCTGAATGTGAAATTGCTAGAGAGAGAGGGTCGTCTTGAAACGACACATCAGTAACAAATCGTGTCAGAATTTTTAGAGAACCCGAAGTGAAAATGACCTCTCCATTCACTCAACTATTCAAGCATTTTAAAAGTAGTTCAAGGACGCAAAAGTCGAGCCGCAATCGGCTTCGTCGATTGATGGTCGAACAAATGGAGGAACGTCGAGTATTCGCAACGATAGACTTGGCAGCGTTGACAAGTGGGCAGGGGATTACGATCTTCGGTGCCGACGCTGGTGACGTAAGCGGCGTATCTGTCAGCACAGCAGGTGATGTGAACGGAGACGGATTTGACGACATACTCATCGGGGCGCAACTCGCCAAAGCTTCGGGGAACGCTAAACTATTCGCAGGGGAAAGTTATGTCATCTTTGGTGGCACCTCACTCCCATCGACGTTCGATTTGGCCGCTTTGGGATCGGCTGGCATCACGATCTTTGGTGCAGAGGAAGTTGACTACAGCGGATTTTCGGTGAGCAGTGCTGGCGATGTGAATGGAGACGGGTTCGACGATCTGATTATTGGGGCACGCGGGGGAGATGCATCGGGGAATACGAAACCGAGGGCGGGGGAAAGTTATTTGATTTTTGGACGTGCTCAGCTTCCCACGTCCATTGATCTGGCGAATCTGGGAACTGTTGGCGTCACAATCTTTGGCGCAAATGCAGGTGACAATAGCGGCAATTTGGTGAGCAATGCTGGCGACATAAACGGGGATGGATTCGATGACCTGCTCATCGCTTCGCCCGGGGCACGTGTGTTGGGGATTGGTACTGGAGAAAAATATGTGATTTTTGGCCGCGAAGCATTTCCTGCGGTTATCGATCTGGCTTCCTTGGGCTCCGCTGGCATTACCATTTTCAGTAACAATTTTGGTACTCATGGCAGTTCGTCGAGCGGGGCGGGAGACGTCAATGGGGACGGTTTCGACGACTTAATCTTCGGTTCTGTCTTGGAAAATGGGGCAGCGGGGCGATCTTACATAGTTTTCGGCGGCACTTCACTTCCCGCCACTGTCGATCTGGCCAATCTCGGAACTGCCGGAGTTACCATCAATGGAGTCGATGGGAACGACCAGAGTGGTAAAGTCGTGAGCAATGCAGGGGACGTAAACGGAGACGGATTCGACGACTTGTTAGTTGGGGCTCCTTATGCCAGCGCATCAGGGAATACGAAAGCCAGGGCTGGCGAGAGCTACGTGGTGTTTGGAAGGTCGTCTTTCCCATTGTCCATCGACTTGGCGAACCTCGGTTCGGCTGGCATCACAATCTTCGGGGTTGATGTAGACGACCGAAGCGGCTTTTTGGTCAGTACTGCTGGTGACGTGAACGGGGACGGCTTTGACGATCTGCTCGTTGGAGCATTCTGGGGCGCCGCTTTGGGGAATAGCAAACCAGGCGCCGGAGATAGCTATGTGATTTTTGGAGGAGAGTCTCTCCCCGCGACAATCGAATTGGCCTCCCTTGAATCCTCGAACTCGATTGGCATCACTATCTTCGGAGCGGAAGCTGGTGACGGTAGCGGCTTTTCGTCAAGCAATGCTGGGGACGTAAACGGGGATGGCTTCGACGACTTCATCATGGGAGCGCAATCTGGAGATGGAGCGGGAAACGCGAAAGTGAACGCTGGCGAAAGTTACTTGATCTTCGGAAGCAACTTTACTGGAGCAGTAACGCATCAAGGGGTGGCGGCAGATGAGACTTTGACGGGTACGTCATTGGACAACATCATGAACGGTGGCCGGGGCAACGATATTCTGGTTGGTAATGGTGGTGCGGACGTGCTTCGTGGAGGACAAGGGAACGACATCCTCGCGGTCAGTGATCTCTCATTCAAACGCATCGTTGGTGGTACAGGTAGCGATACGCTGAGAGTCGATGGAAGTGGGGTATCGTTAAATCTATCGGCGGTTCATGACAATCGGATCCTCGGCGTCGAGCAAATCGATATCACAGGTTCGGGCGACAACACACTCACGCTGACACAACAGGAAGTCCTCAACATCTCGGATGAATCCAACATACTGATTGTCCGACGCAACTTAGGTGACGTCGTCAACAGGGGCACAGGTTGGACGAAAGGGGCAAGAGAGACTGTTGGAGTTGAGTTCTTTGACGTCTATCTCCAAGGACGCGCCATACTCAAGATCCAGGCGTTGCCGCTCATCGTTGACCTATCAGCATTAGCGGCCTCAAAGGGGTCTACCATCTTCGGTGCAGAAGCGAGTGATTACAGCGGGATATCTGTGAGTAGTGCTGGGGATGTGAACGGGGACGGATTCGACGACGTCCTCGTTGGGGCAAACAAGGCTGATGGAGGGATATTCTCCAAATTTGGTGTAGGTGGAAGCTACGTGATCTTTGGCGGTTCGTCGTTCCCAGCAACCGTCGACCTTGCAAACCTCGGCTCAGCGGGGATCACCATCCTCGGTGTTGATTTCGATGACTACGCTGGCATTTCCGTGAGCAGTGTTGGGGATGTGAACGGAGACGGCTTCGACGATTTATTGATCGGCGCAGAACGGGCTGATGCTGCGGGGAATGCCAAAGCTAATTCAGGCGAAGCCTATTTGGTCTTTGGAGGCGCTTCGCTCCCTTCGACGATTGATCTTGCCAGCCTCGGCCAATTAGGCATTACGATTTTCGGTGCTGGTGCCGATGATCATAGCGGTAAGTCGGTGAGCGATGCGGGTGACGTAAACGGGGATGGATTCGCTGACTTGATCATTGGGGCATCGTTGGCAGATGCGGCAGGGAACGCGAAATTTTCTGCTGGTGAGAGCTACGTTGTATTCGGTAGTGCTTCGCTCCCAGCGACGATCGATCTTGCAAGTCTTGGCACGAACGGCATCACTATCCTAGGTGCTGAAGAACTTGATGCGAGCGGAGTTGTAAGCGGTGCAGGAGACGTGAATGGAGATGGCTTCGACGACCTGATTATTGGGGCAAAGGAAGCGGATGCATCTGGAAACACCAAGTCACGTGCTGGTGAGAGCTATGTGATCTTTGGCCGCGCTTTGTTCCCAACAACCATTGATCTTGCGAACCCTGCCTCAGCGGATATCACCATTTTCGGCGCCAATGGACAAGACAATAGTGGCGGTTCGGTGAGCAATGCGGGTGACGTGAACGGCGACGGCTTCGATGACCTACTCATCGGTGCGCGTTTTGCAGATGCGCAGGGAAATGCTAAGACGGATGCTGGCGCTAGCTACGTGATCTTTGGCGGATTGTCGCTCCCTAGGACCATCGATTTGGCGAATCTTGGCTCAGCGGGCCTCACCATTTTTGGTGCCGACGCGCGCGATCAAAGCGGCATTGCTGTGAGCAGCGCTGGGGACCTGAATGGAGATGGTTTTGGCGATTTACTCATTGGAGCATACCGGGCCAACGCGTCTGGAAATGCCAAGTACTCTGCAGGGGAAAGCTATGTGATCTATGGGGGCGCGTCGCTTCCAGGGACCATCGATCTGGTGAACATCGGTTCGATAGGTTCGATAGGCATCGTCATTTTCGGTGCCGACGCCTTTGACCAGAGCGGAAACTCGATTAGCGGCGCGGGGGATGTTGACGGGGATGGTTTTGACGACCTTATCGTAGGATCGTCCCGAGCTTCCTCGGCGGGAAACACCAGAAATTTTTCCGGCGAAAGTTATATCATTTGGGGAAGTGACCTCGCAGAATTGCTGACACACCAAGGGACAGCTTCAGACGAAACCCTAACTGGTACAACGGCAGCTAACTTGATGAACGGAGCGCGAGGCAACGACATCTTGGTTGGTAGCGGAGGAGCGGATGTTCTGACTGGTGGACAAGGAAACGACATCCTGGCAATAAGCGACCTGAACTTCAAACGCGTTGTTGGTGGAACGGGCAATGATACTCTGCGATTGGATGGCGGCGGGATTTTGCTAAATCTAACTTCTGTGCGAGACAATCGAATTCTCGGTATCGAACAAATCGATCTCACCGGGACGGGGATTAACACTCTCTCTCTAACACAACTCGAAGTCCTGAACATTTCCGATGAGTCCAACACGTTGATAGTCCATGGTAACGTAGGGGATACCCTTCACTTGGAACCAGGTTGGACTCGCGGCGTAGACGAAACGATCAACTCTGCCACCTATCAAGTCCTATCCAAGGGTGCTGCGAAAGTTAAGGTGGCTAGTGCCGTTAAGTGGAGTACCATCATCGACCTGGCGGCTTTGACTGCCTCACAAGCGAGAACCATCTACGGCGCAGAAGCTGGTGACGAAAGCGGCTTTTCTGTAAGCAATGCCGGGGATGTAAACGGCGATGGTTTCGACGACCTGATCATTGGAGCACGGTTTGCTTTCGCGTCCGGTATTAACGATTTCTCTTCTGGAGAAAGCTATTTGATTTTTGGGGGCGCGGTGCAAGCGGCAACCATCGATCTGGCCACATTGGGTTCCGATGGGGTTACTTTTTTTGGCGTAGATGGAAGCGACCGCAGTGGCAACTCTGTGAGCAGTGCAGGAGACGTAAATGGGGACGGATTCGATGACATTCTAATCGCTGCATATCTAGCCGATTCTTCAGGCAATGTTAGATCAGCTGCAGGTGAAAGCTATCTCGTTTTCGGCGCCCCGAACCTTCCACCCACGATCCATTTGGCCACGTTGGGTTCGGCTGGAGTCACTCTCTTCGGCGTGGACCTGAATGACGTAAGCGGCAACTCTGTGAGCAGCGCTGGGGATCTGAATGGAGACGGTTTCGACGACTTGCTCATTGGGGCGAGGTCTGCGGATGCTTTGAGCAATTTCAAAACGGCGGCGGGGGACAGCTACGTGATTTTTGGAGGAGCATCGCTCCCACCGACCATTTCACTGGCGACCCTAGGCTCTGCTGGAATTACTATCTTCGGAGCCGATGCGGGTGACGTTAGTGGTTGGTCAGTTAGCAATGGCGGTGACGTGAATGGAGATGGTTTTGACGATCTGCTCATAGGCGCACGTACTGGAGATGCCGCAGGCAATGCTAAATCGGCCGCTGGTGAAACCTATATCGTCTATGGAGGAACGCAGCTTCCGACAGGGATTGATTTAGCGACCCTTGGCTCCGCAGGCGTTACGATTTATGGCAGTGATTTTCAAGACTACAGCGGTACTTCCGTGAGCAGTGCGGGGGACGTAAACGGGGACGGTTTTGACGATGTACTGATTGGGGCCTTTCGAGCTGATACGCTCGGAAACTCAAAGAGGGATGCAGGCGAGAGCTACGTCGTTTTTGGAGGCCCGTCACTGGCTCAAAACATCGATTTAGCAACCCTCGGCACCGCCGGTATCACAATCTACGGAGCCGATCTCGATGAGAGATCGGGTTCGTCCGTGAGTAATGCAGGAGATGTCAACGGAGATGGCTTTGATGACTTGCTCATTGGAGCGTACTTTGCTAAATCCTTAGGAAATGTGAAAAGCCGTGCAGGAAACAGCTATCTAATTTTTGGTGGTGCTTCACCCGCTACGACAATCGATTTGGCCACCTTGGGTTCGTCTGGCATCAGCATCTTCGGTGCGGAAATGCTTGACTACAGTGGCAAGTCGGTATCGAGTGCTGGGGACATCAACGGCGATGGTTTCGACGACCTGGTCATCGGGGCAAACGGGGCTGATGCGGCAGGGAATACCAAATCGCAAGCGGGCGAGAGTTATGTTGTTTATGGCAGCGATTTCACCAGATCGATAACCCACCCAGGGACAGCCGTTGGCGAGACTCTGACAGGAACAGGTTTGGCTAACGCGATGAACGGTGGCCGTGGCGATGACTTACTTCTTGGAAGCGGAGGTGCCGACGTACTAACCGGTGGTCAAGGGAACGATGTGTTGGCTGTAAGCGATTTGACTTTCAAACGCATCATCGGTGGTACGGGCTTGGATACGTTGCGACTCGATAGCGGTGGTTTGTCGCTGGATCTTACTACACTACGAGATAATCGTTTGCTGGGAATCGAACAAATCGATATGACCGGCACTGGCAACAACACGCTAACCCTGAATTACCGTGAGGTCTTGAATCTTTCCGAAGAATCCAACACTTTGATCGTGTTTCGAGATAATGAAGACATCGTCGATATTGGAAACGGATGGATTCAAAATGCGAACGAAATGATTGGACCAAGGTCGTTTCACGTTTATCTTCAAGGCGCTGCACGTCTAAAAGTACAGTTTGTTAACCGAGCGCCCACAAACGTGTTGATTTCTAATGGTTCCATATCCGAAAACGTAGCTCCTGCAACCACGATTGGAAACTTCAGTACGACCGACCAGGATTCGGGCGACACGTTTACTTTCGGTCTCGTGACTGGAGTTGGAGACACCGATAACGCCTCGTTTTTCGTCAGCGGTAACCAACTCAAGACGAACGCAACTCTGGATTTTGAAACCAAGAATAGCTACAGCATTCGGGTGAGGACCACCGACGCTGGAGGCCTGACTTTTGAAAAGACATTTAGTATCAATGTGGCGGACTTAAACGAAACGCCCGTTGTGACTCGTTCGCAAGGAAACGTAGATGGCAATGTTCTAAGCTCGCTTAGTAACAGTGGAACCTGGAGCGACCCAGAGGGGAACACGGTGGCGCTGACTGCTTCGCTAGGTACCTTGGTCAAGAACGCGAATGGGACTTGGAATTGGTCGTTCACTCCTACCGAAAAACTGGTCAACCAAGCAGTAACGATAACCGCTAACGACGGCACGAATACTTCCATGGTATCGTTTACGATCAATGCCAACGTTGTGATCTCGCAGCGAGGTTTGTTCTACAACGGAGCGACCGGGGCCAGCGCCTTAAGTTCATTGGCAACGGACAAGCTGCCACTGCTTCCAGGACAATCCTCAACCTTTGCCAACTACACAAATTATTCGAAAGGTCTAAACGGGTTAGTCGTGGATATGGCCGGATTACCAGCGACAACAACCGACGTTGAGATGCGAGCTAGTCTTCAGTTTGCGCAGTGGGACGGGATATCGGTGGCTGGCTTCGCACCCCTTTCATCGGCTATAGTTCCTATAGTGTTGATATTGAGCGGTTCAGGGGCGGGTGGTTCGACGCGGGTGCTAGTCACTTTCCCAGACAACACGGTACAGAATACTTGGTTGCGAGTCGTGGTGGTTGCGAACGCCCAAACGGGTTTGACTGCGAACGACGTGTTTTATTTTGGAAATGTGATTGGAGATTTTGGGGTTGGCAATACGACCGGTGCCACTGGACGTATTCGTGTGAACGCTACGGATACAGGAGCTGTGCGAGTCAATCAGTCGACGTTGCCCAATAGCGCTGGGGTAACGAATATCTATGACGTAAATCGCGACGGGCGAGTGAACGCGACCGACACAGGAATTGTCCGCACCAACCAGCAGACGCTCGGCATAGTAGCTCCGATAACAGCACCATCGGCTTTGGGGCGGATAGGAAGTGCGGCATTCGTTGGCGAGGGAGAAGTTAACTTGGGCGGAATGCAAATGCCAAGCGTTGTGTCAAAGGCGATGTCCATCGCCATAGGTTCGGCAAAGGAGCTGGTCGCAACGATTGGTCCGCGTTGGGCTGGCGAAAGCTATAACGTGCCACTTGCTAATGCAGTCCGAGTTGACCCTATTTTGCCAGAGGCCAGCCCTGAGCCAACGGTAGCGCAAAAAGCTATCCAACCCGAAACGACCATGAAAAAGAAGCGTCCAAATGGAGACATTCTTTTTAGCCACTTAGATGACTATTTCGCTCTCTTCGGAATTGGGGTGGATTAGTTTACGTCGCGTTTATTTGATTGCTTTCGAATCGCCGATTCGAAGGTAACCGGACCATAGTAAGGGATGGTTACCAAAAACACGATTCTCTGGCTTTGCAAACGGCGCTGCTTTAAAAAGAGGTTCGTTGTGCTGTTCAAATTGTTCCTCCCAGAACATCAATACACTTCGTTGCCAAGCCTCGGACACGGTCAACTCCTCTTGATTCTCACAAAACGACTTCATCAGCGCAACCGTGCTTTCACCGCCCACGGACCATCGTGAAACAGTGAGCTGCCGTGTCCCCTGAGCGATTAAGGGCAAGGCAAGTCGAAGCCAGTCGTCCCCAGTTGTTTGCGGTGCGGGTGGAACCGCGTCAACACCGGCAAGTAACATTGATGACGGTGTACCCCACGGAAAGGAACTCCATGTCCGAATACTTGATTGATTTACGTCTGCGTCTGTAGCGACAGGGGCGATTGTGTCCAAACCCATGGGCGCATAGGTATGGATGCTGTCTGAAGCAACTTTGAACCAACGGCTGGTTGGGAAGTACGAAGGTTTGATATTCAAGTCAACAATATGTCGCTTCTTCGCGGCAAGTTCTTCGGACAATCCCTTATGTTTTGTGGCATCCTGACAGAGAAAATCCTGCACATGGACATCAATTCCGTGAACCGATTTGGATTGTGGCTTGGCCTCAAACAAGTACGGTACCAAACCGAGGGTCGGCGAATACGTGATACAGTGCTCGGAAAGGCACGGCAAAGCGAACTGGGAATCCGAGATGGGTAGCGACTCGAGGGGCAAGTACCATAGACTCGCATCTGGTATCACAATCCAACGTTCGGCTGCAATCATGTTCGCCCATATGTCCTTAGGGAAAAGCTGATTTCTGAGATCGGTTCGTCGTTCGAGCCCCCAGTTCTTTTTAACGTCAACCGTATCCGCATCTCGCTTCTTCAAGAGCTGCATTTCACCCAACAAGTTCGTGATTTTTCGTTCCACCGAAGCCCCATCTGCTACCTCCCAGGAACGCCATTTGCCCGCCGAGTAGAGAAATCCTCTCAGGGATGAGCCATGGGCCGCAAACATCACGACGGCGTCCGTAGGCCGCAATGACTTCGCCATTAGCTCTTGAGAATGTCGTGGTGGAAACGCTTCTTGTATGACGATCGGACTGATGGCTGCCGACCATATCAAAGTCTCTTGCATGGTAGCAAGTCGCAGGACCGACTCCCATCGCTTCGTCTCATCTTCGTTCCACTTACGTAGATCCAACTTTGGACTCGCCTGTAGTGGTGCAATCAATTGCTGCATCTTCGTCGCGTTCTGATCCACAACCGGCAACAGCTTTCTCAATGCAGTTAATTCGGCAGGGTTTACACCAAAACGGTTGTCGCCATGCAAAAGAAGTTTCAAGTCAAAGACTCGCGACTCCAGTTCGTTGTTTCGTCGATATCGCTGCACCTTGGCATCATCGAAGGCGGCAGCAAGCTGACTTTCGTCTTTCGTTCGTAGCTGCAAGTCCAAGAGCAAGCTTTTCGCTTCTGACTTATTGATCATCAGCCAATCCAATTGCTCTAGTGGGTGAACTCTCCAATGTCCTGCGGGTCGAGGACTCAGCAACTGGCCAAGTACATCTTCGGCAACGGTCTCATTGAGGGCCTTTCCCTTGGTCAATTGCAGAGCAAGGTCCAATTGAAACAAAGGTGGCGAGCCAATTCCCTTTTCATTGCCGCGTAGATAGGCGGTGCTTTCAAACAGCTTGCTTATTCCGTCAACGAGTCTCGCTTCGAGCAAAGCTATTTTCGCTTCTGCATAGCGAACGATGGATTCGGCACGAGGCATCACTACTTGTTTTGGCAACAACATCGACGTTGCAACGTGGCATTGTTTCGTCGCCACATCAATGGCTCCAGCGAGCGCCGATAGCCTAGCCATTTCAACTTGGGTTCGAATGGAAACCAATCGACTCTTGGGACCAGACCAGTGAAAGATTGATTGAAGAGTTTTGGCCGCGACAACATCATGCCCATCGGCGAAACCTGTTTTGGAAAGATACTCGACGGCTTCGGCGAGGTGTTCCATTTGTCCGGCCCGCCCGGCGACCACCGAAGCTTCCATGGCCCGCTCCTCCGCAACCTTGGTCGCATTGGAATCGATCGCCAAGTCGGCAAGTGCCAACAACGCAACTGCGGTTAGCGGGTGATCAAGTCCGTTGGGTAAACTCAAATTTTGATTCAAGAGCTTTTCGGATTGGACCCGTTCGCCTGCTCCGATATTGGCAAAAGCGCGGCAAATATTCATGGCGACCTGGATCGGTTCCGATTGGGACTTTACGTCTATGCTAAAGGCCTTCACCAGCGGATCGGTCAATGGATTGTGTTTGGCGAGCGGTCCCAATAACTGATAGCGTCGTCGAAGCGCAATCGCTTGGCATCGCAAAATCTCCAAAGCATCTATTGCGACCAACTTTCCAGTGACACCTTGACCCGCGATCGACTCAAGCAACAGTTCGGTTGAACCAAGTGGAATCGGTGTGACTTCGCTATAGCTGCCCATTTGGGTGGTCCGGACGGTACCGGCCCAAGGAACTTCGCGAATTCGAGTCTCGGGACGAATACTCCCCGATTTGTTTAAGAGCGTAACCCACCTCTGTGAATGGAGTAGAGTGATTTGCAAGGCAGCATCGTACCTTTCCAACGCCATCCCGATATCGCACTGCTCCCAGAAACATTCTCCCAGTTTGACCATAGGCGGAATGCTATCGATTCCACGTTGATTGTTGACCGATCGGGATTGTGCCAGAGCCGTGTCGAAGAGCATGGCCGCTTGAGACGTTTGGCCGTCAGCAAAGAAATCGCACGCCGTATAGTATTCATGCCGGATAATATTGCCGGTTTGTACCTTGGCGACGGGAAATTGCTTAGCCAAACCTAAGCCTGGCTCGTACGACCAAGCGAGAAAGATCATTAGAATCCTGACCATGGACCAGGCTGTTCTTCCGTCGAGGATCGTATTCGATTTTTCCTTCAATTCTCGCATTTTTTGCTCTTTCTCGACGTAAACCAGGGCCCATTCTGGCTTTTGCCAGCAATGACATTATGGACCGGACCGGGGGCGAACGCCAACGTTTCGACCGGCTAAACCGGCAAAGTTTGACTCAAGTGGAAATCCAGATTGTCCGATACAACCCATAGTATAGTCGGCTTACATTGAGTTCGACGCAGCATCGAGCTGACCTTTGACGGTCGGTACCGGCCCAGGATAACGGAAATTCAGAAATGTTGAATTGCAAGAAACCCAACCTTGGTGTTTGGATGGTCATTGCAGCGGGTTCGCTGGGAGTAGCTGCCAATACGGGATGCCAAGTCCACGTAGCAGGCCAAACCCTGCCAAGCCCTTACTATTTGCAAGACGATGTCCAGTACTTCCCGGCTGGTCCAGAGAACAAGCTTGCCAATGAAACAGCAGCCATGAAAGCGGCTCGAGAAGAAGCCAAAGCTCGTCGCTAGTTGCACTCCGCCGACCGAAACCATTAGCCGTTGGGCGATAGCCCCGGTTTCGGAAAGTCAACCGACGCTAATCTTGATAGCGGAACGGCGAAAGGCTTCGTTTAATTTAACGGTCAGCCGTAGGCGTACCGAGCGCTTTTCACAGTACGCCTACTACGGCTGACTGTTAAAACGCGTGTGATACGTCCTCGCTCAGGCTTCGGGTTGCCTAACTTATCAGCTTGAATCGAACATCCTTGATCTTGAAATCGGGCAGCGCCGCTTTCAAGTGGCGTAGGGCTTTGCTTCTGGAATATTCCAGTTCGGACAACACGATGGTGTTGCTTGCAAATACCTGCAGCACTCCGCGACTCACCTTGCCGACGCGCGATTGCGAGAACAAGTCTTCGCCTACCGCGATTCGCCATTGCTCTTCTAGCACTTGGGCTGACTGTTGAGCGGCATAGCCTTTCTCAACAATCAACCGATCCATAATCGAAGAAATCGTCTTGGCTCGAAACCGGGACGGTTGAGCCTTCGGAATTTGACTGAGATAGATCTGCTCCTCTTTGTCGTCAACGCGATCGTCGTCCATAAAGACTCAGCTAAGCATGTCCGCAAAACACTTTGGATAAATGAACAATGAGCCGCTCGGCGTTAGCCGCGGTTCTCGACGAATGTCGAGCACGCTCGGAAACCGGGGCTAGCGCTCACCGGCTAATTAACCGGTAAGACACTGGGCGATGTCTTATGGTTTCTTGAGCGACATGAGGTATTCGACTAAGTCGACTAACCCCTGCTCGCTCATCGTCTCTTGCAAGTTCTCTGGCATCAACGACTTTTCTTGCTTCTTGATCTCGGCCAAATTCTCTCGCTTGATGGTTTTCTCGATTCCTTTGGCGTCTTTGATCGTAACACTCTGAGGTGTGTCTGAAACCATCAAGCCGATGACTACTTCGTCGTCGTCGGTTCGGGCCGCAAATGATTCATAGTTGTGGCTGATGCCTGCGCTTGGGGCAAGGATGGCTGCGTACATGGCATCCTTCGATAGCTTGCTGCCAATCTCGGTCAAAGCTGGGCCGACGTTCTTTCCTTCCGTTCCAACTTGGTGGCACTGCGAGCAGGTTGCGACACCCGTGTAGAGTTTCTTTCCCTCGTTGGGGTTCCCGTTCTTTTTGACCAATACCTCAATTGGTGGTAGTGGGTTTTGCGAGGATTTAATCGGAGGGAACAGTTCGTCCGCTGCCTTTTTGATCGCGGCGTCATCCGAACTTCTGAGAGTCGCACCGATGAGGATCTTGGATTCGCCAGGTAGCTTATCAGCTTTGGCTAAATCGATGAGCTGTGCGTGGAACCCTTTGCTTTTGGAAAGCCCAAGCACCGCGTCCACCTTGATCACTTTCGAAACGTTTTCGTCGTTGATCAATGCGAGTCGAAGATCTTGGACGGGCTTTTTGTTGCTCGATGTGAGTACCTTGGACAACATCAAAGTCCGATCATCGGGAGCCTTTGCCATCAGCAATTGAGTTAGGGCTGGCAAACCACCTTGTTCGATCGCCAATTCGAGGGCCTGAACCGACTGAGTGTTCTCGCCCCAAATGGCAGCAAGATCAACGAGCCTTTCTCCCAGTCCAGGTACCTTGAGCTTCTGAATAATCTTGAGCTGCGATGGGTCGTTCTTGAGTTGGCTCAGGTGTCGATTGACGGCCTGAACGAGCTTTGGATTGGCCTGGACGTCGATGCCGTCCAAACGCATCAGAGCCTCAACGACGATGTTGTCTCGACCGGAGATGTCCAACAAAGTGCGAAGTGCTTTTTGTCGCGATTCCGAATCTTGCAAGTCGAGTGCGCGAAACATGGCTGGGATCTCGCTGTCCACGAGCTTGGGGTTCCGCAAAGCGTCTGCCTGCAACTGCGCTGCCATGCTTCCGCGACCTCGCCAAACAAGTAGCTGACTCGCCTTGGACTCAAAATTGCCGTTGTTGGCTTTCTTCCAAGCTGCGAGGCAATCGTCCCAGCGATCGGTCGCTGCGATACCGAGCGATTCCAGGTACCAACGATCGATACCATCATACTTGGCTGCAAGTTTGCTCCAGTATTCTGGCATGTCACTCGATTTGTCCTCTCGCAATGCGACCGCCAATTCGCGCAGGACGGCAACGCTCTTGTCACCGAGCAATTGCGGCACATAGTCCTTGGTCGCAAGTTTCGCTTGTCGTGCGATTCGAACCCCGGTGATTCGGACATCTGAGTCCGCGTCGTTGGTCGCTTGCTGGACCACCTGTTTTGTATCCCCGATCTTGCTCAAGAGCCAGAGTGCTCGGGCTCGCATGCGAGGGTTGGCGTCCGCAGCCAACTTGCTGAGTTCATTCGCGGCATTTCCCTTCATCTTCATGATGGCTTGATAGGCCATGAATCGAACGGAGTTGCATGGATTGCGAAGGGCTTCGACAGCCCCAGCAGCGGTAGTCAGGTCGAACTTCGGAACGGTGTACTTGGTGCCCGGAGGAGCGATACGGAACAATCGGCCCCGTTCCATATCCTCCATGTTGTGGCCGCCAACGCCTGGATCGTACCAATCGGAAACAAAAAGCGATCCGTCTGGTGCAACGCAAACGTCCGCTGGTCGGAACCACTTATCGAATTCACCCACTGCGATGTCTTCGATTGTGGCGGAATAGCCAGCACCATCTGGTTTGGCGATATAGGATCGAACGACGTTGGGACCCGCGTCACAGTGGATCATTTGATTGCGGAATTTTTCTGGGAGCAAGTTTCCTTCGTAGACCGTGATTCCGGTCGGCGAACCGGCGCCCGTGATCAAGACATTGGGTACGACGCCTGGGTCGTTGAGGTGCCAATGACGGCGAGGAATCTCGGGCTCCCAATTGGTGCGTTCGACTTGCCAGCCAGCGCCGTTGGCCTCGTCTGTGTACCCGTAGTTACCAAACTCCATTACGTAGTTGATACGTGTTGCTCGATTGCCGTCATCGTCGTTGTCCGATTGCCAAAGCGTTCCAAACGAATCGACTGAAACTTCGTAGTTGTTTCGGAAATTATGGCCGAGCACTTCCATATCGCTCAAATCTTCGTTGCATCGAAACACCATTCCCTGACGATAAGGTTTGCCGGAGTCGTTGATTTCTCGGCCCCAACGATCTTTGATGGGATTGCCATCGGTGTCGCAAAGTCTGTGGCCGGTGTTGCCATAGTTGAAGTAAAGTTTTCCGTCGGGACCGAATAGGAACGAGTGGACGGAGTGGTCGTGTTGTGGATCTCCGGTTTTGGTGAGCAGAGCTCGTTTCGAGTCCGGCACGTCATCTCCATTTTCATCGATAAACTCCCAAACATAGGGAGCCGCGCTGACAATGACCCGATTGCCTAGGACACATAGACCGAGGGCTGAGTCGATGTCGCGGCCTTGATAAAAGACCTTCGATGTATCAACGATCCCGTCTTGGTTGGTGTCCTCGAGAATGAGGATTCGGTCACCTTCGGCTCGATCATTTTTATGCTTGCGGTAGTTCACGACTTCGCAGACCCAGATGCGACCTTTGTGGTCGATATCGATGTTGGTCAAGCTCTTGAGCATTGGCTCGGAGGCTGCCAACGACGCTTCCAGTCCTTTGGCCACAGCGAGACCCGCCACAGCTTTATCGCTGCTGCGATTGTCCGTTTTGGTGCCGCTGCCGCCCCAATTGTTGAGCCCTTCTGGGACGCTCTCGGCAGCGATGTGGAATCGAACCGAGGTTGCGTCCGGGTTGCGAGAAACCCCGCCGTTGTCGAGAGCACAACCCACTTGGAATCTTTCGTAGCCTTCTGGGAGAACAAATCCGATTACGCTGTTGGCGTGAGTGCCGATTCCCTTGACGACTTGGTTGCGAACTTGCAGTGGCCCCCCTTCGACATTCGCGTTCTTTGCGACCTTGCCGTAATCGGTTGATGCCTCAAACCATTCCAAGTCCAAAAGCGATTTTTCGCCTTGTTTGCCAACAAGTTTTGGCTCGACCCAATCGGCCCAGTCGAATGCAAAGCTGTCACCAGCGGTGACCACGAGATAAAGTTTCTTGACGCCGGTCACATCGACGTCGACATCGATTTGATGTCGTGATGTTTGGTTGTTGACGGTTTGCGACGAGAAAAGGAGTTTGCCGTTGGCAGGTTTGGTTGTTGTTGCTGGTGCGCTGGTATTGGATGAAATCAATTGAAAGGTTTTGGCGGTCCTTTCCGAATCGAAATCAGGTTTGACTGCGTCGTCTTGGTTTTCTTGAAGTTGCTTGACGGTTTTTGGCTCGACGGTCGCGCCAGCTTCTGGAACGGGCATGTGTGCGGTCCAAAGGATGGCGTTAGCCACGAGCTTGGTGGGTTCGGTACGACCCCAGTTCCAGTGGAAATGGCCGCCGGTGAATCCGAAAGAACGGCCACCGTTGGGGCGATCGGTTGCCCAAGCGACGTGTTGCAGATCACCGCGAGCGACTTCTTTGCGTACGGCTGGATTGCCGCTATGAGCGCCGTCGGGACGATCCATAGTGCTGGCGGGTGGCACTGCGGAGAGAATGGGTGTGACCCCTTTCATGCCCTCGGGGAAACGCATGTGGAAATACCACTCGTCTCGTGTTTGAAAGGGCTTGACCCCGGAGGTGATGGGGTGTTTTGGCAGGTTGTCAAATTTTCCGTCCCAGTGTGGATTGACGGACCAATCCGTTTCAAAGTAGCCACCGAGCCAAGAAAGAAACTCCGGACCACCTTTGTCTTTGGGGACTTCGACCGCATAGTGAATGCACACAAACCCAGCTCCGCGATCCATTTGCTTCTTAAGACGATCCAAATGAGCCAGTGCAGGGTGACCGCCACCGCCATCGGAGTAAATCACAATGGTGTCGGCGGAGTCGAGGATGGACTCATCTTGAGGCCAACCGTTTCGAATGACTTCGCATTTGGCATTGGGGTCGGTTTTTTGGATGACATCGGCCAAGATTCGAGAACCAGCGTAATGCTCGTGATCGCCGTAGCCGTGGCTAGGGTTACCGGCGATGAAGACAATGCGTTTGGGAGCGGTCGGTTCAGTCGCCGACGATAGCTTTGTGGCGAATTGCACCGCTGCAGTAACAAAGCAAGCAACCAACATGGTTTTGGAATACATGGTCATGGTTGGTCCAATTCAGGGAGGGATGAAATTGTGTTGGTGGGAACAGGAGATGCGGCAATATATCATAGCTGGGCTCGCGAGTCATTGGTATCGACTCTACCTGCGTTTTCCCGACTCATATGAGAAGCAAGTCAAAGCGAACGCGGACCTCGAGCCCAATGTTCGCAAGAGGCTTGGCGTGCTAATCGAGCGCATGCTCAAAGACAACCGTTTACATCTCAGATCAATTTCATCGCGATTAAATGCGAACGGCGAAAATCTAAATTCCTCAGTTAGGATTTTCAATAATGACAATGAGTTTCCTGCCACCACCCTAATCCTAAGTTCAGCTTCCTTTGAAAAAGCGTCGATTTTTCCAATTCATCGATGACTTTACAATAACATTGCGATTTGGCAGATTCAAGTAAACAAATAGTGCAATGAATACCAAAACGGATAGGATAGTATTTTGGAAACGAAATAGAAATGATCTGGGCTGAGGAAGATCGGAAACGAATTTCCTTTGTGCTCGTTCTTTGCTTAGCTCTACGTTTCTGCGGAACTCAGCCTCGTCAATTCCAAACTGCTCCCATGGTCGATCAATTGCGTTTCGATCCACCTGTAACGCGTTTGAAACTCTAGAATAGCTCATCTTGGTGGCACTTTGTCTCAACACGAAATACTCTTCCTTGCTTTGAGGAATGAGCAGCGTGTAAGATTCCGGAATCAAGAACAAATCGTCTGGTAGATCAGGAGCTTTTTGGATATCGCTGTATTCTACCCGTGCTATGGATGTTCCGCTCTTCGCATTCATTTCCGTCATTATAAGTAAATAGTCAGTCTTCGAGACATAAAACTTTTGCTCGAACGGAAATCGTTCCGGGTCAAGTCCAGGACTTAACGTCGATAATCGATAGAAAAGATCTGACGGAAACCTCGAAGTCAAGACCCAACAATCATGTCCTAAGTGCTTTGCCTCTTCGACAGAATAGAATTCTTGACCGATAATACCGGTGTTATTCGTCAAAGCATCGCGCATGTGTTTTCCAGCATTTTCCATCATCCCATGAATTAAAATGGAGGACTCAATAGCTTTCCGTTGCTCTGGAAATAGCTCAAATGACTGGTCACCCACAGTAATGTGCACGATCCCTGATGAAGTCAGGTTTTCCGTCCTCGCTGCAACTACATTTCCAGGAAGGATCTTCCTGTAGGCTAAACTACTAACACCGTTGGTTGAAATAGTCATTTGCACTGGTGGTTCCATTGTGGCGCGGCATTTCGCCATTATCTCGGCACCCGTATTGTCCATTCCAACAGTTCTGCTAACGCTCAAATGCACCATCAAATATGCAGCTAAATGGAACGCCAAAATTCGAAATAAAACGATAATTTTCATAACCGCCTCGGCTGAATCGTGTTCCGAATTAGCTCGGTGTGATAGGGAACTCGAATATCATCGAACTGAAATATCGCAAAAAAGTTTGCCTTTAGTACGTTATTTGATTCCGAAGGCTCAATTTTGAATTCCAAGAATTCCTTAGACGCCGATTCACTAACAAGTAATAATGACGCTACCTCCGGCTTTACCGCAACTGATTTGAAACCAGCCAGTAATTCCGGCCGCGTGGAATATAACCTTACAAAGACGCCTTCTTCTGCATTATTGAACGCGGAAGAGTCGCGAGTTTCGACCCAAAACATTTTTGGAAATTCAGCCGATAGCGTCAATTTGCAACTCGCTACTTTCATTGATTGCGATGTTGTCTCAATCCAGAGTTACCCAATTGCGAGTCCGCCGCTGGATTTGCCATGAAGCGTTATAGAAACTGGAATTTGTTCTCTGCATTTTAAGGCTCGACCTACTTCAAGGTTTGTAATTGTACAGCCACAGTTCTTGCGAATCGAAGTGACTACTATAGGATCGCAATCCGTATTCCTGAAGCCAAACTCGTGGGTAACACTCGATCCCTTTACTGCGCCAAGGTCTTTCACCTGATTTGCCTCGGTTGATTGAATCGTGTTCACTGGTAGCCCAGGTCCAAGTCCGCGTTCACAACCGATAGAGAGAATTCCGCCAACAATGAAGACCCACAATCGCATCAGCATCGTGGATGTTAAAAGGGTCGGAGGTTGACCCATTTTTGGCTCCATCTCTAAACATTTGCTGACAAATAAATGACGCTAAACCACTGTTGTTGATTTTTGCGATTGATTTAGTAAAGGTCAAGAGGCTTACTTGTTATTTTTTAGTGATTTGCGTTTTTGTCTTCTCGACCCATCTACTACGTTGATTTTTGTCTGCTGTGTCCTGCTTACCGAACAAAATACTTGACGCATTCCGATTTCAATGAAAAGCTTGATCAAATTTGAGACGGTCTATTGGTTCTCTTCGCAGTTTGGCCTGTCATGACGGATAGTATGTTGAAATCGTGAATTGGGATCCGAGTGAAATCTGGTTTGTTCATCGTGAGCAGATTGACGATTGCATTTCGCTGCATTGATGCAACGAGTCGTGCGTCGTGCGCGATTTTTCCAACGACGGTGTGATCGTGCACGATTGAAATTAGTAGTTTAGGGTCAGACCCGGGTCAGATCCGGGTCAGATCCTGTTTTCTGTTTTCTGAGCAACTCTCGCGAACGCCGTCCCTGAGTCCAAGTTCGCAACGGGCTTAAGCGTGCTAAAAGATAATCGCTCGCTCTGCCGTTTAGCACGCCAAATATTTGTAGCACGCCAAATATTTGCGACTTCGGTGGGACAAGCCCACCGGTCGCTGCTCTTCGCAATTTCGAGCGTCACACTCAGTAGTTGAAGGAGCAAGAAGCACGTAAGTAGCTATCCAATTTCAAATTGTCGGCGCTCAAATTCAGCCCAGCCGAGAAGTCAAATGCATGCCAACAATGTTTCCCATTTCGCGATTCATGCCGGTGACGTTGGCCGCGCAAAGACGTTTTACGAGAACGTCTTCGGCTGGAGTTTCGAGGAATGGGGACCGCCGGATTTCTATTGGATCAAAACCGGGAACGAACAATCTCCGGGCATACTAGGTGCGCTTCAAAAGCGAACCGAGCCATTGGGAACTGGGTGTAACGGATATGAATGTTCTATTTCCGTCGCAGACATCAAAGCAACCGAAGCAAGCATCATCAAGAACGGCGGTACGATCTTGGTCAAGCTCATCGAAATCCCAACCGTCGGCTTATTCGTTAAGTTTTCGGATACCGAAGGCAATGCTGCTTGTGCAATCCAGTATTTTGCGAGAGGCTAGTATGGCGGGAAATAAACAGCAAACGGAGTTGATACTTCGCGAACTCATGCAGGATCGCCCCGACGAAGTTGTCACAGCAGCACTTGCTGCCCGAAAGGCGGTCCTAAAATTAGCTGGTGAGTGTAGCGAGTTGATCTACGAAACGTATTGTATCTCCAACGCCTTCACTTTTACTGGCAAGCAAGGCCAGGGATTCATCCACATTGCGACCTATGCCAAACATGTCAATATTGGATTTGATCGTGGAACAGAACTGGAAGATCTTGACGGGCTTCTTGCGGGAACTGGGAAACTGATCCGACATATTCGTTTGAGTAACGCTTCGGACGTTAAACGCGATTCCATCCTTCGACTGATTGAAGCGGCCGTTGAGCAAGGGCGTACCATGGCAGCGACGAAGGGCGGGGTTCAAGCGGCGAGCGTGGTTGTAAAGCGACGCTCAAAATGAACCAATTTTCGCAACAAGAATGGTGTGCGAAACGATCATCGCTCGCTAAGCAGTTTAGCACGCCAAGCATTTGCGACTTCGGTGGGGCAAGCCCACCGGTCGCTGCCCTTCGCAAGCTTGGGCTTCACGCACGGCAGCGAAATTTCTTGCCTACATCGGCTGAAGGATGAATCGGACCAAAATCAGCAAAATTACAAAGAGTGGCAGGTGAAATGCGTAGGCCTGGATCAATTTCTTGCGATATTTCGGGCGAATGGGCTCTTCTTGAAGGAAGATTTGAAACAGCATGTAGGCGACCAGCAATGCAAGCGGGAAAAAGAAGACCGAAACTACTGAGCCTTTCAGGGCTCGGTCGATGAGCAACTCTCTCGAGTTTAGCGTTTCTTCTTCGTCGGCGTCCTTTAGGCCGTCATCTATCCCCGTCCCGCTTGCTCGGTTCTGTGGCTTACCGTTTTCTTCTCCGTCGTCGAACTCGTCTGGGTAAAAGCGTTTGAAGATTGGCTTGGATTCATCCTCGGGCTTGGATTCCATTGCCATCTTGTCTAGCTCGGACAAGTCAACGGTCGAGTCCTCTCCTAAGATTTTGCTTGCCCGATCGAAATCGCTTTCTTCAACCCGGAGACGAATTTGGCCCGCAGCCTCGCCTAATTCCCATGCATTTTGAACCAGCGATTCATTTTCGATGAAGGCCTGAATCTCTTCGGATTTGAGTTGATTCAAAGCTATCCAGGCAGTTGGCGAGTCGTAATAGATTGCGACCGTAACTAGTTTCATTTCCATTTCCTTGAGCGGGCGTAAATGCATTCTGTTGGCATTGTAGCAAACACCAACTCAGATCTAACCAAGAACCGAAGAAACGGTACAATGAGTGCACCATAAATCGACCATGGTTTGTGCCAGGATTCCGTGCTGGCGGATACTGCAATGAACGTTTATTCACCCTTGGAGAGCAAGTTTCGATGCATTACTCGTTTGAAGGCAAAAATGCCCTAGTCACTGGTTCGTCTAAGGGAATTGGCCGGGCGGTAGCCATTGAACTTGCCCGCGGCGGTGCCAACGTCACCATCAATTGCAGCTCCAGCCGCAGCGCGGCCGAAGAAGTGAAACAGGAAATCGAGAAGCTCGGGCGAAAGGCGATCATTGTCACCTGCGACGTCTCAGATCAGGCGGCCGTGGAAGCGATGGTGGACCAAACCGTGGACGCGTTCGGAAGCCTCGATCTGTTCGTATCGAACGCCGCATATAGCGATCGGCAGTTGATGTTAGAAGCCGACATGAAGGGCTTCAAACGCACAATCGACATTTCTATGTGGGGGGCCCTGTTCGGCTTGATCGCTTCCTCCCGTCAAATGGTCAAGCAAGGCAAAGGGGGGGCGATCACCATCGTCAGCTCGCCACATTCGAAAATCGCGTTCCCAACAGCGATGGCTTACAATATGGCCAAAGCCGCCATCGATCATATGGCGCGTACCGCGGCAATCGAATTGGTCAAAGAAGGAGTTCGCGTCAACGTGTTTCACCCAGGCTGGATCGATACGCCAGGCGAGCGAAAATTCTTTACCGAAGAGCAATTAGAGGAAGGCGCACGAGGCTTGCCTCTCAAGCGTTTAGGCACTTCGGAAGAAATGGCGCATGGAATTTGCTTTACGCTAAGCAATGAAGCTTCGTACATGGTTGGAAGCACTCTGACGATGGACGGTGGCGTTCAATTGCCTTGGTGGTCAAAACGAACCGAAGGCGGCCAATAGCAAGCGACAATTAGGCGAGCGACAGGCTGAATTATCCCAACCCGAAGCGTAAGCGAGGGGCAATTCCGCAGGTCCCTCACTCACGTTTCGGGTTATGATCGGTAGTTTTCATTTTGGCTTTTTTCGTTTCTATCGGCTACGCAATCGTCGCGGAGCGACGAGCGACAATGTCGCCCTTCGCTCCGCGAAGGTAGCGTGCGGCCCATTAGCAAGTCCGAGCACTTTCCCCAAGCAGCCCGCTCTCTAGCAAAAACAGCTCTGGCTGAGTCCACACGGCAGATGTCTCGCTTGGGCAAGGCAAAGATCGTCTGTTTTGCGGCAAAGAAACAAAGTAAGTTTTCTGATTCGCATCGTACTGAAGGTCGATACAGCCACTCGCATCCAGCGATTGCAGTTGTTTTAGGAACGCGTCTTCGCTTTGCCTGTCCATGCGACTACAGATCTGAGA
>CANHVO010000038.1 GCA_947463915.1 Planctomycetaceae bacterium
AAGCAGTGGAGGATACGGGTACTCATTCAAAAAGAGAGTAAAGCGTTTGTCTCAATCGCTTGGCGGCACTTTAGGCTCATTTAGTCAAGCGGTTTTGAGGCGATTTGCGGTTTGGATTTAGTTTCGATTGTGGGGTGTTTTCGGTATTTTAGAAGTAGCGAAACGATTGAGGACAATCGTTTTACACTGCCCCTGCACATCCAATTCGCAGCGAGAGGGTGCCTAGCGGTGAGACTGGCTCGGACATTTTTTCGCTGGGATTGCTACTGGAACGTGCCGAACAGAAACCGGCTTGCTGGGCGGCATTAGAACAGTATCAATCACATGAATAACACCGTTGCTGGCCGAGACATCGTTCTTGATGACAGTAGCATTCTCAACGGCTAGCTTTCCGTCTTGTAGCTGGAACCGAACGGAACTTCCTTGCAGAGTCTTGGCGCTCGCTGCACCAATCGCATCCTTTGCTGAAACACTCCCCGCGATGACGTGATACTTAAGAATCCCGATCAAGGTCTCTTTGTTCTCGGGCAGTAGCAAGGAAGCCAACGTCGCTTCTGGAATCTTGGCGAAGGCCTCGTCTGTAGGGGCCAAAACGGTGTAGGGCGCATTGCCAGCGAAAACCCCTGCAAGGTCCGCGGCACTCAAAGCTGCCAGTAAGGTCTTGAACATGCCGGTTGACTTGGCCGTTTCAACGATATTGTTTTCTTTTGGGCCCGGCATCAAAACATCGCTAACGACGTGAATGATTCCGTTGCTAGCTTGAACGTTCGCCTGAATAACTTGAGCATTTCCAAATTTGGGAGTCAATCCATCACCAGTCAGTCGGAATGTCGTTCCTTCCAAGGTTTTGATCGGATTTCCTTCCGATGGACGTTTTAGCTCGCCAAGAGATCGTTCTCCTACAACTACGTGAGCTTTGAGGATGTTTGTCAGCATTTCGCGTCCGCTTGGCTTCATCAAATCTGCAATCGTTTCAGCGGGAAGCTTCGCAAAGGCTTCGTCGGTTGGCGCAAAAACCGTGAACTCGTTATGCGTTTGAAGCGCTTTATCAAGCCCTGAGACGACCAAAAGGCTAACAAGTGTTTTGAACTGACCATTGGATGCAGCAACCTGGACGAGATTGTCTTCGGCTCGCAAAGGGCTCAACGCCAGTGTAGAAAGCAAGCATAGACTTTGGAAAAACCGTTTCATACTTTATCTCCGAAGGAACAAGAGTCGTTGAACCGAACCACACCCAACTATTCGAAGAGATGAGACGATTGGATTCAAAATAGACGCTATCTTGAGGCAAAGACTTCCCAGCCTGTGAAGCATTTTGGAGCGAAACTCGTCAAGAGTTTCGGTGGTTTATGCATTGGAGCCGAAAGTCTTGACGACTCTCGCTACAGAAAAGTCTGTTTTCGCAAGCGGAAAATGCTTCTTAGCGCTGCCGCTTCGGGGAGAGTGTGAGGGACGCATTTACTCATCTATATCAGAGAAAGGTACCACAAGGAAGCTCTGTGGACGAATGGCATCGCTCGCATGGGGACACTGCGGTAAAGACAATTCCTATTTCGTTTTCGCGACAGAACCAATATTGTAAATCGTAAAGGAATCGTAGGTTTGGAGCGATTCACCGTCTGAAATGGAAACGATCACATCCACCGACTCATCCTTGAAATCACGCGGCACATTCCAAGACACCTTGCCTTTTGGTGAGATCGTCATCTTATCTGGCCCACTCGCAATTTCAAATTTGAACTTCTTTCGATTCGACTCCACTTCAACCTGATAGGCGTATGCTTTCCCTGGAGTGCAGCCCCGGTTTGGAGTCGAAGAAACGAAAAAGTAATCGAGTTGCGAATTTCGCAATTCTTTTCGAACGTCAAACTCTTGAATCAAAACCGAATCATTGGCGTAAGGGATCGATACCAAGGCATGGCTTTCGACATTCAGAAAAACGCGCTTGTCGATGGTAAAGTCGTGTGCAACCCAGCCTTCACCGGAACTGCCGGGGGAGCCGAGTTGCAAATCGGGCAAATTGAACAATGCCGCGTCAGAGCCTATCTCATGGATACCGCCACCGTTCGATTTTCCTTCGCCATAGCTTCCAGTAGGGAGGGTTAGAATAAACCGTGGATGGGACGTTGGGAGACAAAACGTGCGAACATTGCCTGACTTATTCAGACGTTTCAGTCCCGATGAGTAGACTCCAGCGCCAGTCAAGATGTGACTACCATCTGCATTGGGAACAACATGCCCCACTGAGTCATGCTCATACTTCGTGAGGAGACTGTTGTCCGTTAGGATCATGCTCTGTACGCCCGAAGGCGAATGACTGGTGCACCACATTCCAAAAACACGTCCGTTGTTTGAGGCTCTCATGTGAACCATGTCACGGAAGCTCGAATAGTGCCCAGTGTTGCCTGACGCAACCGGTAACTCCTTGAACTTGGCGAGGTCGATGACGGCAAACGTCGCATTCGCCAGAGCGTCCGTTCCGGCCGCGCGGTGGACTAGAATGGGACCATTGGACGCGCTCCCCGCTACCATGGATTTCACAACACCAGCAAATGGCGGTTTGACTGCAAGCTGCCTTGTGTAGTTGTCGAGCCCATATTTTTCGATAATGTTCTTCTTCCGGTCCAAAACCACGATATGGTTCATGGTGCCTACAACTACTACGTCGTCCGAGGACAATGGCAAGATCTTCTCAACGCTTGCCTTACTGACGTTGAGCACGACCAGTTTTTTTTGAACACCCAATACAACCAAGAGATACTGTCCGCCGCGTGCGTAAACTGTATCTGTTACAGAACCAGGCATCGGGATGGTCTTAGCCGCCCCCTTGAAAGCGGTTGGCTGAGATTTTCCAAGTGCAACATCTTGGTCATTGTTGGCTGAGCCGATATCCGAAGCTCTTTCCATTTCGGACCCAGTAGAGCGAGATATCTCTTTTCCTTTGCTCTTGACGATGACAATGTAGGAGATCTTGGATTCCGAATCTTCGGGTTCCAATGTCACTTTGCTGACCGTTGCAACATCAACCGTTACCTCGAATGTCCCAAGCTCAACCTTTAGCTTGGGCAAATCCTGAATCCCAACGGTACGAGTTGTTCCATCGACCATCGAAAGCTCAACCTTCTTGCTTGATTCGTCTGTTACCAAGGAGGAAAACTGAGCCAAGCTGAGTTGCTTTCCGTCTACTTTGAATGAATCGTCCTGAACTTTTCCTTCAATCTTTCCTTGTTTAAAAATCAGTTCACCACGTAACCACTTCTTCGTTGTATCCGGTTCGCCAGCGACGGTCCCTTGGAATTTGTTCAAGGACTTTGCACCCAACTGAAACTTCTTGGCCGCACTATCGCCACGCTTCAGCCAGAATTCGACACTTAGCTCTGGAATCTCCTCGAACAATGGAGTTAGGTTGACCTCGACGTCCTTTGGTACCGAATAGTTGGCTGCAGTAATTTCTGGAATATTGAACTCGATATCAGGTTTCATCAAGAGCCGACGAAGTTTCTCCGAGGGGATCGCGAAATTGACCCCCGCACCAGCAACACCGAAACTCACGATTCCGATGACCTTTCCCGAATTATCAATTACCGGCCCTCCTGAATTTCCTGGATTCAACGTTGCATCAAGCTGCAGGAGTTGGATTTCCTTTTTGTCTTTTCGTATCGCTGTGATCTTCCCTGAATTAACACTGATAGTCGGAAATGAATCTTTCTCGATTGAAAGGCTCTTTCCAAACGGGAATCCAAACGCGGTAATCCCCATTGTTTCGTAGAACTCAGGCGAATCCGCTAAATCTATAGAATTGAACTTATCGCCTTTCAATATTTTCAACACTGCCAAGTCGTCTTTTTCATCCGTGCGCAGTAACTTCGCTTCGAAGGATTCCTGAGTCTCTTGGCCCGCGTTGGCAATCAAGTTGATGGTCTCGCCAATGGAGAGCTTCTCTACAACATGGTGATTCGTGATCACCACTCCGGATGGGTGAACACAAAAGGCAGTTGCATAACTTTGTTCCTTGCCTGTAACCTCCGCTAGGAAGCAAGAAGCCTTGACGGACTCGATGATTGCGCGGTCTTGACAAAAGACTTGCGAAGAAAGCACAAAGCCTACAAGATTCAATATTAAGACCGAGAGGAGCTGCTGTGTTTTCATCGGTTTAACACCATGAAGGCGGGTTTTATCTAAAACGGCAGGTGCGCAATCGTACCGAACCGAAGACCCGTTTGCAACTATAAAGGATCCTCCTACTTCTTTCACGCAAAAATCTGCATAAAGTTCGATGAGGCAAAGGAGACCATTGGCGCTTTGATTCCGGTCCCATTTCCGGATTGCGATTCGAATTCGGTTGGAGGGTTGTATTCCTTCGCGAGCGTTGTCGAAAAACTACGAACCAAGGACTTGGGATGCGTACTTTCTTACCGTGATGGACGGTGCATATCGCTTGGCGGGCACTTTAAGCTGATCTCATTCAAGCGGCCTTGAACGTTAAGGCGTTTTGGAATTGGTTTCGAATGGGCTTTGTTTGATGGTGGTTTGGCAGCGCCGAAACGATTGAGGACAATCGTTTTACACTCTCAAAAGAGTAAAGCGATTGTCTCAATCGCTTGGCGGGCACTTTAGGCTGATCTCATTCAAGCGGCCTTGAACGGTATGGCGTTTTAGAATTGGTTTCGCTTGAGTATTGTTCGATGGTGGTTTGGCAGCGCCGAAACGATTGAGGACAATCGTTTTACACTGTCAAAAGAGTAAAGCGATTGTCTCAATCGCTTGGCGGGCATTTTAGGCTGATTTCATTCAAGCGGCCTTGAACGGTATGGCGTTTTGGAATTGGTTTCGAATGGGCTTTGTTTGATGGTGGTTTGGCAGCGCCGAAACGATTGAGGATAATCGTTTTACACTGTCAAAAGAGTAAAGCGATTGTCTCAATCGCTTGGCGGGCATTTTAGGCTGATTTCATTCAAGCGGCCTTGAACGTTAAGGCGTTTTGGAATTGGTTTCGCTTGTGTATTGTTCGATGGTGGTTTGGCAGTGCCGAGCTTACTTGCGTTTTGCCCATGAACGGACTCGCCTGGACTGGCGGTAGGAACTGCGTACTAAATTCAGCACCGCATGCGGAATCTTTATTCCAAGCGGAAGAATGAAAGGGCGATAAAACCAGTTGTACGCGTTCTTTAGGTCCTCCCAAGCGCCGCAGTCTTCATCCACCAAGAAGTCGGATACGTCGACGACAACACCTCGGCCGTCAACCACCATGATGTTGCGTCCATGGACGTCGTGAGGATTCAATCCACGGGCTCGAGCGTATTCAAGAGCATCGTCGATATCTTGAATCACCTTGTTGGGGATGGGAATGCCTCGATGCACGCAATCATATAGAGTGACACCGAACCAGCGTTTCAGTATCAGATAGTTTTCGCCGAATCCTAAGCACTGAGAAAACGAGTGGTGCTGACCAAGTCTGTTATATACTTCCACCTCTTCTGGTCGCCCTGGACGTCCTGGTGCGTATACCTTGACAACGATGTCGCTGAAGTGAGGATGGACCAACACCGCAGCGTAGTTGCCGCAGCCCAAAACTTGCCACGGAGTTGGTACTGCGTGAACAACAACAGGATCCACATCCCTCACGCTCTCGACATGTAGGGCTGGAAGCAAAAATTGCGAAACAAGCTCGTGTAGGCTATTCAAAGAAACGACTCGTTGACTTCGAATTACAGATCGTCATGCTGCCAAGTATGGCCTCAGCAGCAACTATTTTAGCTACGATTTTACGCTGCAAATCGTTGACTTTGTGGATTCTAATCTTTGAATTCGATGTTTTGCTTAAGGCGCCCTGCAAAAAAGCTGATTCTTTGCTGCGATTGCGGTTTGTATGGTGCCACTTTCATGGGAAAGCTAGATTGCCCCGTATGGAATTGGCTTCGCTTGAGCCTTGTTCGATGGTGGTTTGGCAGTGCCGAAACGATTGAGGACAATCGTTTTACACTGTCACAAGAGTAAAGCGATTGTCTCAATCGCTTAGCGGGCACATTAGGCTGATCTTGTTCAAGCGGCCTTAAACCGTATTGCGTTTTGGAATTGGTTTCGAATGGGCTTTGTTTGATGGTGGTTTGGCAGCGACGGTTCGTAGCTGCTGGCCTCGCCTTCGTAGCTGCTGGCCTCGCCATTGTGCGCATAAAAAAAGCGGAGGGTGTTGGCCTCCGCTTTGGTGGGTTTTGCTTAGCGATTTTGCACTGGTAGTCAACCAGTTCAAACGCCCTCACCCCCGGCCCCTCTCCCCTGAAAGGGGCGAGGGGAGTGACGGCGATTGGGCTAAAGCCCGTTCGCTAATGAGCTACTTTTTCGATGTCTTTGCCTTGGTCGCGCCGGTCTTTGCCTTGGAGTCTTTGATGACCTTTGGTGGCGTGACCTTGGCTGGATTACGAAGAGCTGCTTGAGCTGCTGCCAAGCGAGCGATTGGTACTCGGAATGGACTGCAGCTGACATAGTCAAGACCGATAATGTGGCAGAACTCGACAGATGATGGATCACCACCGTGCTCGCCGCAGATACCGATCTTGAGGTCTGGCTTCGTCGATCGGCCCTTGTCCACACCGATCTTCATCAACTGACCGACACCTGTTCGATCGATCGAAGCGAATGGATTCGCCTTGATGATTTCCAAGGTTTGGTAAGCTGGAAGGAACGAACCCGAGTCGTCGCGGCTCATGCCCAAACAGGTTTGAGTCAAGTCGTTGGTTCCGAACGAGAAGAACTCAGCTGTCTCTGCAATTTCGTCAGCTGTCAAAGCACCACGTGGCACTTCGATCATGGTTCCGACGGTGTATGGGAACTTCTTGCCGGTCGCCTTCATGACTTCAGCAGCCACTCGGTGAACAATCTCCACTTGTAGATCGAGCTCCTTCTTGAAGCCGACCAATGGCACCATCACTTCAGGCTTGACTTTGATGCCTTCCTTGATGACAACGGCTGCGGCTTGGAAAATCGCTCGAGCTTGCATCTCGGTGATTTCTGGACGCAAGATACCGAGTCGGCAACCGCGGAAGCCCAACATTGGGTTGAACTCGTGCAGTTCTGAAACCAACCGTGCTACTTCAGCGACGGTTGTCTTGAGCTGCTTGGCAACTTCTTCTTGTCCCTTGTGGTTGTCGTGCTGTGGCAAGAATTCGTGCAACGGTGGATCGAGCAAACGAATGCAACCTGGCAGACCATTCAAGGCACGGAAGATGCCTTCGAAGTCTTTTTGCTGATAAGGCAGCAAGGTGGCGAGTGCCTTCTTGCGATCCTCTTCCGCCTTGGCCAAGATCATTTGGCGGACAGCAATAATTCGGTCCCCTTCGAAGAACATGTGTTCTGTACGGCAAAGGCCAATGCCTTCGGCGCCGAAAGCGATCGCGTTGACAACTTGGTCTGGTTGGTCAGCATTGGTTCGCATTCCGAGCGTTCGGTACTTGTCTGCGAGCTTCATTAAGAAGTCGTAGTACTGGAAAACCTTGCTGTCCTTTGGCTTCATCGTCTTGTTGACAAGAACTTGCTTGAGTTCGCTGTCCGCAGTTGCGATCTTGCCGTGGAATACTTCACCGGTCGTACCATTGATGCTGATGAAGTCACCTTCCTTGAGCGTGACTCCTTTGCACTTGAGAGTGCCCTTGTGGTAGTCGATTTCGACGTCGCCAGCACCGGCCACGCAAACTTTACCCATTTGACGAGCTACCAATGCTGCGTGGCTGGATACACCACCGCGAGCTGTCAGAATACCGTCCGAAGCGATCATGCCTCGCAGATCTTCTGGGCTGGTTTCGATACGAGCCAGAACAACGCTTTGACCCTTGGCTGCGAGCTCTTCGGCTTTGCCGGCGGTGAAGACGACGGCGCCCGATGCTGCACCTGGGCCAGCAGGAAGACCGATCGCCATAAGGCGACCTTCTTTGGTAGCAGCCGCATAAGCGGCGGTATCGAAGATCGGCTGGAGCAATTGATTGAGGGCTTCAGGATCTCCGGACTTGATGGCGTGTTCTGGAGTCATCAGCTTTTCTTTAACCATGTCGTGAGCGATCTTGACATAGGCCAAAGCGGTTCGCTTGCCGTTTCGAGTTTGAAGCATGTACAGCTTCTTCTTCTCGATGGTGAACTCGAAGTCTTGGACGTCTCCGAAGTTCTTTTCAAGAGTCTTTCGAACGTCGTTCAATTCTTTGTGAGCAGCGCCGATGGTTTTGTCCTTGGCCATCTCAGCGATGGTCAAAGGAGTTCGAACGCCAGCAACCACGTCTTCGCCCTGGGCGTTAACGAGGTATTCGCCATAGAATACGTTGTTGCCGTTGGCAGGGTCGCGAGTGAAGGCAACACCGGTTGCGCAGTCATCGCCCATGTTGCCGAACACCATCGCTTGGACGTTGACCGCGGTACCCCATTCGTCAGGAATGCGGTACTTTTGGCGGTAGAGAATCGCTCGGTCGTTCATCCATGAGCTGAACACGGCGAAGACAGCCCCTTCGAGCTGCTTGACTGGATCGGTTGGGAACGCCTTGCCGGTCCAATCCTTGATCAGCTTCTTGAATCGCTTGACGAGTTCTTGAAGATTGGCAGCGGTGAACTCGGTGTCGTCTTTGACGCCAACTTCTTTTTTGAGCGCGTCCATCACTTCTTCGAACGGCTCGTGGTCGTTTTCATTTTTCTTTTGGACGCCCATTACCACGTCGCCGTACATTTGCAGGAATCGTCGGTACGAGTCCCAAGCGAAACGTGGGTTAGCGGTTGCGGCAGCGAGACCTTCGCAGGTCGCATCGTTGAGACCGAGATTCAGAATCGTATCCATCATGCCTGGCATGGAGTCGCGGGCACCGGATCGAACCGAAACGAGAAGCGGATTCTTGACGTCGCCGAACTTTTTTCCGGCTTCTTTTTCAAGCCACTTGACGGCTTTTTCCATTTCCACAGCAAGTTCAGCTGGGGCTTTGCGACCATTTTTGTAGTAATTGACGCAGACTTCCGTCGTGATAGTGAAGCCGGAAGGAACCGGCAAACCAATTTTGGTCATTTGGGCAAGGTTGGCGCCTTTGCCACCGAGCAGAGCCTTCATGTCTCCGCCGCCATCGGTTTTCGATTTCCCAAAAAAATAGATCAACTTGTTAGCCATGGCCGAATGCAACGCTCCAATGTTTCTGCAAAAATCATGTTGGGTCCGACAGCGTCGGATGTCATTGTGACAGACCCCAAAAATACGGGCGAAGAGTGTACTTTCGCGACTACATATCGTCAATTGCCGTTACCCGTCCGATATCCGGCTCCAATTGTAAAATAGGCTCCAATGAACGCCCCTAAACGACTGCTGAACGCACTATCCGAGTTCCTGAACGATCGTACATCCGCTTTGCCGCCTAAAGGCGTTTCATTCCAAGCTTTTGTCGTCGACGGCAATGAAATGTGCGTTTTGATTGCCGAATCATCGGGGACTCCTTGGTACTTTAGGCCGTTTCCAAGTTCGCAGCCTTCGCCAAGTTCCGTCGCCACGGACTCGAAAACAGCCGCGATCGACTGGAGTATTCACCGTCTTTTGACACGCGATGTGCAGAATATTTGCAATGAAAACATTGCGAAAGCTGGCATTGCAGGAGAAGCAGGGAAAATAGACCGCTTGGTTGTTTTGCAGCATTCAGAGCTCGGAGCGGTGTTGAGCTTTCCATGCGACCACCTCAAGCACGTCGCCACCATTTTGCAAACCTGGGGCTCTCCGCCAGAAAACGTCGTTCGGGATTGGAGGTCACAGTTAAGGTCGTTTGGCAACCCGGTGCTCAACACGGCCGAAACATTTGTTACCGAGGACGGTCGCCTTGTTCCGCTGACGGGCATTATTCGGCAACTGAGCGCGAGAGCCCCAATCGCACCAAAAAAAGATGCTCATTTTGGTAAGAGCAGTCCACTTTTGATGTTGCCGCCTGAATGGCCCTGGGCATTGTCACGATCTGAGTCAGCGATTCAGCAAGAGTTATTCGACTTGGGGAGCCCCCAAAGCTCCAGCGTTTCGAATTCCGGAACTTCACTTGCTCGGCGCACTAAGCGATCGCCCGGGAACGCGAACAAGAACGCGCTCTGGATTGGTGCCGCGGTTCTATTGATCGCCTCTTTGATCGTGTCGAGTTTGATGCTCTTTCCAAGTTCGGTGCCCGAGCAAGTTCCAAAGTCTATCGCCAAAGCGAAGGACATAGACGCAGTTAAGGACGCTCATAAGAACGCAGAAGATGTTGTCGTAACCAAAGATACCAAAGCCTTGGAAAACAAATTAGTCGAAACAACGGAACCCGAGCCGGTAACAGAGGCCATGGAGCTTGTGACAACTCCCACCGCTTCCGATAGGATGGAGGAAGCTGAGTCACAGCAGAACGAAAAAATGGTGCAAGCGCTGCTTTCGGAGCTCAGCCCAATCGGAAGCAACTCGATCCGTCTCGATCAATCGTCGCCTTCGTCCATCATTAGCGATGTTTTGAAACCGAATACTGCAGAAGGTGGGCTGGACAACATCGCGATCAACGATTCAACCGAGATGACAAGTGATTCCGATGATGAAACGAAGTCCAGCGACGCGACTTTGAACACCACGGAGGTCGTAGAGCTTAAGGTTGTGTCCACGGAGCAAGGTGTTAGCACTTTGGAAAAACCGCTAACGCTTCGAGCTGCCTATTCGAAAGAAATCGTATCCATTGGAAAGCCGGTATTGGTCAAGGCATCGCGTTGTGAGATCGAACTGAAACTGTCGGACAAAGTTGTGGTCGAGCCGATGGAGGTCACAACGATCGAAGGGGCAGGCAAGGCAACTTGGAAAATCGCAATCGAGGACGAAACGCCAGAAATGTTCTTGAGGATAGAATCCAAACCCGGCGCACGATGGGAGATCAAGGCATGGGTTGGCTTGCGTGAAGAGAAAGGTTCTATGTTATTCGGCATTGGACCTCGCGACGCACAGAACGTTTGCAATCGACTGATCAACTACAAACAACGAATCAGCCTCTTCGTCGAATCGCTTCGAACGGAACGCGCCAATACGCGAGGGAAATCCTCAAGCATGATTTTGGATCAGATCAAGCAACTGGAGGTCCAAGAAAAGGAAGTGGACAAGGCGATCGAACGCTGGCAAGTCATTGCTCGCTTGAGCCACTTCTTTTTTGACACTCATGAGCTACGAATGCAGTTTACGGCGATCGAGAAGGAATTAACCAAAGACGCTTCGAAGTAACTCAAGCGTTGAATATGAGTTTTTGGTGAATCAAATAGGATTTAGACTGAATTTGCGGTTCGTTTGAAAAAAAGACTATCATGCTCGCAATGAGCCCGAGCACTTGAATCCAATGCTCGCAAGCACTTTAGCCACAGGCTTCTCGTCGAACTTACAATCATGCACATAGGTGTTTTGCATGCCCGGTAAAAACTGTATCGTCCATGGATCGTTGTTGGTGTTCGCTGTCTTGTCGATCTTTGTAGATGGACTAACCGGTTATGGGCAAGAGAACTCGCGACAGGACTCTGAGCCATTTCTTTTTGGCGGACTATCCTCGGTGGATCGGTTGTCCAAAAACCTCGAATCACTAACCAAAGTGATTGATCCACAAAACGCGGAGAAGCAGGTTCTAGCCGCGATCCCCGAGTCATTGGACCGAACGAGGCCCATTGGCATTTTTAGCTTTTGGGGACTTGTGGAGAATCCAATGGGTGAGATCCAGTGGTCGATGCAGTTCAGTCCCGACGGTGGGACACTCATCAGTGGTGGAAATGGCAAGGTGAACGTTTGGGATGTTAGTCAATCGAAGCTGATGGATGTTCAGACACTAGACCGATTTGCCAATATTCAGCCGTTAGCAATCTCTCGCGACGGCAAGCAATTCGCCGTCCCAATCGAAAACGGAGTCCAGGTCTTTCAGCTCAGGTAACTGAAAGTTCGAAGCAAAAGGTCGGCCGACCTTGTTGACGTAACGAAAAGGACGCAGAAAGCACTAAGGGTAGCGGCAGGATGAAACATACAGTAGCGGAATTCGTAAGAATTCCGAACCAGCTGAATTCTTACGAATCCAGCTACGAATCGTGGTGCGTTTTTCACTGCCGTACGCTTAAACGAAGAGCCAATTCTCAAGTTCAGGTGATGTGGCACTCTCTTCGCTTTTGTGTTTTTTGTGCCCTTTCGTGGCCAAATCAATCCTGTGCATCTCATCTGAATCGTTAAAAGTTGGCATAATGCGACAGGCTGGAAGCCTATCCCACTCATTATTACCTGGAACATAAGATGAAATACATTTTGAATCGAAGTCGTTTCTTTCATGCTGTGGCACTGCTGTTTTTGTCTGCCTCTGAATGGGCCTTGAGCGGATTGGTACTAGCGCAAGAGCCAATCGCAACGCCGGGCATTTTGCGGCCTGGCGAGAATCTGAAAATCGATGGTATTCCCGATATCCCAGCTGCACTTGCTGACAAGGTTCGCAAGTACACTGAGGCTCGCGGAGCAAGTGTCCTTGATTGGCACCCAACCGAGCGAAGCATCCTGGTGTCAACTCGTTTCGCCAACTCGAACCAAGTGCACCGAGTCGCGGCTCCAGGTGGCGCACGATACCAGCTGACTTTCTTCAACGAGCCGGTCGGGCGAGCTGACTATGAACCGACATCGGGGAAATACTTTCTGTTCAACCGAGACGTTGGTGGCAATGAATTTGCGCAGATCTATCGTCAGGATGTGGCAACCGGCGAGTCGACTCTATTGACCGATGGCGGCCGAACTCAAAACGGAGGTTGGACTTGGAATAGCAAAGAAAAACTCATTTGCTATACCTCAACACGACGCAACGGTGCGGATCGCGATATCTGGATCATGGACCCTACCGATCCGAAATCCGACAAGTTAGTTGTCCAACTCGCCGGAGGAGGATGGTCGGTCCAAGATTGGTCCCCTGACGATTCCAAATTGTTAGTGATGGAAATGATTTCCATCAACAAATCCAATCTATATGAGGCTGACATTGCAACCGGTCTGCTCACGCCGTTGACCGATCCAAAGAAAGATGTGGCTTATGGCGATGCGACTTACACGAAGGATGGCAAGGGTGTCTATTTGACCAGCGACGCCGAAGGGGAGTTTCAACAGCTCTCACTTCTATCGCTGGATAGCAAGAAAGTTGCTACGCTCACGGGCGATATTGCTTGGGACGTAGAGAACTTTGAGGTTTCGCACGACGGGAAGCAGATTGCTTTTGGGGTGAACGAACGAGGCGCCTCGGCGATCTATGTCATGGATACGAAGACGCAAGTTAAAACACGCGTCGCAAGTCTTCCGGTTGGCGTGGTCTCGCTCGGTCGTTGGCGGAAAGACGATTCTGAGATCGCTTTGACAATCACATCTGCTCAAAGTTCTTCCGATGCGTACAGTCTGATGGTTCGCCCGACGACGGGCAAGGGCGCTGGGGCTATGCAACTGACTCGATGGACTGAAAGCGAATTAGGCGGGCTCGTTTCAAGCGACCTTAGTACCGCGAAGCTTGTCGAGTGGAAATCGTTCGATGGAAAAATGATCAGCGGATTTCTTTATGAGCCGCCCAAGCGATTTACTGGCAAGCGACCTGTGATCATCAACATTCACGGTGGCCCCGAGGGGCAGTCGAGACCGGTATTCCTTGGTCGCAATAACTACTTCCTCAACGAGCTGGGCTGCGCCATCTTGTTCCCGAATGTGCGAGGCAGCTCTGGTTTCGGCAAGTCGTTTGTTAAACTTGACAACGGGCTGCTTCGACTTGATTCGGTCAAGGATATCGGCTCGTTATTGGACTGGATCGCCGAATCACCAAACTTAGATGCGAACCGAATCATGGTCACTGGCGGTAGCTACGGTGGTTACATGACGCTGGCTTGTGCCGTTGAATACAACCAACGGATCGCTTGTTCGCTGGACGTCGTTGGGATTTCTCACTTTGGAACGTTTTTGAAGAATACCGAAAGCTACCGTCGAGATTTGCGTCGTGTTGAATACGGGGACGAACGAGAGCCCGAAATGGCCGCCTTTTTCGAAAAAATGGCGCCGCTCAACAATTCGGGCAAGATAACCAAGCCGCTGTTTGTCGTGCAGGGGGGGAACGATCCGCGGGTCCCATTGAGCGAGGCCGACCAAATGGTCGCAAAAGTCAAAGTGAACCAAAGTCCGGTTTGGTACCTCATGGCCGTTGACGAAGGCCACGGATTTCGCAAGAAAAACAATGCGGATTATCAGTTTTACGCAACCGTTTTGTTCGTTGAGCAGTATCTGATGCAACAACAAAAGGCAAAATGATCATTCAAGCAGTTGGCTCCAAGCACTTCGTCACTTAGGATAGCAACCTGCAAAACACAAGTTGTTAACTTTAGGCGAGCTGCAGGCGGAAAACTACCGTAGCTGGATCGCCAGAATCCAGTACGTGCTGAATTCTGGCGAATCCAGCTACGAATCGTGGTAGGTTCTCTCCCGCAGCTCGCCTTATGACGAGCCATTCCCTCACTAATGTTGAATATTGAATCAAGTACTTTGGACGAGCTAACCCAATTTGAAAGCGACGCGGAAGCGTTACCCCCCATCGAAGCCCAGCCCGAGTGGATTCCTGAGCGATTGTCCCCTCGGATCGAGGAGCAACGGCTTTGGGAGATCATCAAGGAGATGGACCTGTCACCGTATCGCAAGATAGCTGCAAGCCGGGAGAATCCTGTTCTTCAAGTAGCGAGTATGTCCTCTGGTCGTTCGCAGGCGGCCGAATGGTTCGCGCGGTCACATGCCGATTCGCGAGTGACTTGCTGGTATTTGGATCAATTTCAAGCGTCGCGAGCTTTGGAACACATGGCGATGCCCGACGAAAAGTTGCAGCCGGCCAAAGAGTTGCCAACCAATCTCGAGATTGCGTGCACGGCGGACTTGCCTATCCAAGAGTATCAGTTGGCTTTCATACCACTGATCGCATCGGGTGAAGCCGAGCTTTCTCGCGACTTTCTTCAGCAGCTGTTCCATCAACTCTCGATTGGTGGCCGGTTGGTTGTTTCTGTCGATAACCCAGAGGATCGATGGGTTCACGATCAACTGAAGGGTTTTGAGAAGAGCGTTAAAGTCCGCAAGTTTAACGACGCCGTGGTCTACATGGTTGACAAGAAAACTCCGCTGAAGAAGCTTAAGGATTTTTCATGCGAACTCGCGTTTCGCGACTGCGAAGAACTCATTCAATTCATAACACGGCCAGGGGTGTTTTCCCATCGTCAGCTCGACAATGGTGCAAGGCAACTTTTGGACGCGGTCGACGTTTATCCGGGAGCGAGGCTCTTGGATATCGGTTGTGGTAGCGGTTCGGTGACGCTTGGAATCGCCAAGCGGGATGCAAGTGCGGTGGTTCATGCCGTGGACTCGAATGCAAGATCGCTCGATTGTCTGGCCCGTTCCTTGAAGATCAATGGCATCAGCAACGTCACCATGGAGCTCAACCATACGGGCGTTTACGGCGAACCCAATCAATTCGACATGGCGTTGGCGAATCCACCCTACTTTGCCGACTTCCGAATCGCGGAGAAGTTCATTACTGCTGCTCATCGCTCGCTAAGGCCGGGTGGTCGACTCGTCTTGGTCACCAAGCAACCGAACTGGTATCGAGAAAACTTAGAGCGATGGTTGATAGAGTGCGACGTGTTTGATTCCCGTCGATACTTCATCGTTTCTGGTGTGAAGCCTTAGAGCCGTTGGACGATACATCGATTCGATTGCGGCCCAAAGCCCAAAGCGGACATCGCGAACGAGGGCCTTGAGCCCGTTGTTAGCAAGATGCTTGGTGTGCTACCAATCATTGCGAACACTCCCCAGGAACGCCTCAAAATTTAATTCCCCTCCTGTGTACGAGACGGCAACACTTACGCCTGTCGCTTGTAAAAAAAGGCTTTCGGTTAGCGAAAGTCGTCAAGACTTTCGGTTGCATCGCCTAGACGATCGAAACTCTTGACGAGTTTCGCTACCAATAGTTTAGGGCGTTGCTGATTAGAGGAGAGTAATTCATAAACTACTCAGTATCCAGCTCGGCAAACATTGCATCCAACGCCGCCAATCGAAGCTTGCTATTGGCCAAAGTCCCTCTCGACCAAAATGACCTACGGTACGTTGGACCATATGCCTTGCCGGCTTGCTGCGACCTGGACGCATCACTCACTTGGATGCGATTCGATTCCGTTGCTATGTTTCCGCCTTTTGCCGAAAACACCGCCGCATCCCTCGCAATTGGCAGGGCGTCCTGCTCAATATCTCGATCCAGGATGATCGCTTCACCCTCAACTTCACCGCTAGCCCGTGCTCCGCTTCGCGAGTTCAAGTAGTTAATAATCGTCAGCGTGTCGAGCGGATCAAGCGATCCATCCGCATTGACATCGTAATAGGGAGCCTTATTATTCCCGGGTGCAATCCGTCGCGGTCCCTCAGAATTGAGAGAGTTAACAGTAATCAAGACATCCAACGGACTGACAAACGTATCGCGATCCACGTCCAGAGGGTTGAATGGATTCTGATTGTAGACGCCAACCAGCACGCTCGCTGGCGCCGATGCGGCTAGCTCGGCATCGATCACTCTGTACTGAAACACAATCGACGAGTCAAATGCTGGCCCGGGCGTAAATCGAATGCTTCGATCTGAAACGATTTCAATTTGGCCCAAAGAAGCGTCAATGGTCGAAAGCAACTCAATCGTCGAATCACCAATGGCTGCGTCTGGATCACTATCGTTGCTCAATGCGTTGATAGTCGTTGGACTGCTAAGGCTTGCGTAGGCTTCATCGTCGCGAGAAACAGGACGGCCATTGACATCGATGGTTACCGCTGTCCACTCGGTGAACAATCCGTAGATGTCGGCGACTCGATAGGAGAAAGTATCTTTTCCAAAGTACGTCGAAACAGGGAGCCAATCCACGGTCCCATCGGTTTTCAGTGCGAGGCTGCCATGAAGTGGTCCGTAACGAAATTCGAGCGAACCAAGGTTGAAGGCGGCCCCTATGTCCAAATCGTTTTTCAATAAATCAAAATTTGCCCTGTCGTTTTGGTTCAGGTCGTACTGATCGGGGAAAGCGATCGGTGGATCGTCATCGATAATGTCGATATCGGTCTCGCTGTAGCTTGGCAAAAAGACCGGGCCTGTGCCGTTCGATAGAATGACCTCGAAACTCTCATCCGGCTCGTCGATGGTATCACCGATGATCTGGTAGTCAATTTTCTTGTTGGTTTCGCCTGGTTCAAAGACCAACGTTCCGGTCTGGCCAATAAAATCAACGCCGGGAGTCGCTGTTCCATTGGCAGAAGCAAAGTCGATCGTGATTCGACTATCGCTAGGATTGGATAGGCTAACGTCCACTTGAGCGGTCGTTGTACCGGCGTTGCCTTCGCTCACGCTTGCCCCGGTTATCGTCACCATAGCTCTGTCATCGTTTAGAATCGTCAGGATAGCAAGATCGTCTGAAATGTTCGCGTTTATCGGATTTGAAAGGAGCAGGCGCACGGTCTCGTCCGGTTCGACACGCAGATCACCGACAACGGACACCTTCAAACTTTGGACAGTTTGTCCAGGCAAGAAGGTTAGCGTCCCAAAGGTATCAATGTAGTCCTTGATATTGGACGTCGAAGTTGCGGTGCCATTCTCGGTCCGGTAATCGACGGTCAACGTCTGACCACTTGGCGAGGAGAGTTGCACATAGAGATTCACGGTACCCGTGTTGTAATCCATTTCAGGAACACTAACGTCACCGACCGAAAATGTAGGGGTGGGGTCATTGTTCTGTATGGTCCCCTGACCTAGGCTGTCGCCAATCGTTCCACCAACCGAGTTGGACAACCGAACGAATATTGTTTCGTTGGCTTCATTGCGTAAATCACCGACGATCGGGACCTCAATCGTCTTTTGCGTCTCGCCGGGAGCGAATGTCAATCGGCCCGTGGTTGTCTCGTAATCTCCATCGCTATGTTTTCCGCTACCATCCGTAGTTACGAAGTCCACAGTTATAGGTAGGGTGCTCTGGGAGGACATGGTGACGGTGAACACCATGATCGAAACACCGCTATCACCTTCGACGATCGTTGTGTCTTCGATACCAAATACCAAGGCATCATCGTTGGTAATCGTACCTGTCGCGAGAGCATTGCCAAGGGTACTGCCATCGCTTGAGACCAGTTGCACAAGGAACGTTTCGTCCGTCTCGTTGATGTTGTCTCCATTGACGGTAACTTGAATGGACTTGGTCATCTGGCCAGGCAAGAAATGAATGGCTCCGTCGGCTGCTAGATAGTCGTTGCCAGCTACCTTTGCGGAGCCGTCTGTCGTCGCATAGCTTACAAAGACATCTCGCCCGCTGACTGCCGACAGCCCGACTTGAAATTGAAATACGGTCGTGCCTGTTTGCCCTTCGTTCGCAGTGAAATCACTAATGGAGACACCGGGCATCGCGTCATTGTCGATGATTGTCCCCACGCCATTGCCCTTTGAGATGAAGGCATTGACGGGCTGGCTCAGGTCAACGAAAAAGGTTTCGTCCAACTCATTCAAATCATCTTCGAGGGTCCGGATCGGGATAGCCATGGAAAGGACGCCAGGAGAGAAGGTCAACGTCCCGCTCTTGGCAATGTAGTCGCTCGCTCCTGCGACTCCATCGGTTGTCGCATAGGCCAAGGTAATCGGTTGTGCACTGGCATTGGATAGCAACACCGTGAAGGCATGTGTGCTACCTTCAGCAAAGGAGACGTTGTCGATCGAAAGCGACGGCACGCCATCGTCGTTGATGACGGAACCCAGCCCTGTGTCGTCTTCGATCGAGGCATTGGTGCTAGAAAGCAGTTTAACTTGGAACGTCTCGTTGCTTTCAAAGGTCGTATCCCCGATCACTTGGATCGTGATCAGTTTGCTTGTTTCACCAGTTGAGAATGTCAGGCCACCGTTCCAAGCGACAAAGTCGCGGGATGCCCCTATCGCGCTCGATGCGGTTAGGTCCTGAGTTGCCGCTTGGACCGACACCGGTCGTCCACTTGGCGCATCCAAACTTACTACGAAGGAAAATAGAGTGTAAGGATTGTTACCGCTATTCCCTTCGCTGATCGCAACGTCGCCGATTGCCAATTTGGGGATCGCGTCATCATCCGTGATTGTCCCGGTTGCTCGAGTCTTGGCGAGCACAGCATTGGTTGGGCTATCTAGACTCACGAAGAATGTTTCTTGAGGTTCATTCAGAGCGTCGGGATTGATCTCCACGGTAATCGTTTGTGACACGACGCCGGGTGCGAAGGTTAACGTGTCGGAACCTGCGGTGTAATCTGCCCCTTGAAAGGCTGTTCCGCCCTGTGTTGCCCAATGAACTGTAATCGCTTCTGTTCGTGGGTAATTGAGCGAAACAACAAAGGTCGCAGTTGTTGTTCCGCCGGTTCCTTCGGCGATCGTAACATCTTTGATACTGATTTGAGGTGTTTGCCCAAGCGCGAATAAACTACCGTTTTGGATCCCATACAACGAACCATCTACGCCGATGACCGTAGGCGTGTACGGCTGGCCGATTCCGGTGGTCAATACCAAGGGTTGGATTAGAGCATTCGTCGGTAAGTGCCAGCGGTAGAATTTGCCGTCTGAGCTATTGACGATAACGCTATTGGTGGCAGGGTCAACGGCACCGTAGTTGATGCACCACTCGCGTACCGCGTCCGGGACGGTGGGGTAATCCCAATCAGGGGTTGGTCCTATTTGGGTTAAGACCCGTTTCATGACCAGCGTGTTCTGTTCCGGGTGGTGATGCTCAACTTCGGTTGCGTTCGGGTCTAGGACTACAACTTGATTCGTACCTGAGCCTCCGTCGTTGGCACCGCCTGCGAAGTAGTAGTCGTTGTACTTGGTGAAGATCAAATACGACGAGGTACCTGTATATTGCGAGCCGAGCATGGATGCAGGCACAATCGAAGGAGTGGTGTCCCAGCCGAAGCCACCGGGTGTGTATTTGGTTTGCAAATCGGCAGAGAACTGGAGCATCCAGCCACGAGATCCGTTGTAGGGATTGCCGAAGATTCCAACAAACACACGGCCATCAGGGGCGACCATCGGCGATGACGTGCTAATGTTGAGAATAGCGGCGTCGGCACCTCTTGGGTCCTTGACGACACCTGAGTTGTATTTGGTCGCGAGTGTTGTCGTGTCTAGCCCCACCAACTGTCCGTGATAAACCCAGTCTCCAGCCTCTTTGACCATGATGTAGAGAGTCGTACCATCGTTGCTGATGGCCGGCGCAGCATTTTGCTGAACAGAACCGATCTGAGCATCCGTTCCGCCGGCAGCTTGAAAGGCGGAGACCCAACTTCCCGCCGCTTGAGTGAATGTTCCGTTTGCCGAAATACGTCCGATACCACTGACAAGACCAGTTGGTGTCGTGCCGGTAGCTCGGAATCCGAAATAAATGTTGCCCTCGTTATCGGCTGTCAGAGGTGTTTCGATAAAGACGTTGTCGTCATAGGCGGCTTGGTTGGCCTGATAATGTGCCATGCTGCCGAAAAAGGCCAATTGAGTAACGGTCCCCGACGCGGAGTCCGGATTGTCGCGATAGTAAATAGTCCCACCTTTACCAGCAAAGTAGACGCGGTTTGTAGCAGTAGCAAGAACTGGTTGATTCAGTGGATACCACGAATAAGAGGCTGGAATGTAGGGAGTTGTAACATCCCAAACGAGCGTACCATCGACTCCGTTTCGAGCGACGATGTGGTAGTCGGGAGTGTTTGCGGCTTGCGTGTTGCCAGTTTTGTAAGGATAGATGACCGTGTTATTGAGTGTTATCAAAGGCCCGCCGTAGTGTGCTGCACGCGAGGTCGGAAAGTCATCCACTTGGGTGGACCAGTGAACCGATTCGAGGGCTTGAGAAGCCACAGAGGAGATGGATGTGTGCTGTGCATTGCCAGCGAAGCTAGACCATGCAGTCGCGTTCAACGCGAGGCGGGGTTCTAACGTTTCAATGATTGGGCGAAAGGCTTTGATTTTTGTCTTGCGAAATGGGAACAACGACATCCGAGCGAGTCCAATCTAGTGCAATGAATGAATTAGAATTGGGGCACCCATTTTCGCTCTGCTCTGCGAATTTGCACGTCCCGATTCCGTGTTAGCTTGCCCGCCCGCAAGCTCCGACCGCCGTCAGTTCCTACATACTAGCGAAATTGCATGAGCCGACATAACCATTGATATATTAATCGTTTAGACGCGTTGCTGGGCCTGTGCTGCTAACTCAACTAACGCATCGTTCCATGCCCAAACAGGCTTTCGGGTAGCGAAAGTCGTCAAGACTCTCGGCTTCATCATCTAAATGACCGAAACTCTTGACGAGTTTCGCTACAAAATGTTTCACTGCGATGACATTCCCTGTACCGTAGGGCGGAGATTTCAGAAAAAAGGCATTTCGGCATCATAGAGAGTTGACTTTTTCTCGTAGGGCGCTACGATCCCCACGCGTTAAAGTTACCCGCAATTGTTGCGAGTAAAAGCACAAAACCTCCGTGTCTTCTAGCCAAGGGATCACCAGCCTATGAAACGTCGTTCCTTTTTGACCAGCGTAGCATCGGCTGCTGGTGTTTGTTGCCTAAGTAATCCTATCCTAGGCGACGACAGACTTTGGCAAGGCTGGCGAGGTCCGAACCGGGACGGGATGTTAACCGGTGCGGTTTGGCCGGATACACTGGACGAAAAAACACTTCGTCAAGTTTGGTCGAAAAATTTTGGAGACAGCTATTCTGGACCCGTATTTTCGAAGGATTCGATTTTCACTACGGAAACGAAATCAGGTAAGGAGCGGGTCTACTGTGTCAGTCGCGCAGATGGCAGCACAAAATGGAGTTACGACTGGGATGGTTCAATGACGGTTCCCTTCTTCGCCGCAAGGAACGGCAGTTGGATCCGTTCGACTCCTGCTACCGATGGCAAGACTCTATTTGTCGGCGGGATTCGCGATGTTTTGGTCGCGTTGGATTGCGAGAAAGGGACGGAGCTTTGGCGAGTCGACTTCGGTAAACTTGCGGGAAAAGTTCCCGATTTTGGAATGGCTTGTTCCCCGTTGATCGATGGGGAGTACATCTACATTCAGGCCGGCAAAGGCGTTCACAAATTGAAGGCTTCGGATGGATCCATCGTTTGGAATGCTTTAGGTGACAATGGCGACATGATGACAAGCGGCGCATTCTCGTCGCCTGTGATTCAGACCTTGAACGGCAAACGGCAACTCATCGTCCAAACGCGAACGAAACTTGCAGGCCTCGATTTAGAAACCGGCAAAGTCGATTGGAGTTATGAAGTCGCTGCGTTTCGTGGCATGAATATTTTGACTCCAACCCTTTGGGACAACGCGATATTTACCAGCAGCTATGGCGGTCGTTCGCAGCTCTTGGATGTTCCGAACAATGAGTCAGTCAAGGTGCGGTGGGACAACAAGATCGAGGGCTATATGTCCTCGCCAATCGTCATTGATCACTATGTTTACATGCATCTTAAAAGCAATCGATTTGCCTGCCTGGATCTGCAAACAGGTCAAGATCTGTGGACGACCAAAAAGGTCGGCGAATATTGGAGCATGGTCTCCAACGGCAATCGTATCTTGGCGCTGGGGCATGACGGTCAATTGCGATTGATCGCGCACAATCCAAAAGAATTCGAGTTGATTTCCGAACGCAAAGTTACCGCTGAGGAGTCGTGGGCTCACTTAGCAGTTTCCGGTAACCAAATCGCTGTTAGGTCCCTAAACAACTTGATGTTGTTTGACTGGGGGGTGTAAGCACGCGAGCAATGCACGGTCACTCTCGGCAAGCGTGCCCCACGGTGGGTTGCGCTTGCCGGGTGCAATTGCTTTCTTAGGCTAACGAGAGCACGCAAAAAGCATCTTCTTTCTATTGAACTGCGAGTGAACCGTAAATGCCACGAAACCGGAGGGCTCGCGCCCTGCCGCTGCAAAAACACAATACCGCAAGTAAGACGTTATCCCACTTTCTTTCCGCCGGACGGGTTCGGCGAAAAAGTCCACATGGCCAGCCCAATCAAACAGATAGGAGCAAGCAAAAGCCAAACACCCATACCAAACTTTTGGCCAGCAGGCGAACTTCCGTTAGACAAATTGGGCGTTGCCAGCTGGATGGGAGCTGCAGGAGTTGCCGTCGACGATTGTTGTGCTGGAAACGGTGAAGGTGCTGAGTTGAGAGTATTTGGAAGAAAATCGGACGGTGAAGAAGTTTGCGTCCAATGCGGCGAATTTGGAAAGTTGGATTGAGGCAAGCCTCCGCTATTGGGAGCCGAAACCGGTGTTGATGTTGGCGTCGAAGTCGTAAAAGTGGAGGTTTGCATCAGTGACGATTGTGGCGGAATTGTCTTTGGGAAATGGACGACTCCGATTGCTGGCAAAATAAGCGCCAAGCAACTAGAAGCGCAAATCAGAATCAAACCTGTGAATTTCATGGTTTTTTAGTGCCAAAGTGTGTTTCGTTTGAGCGTGTCGTTCTCGTGGCAGCATAGCAAAAATGGCAGAACGGAATCGACACGAAAAACGGGGATTTCTTCTTCGGATCGTTTTTCTTGAAACAGGTGAATTATAATACTTCTTCAATTTTATAGGCCTCACGGCGACTCGTCTCTTTGCAGCGATCGAGTGCACTAAGCAACTCTTACATTGATTTTTGGCAAACATGGCAACGATTCGACGAAAAGACTTCTTTGCGACCATTGCACTTGGATGTACCCTCCTGTTCGCCACTCAATCATTTGGTCAAACGATCATCAACAGTGTTCCGCTAAATCGGTTCGAGAACGTACAACCGGTAACGGTGACCGTTCAGGCTGCTCCACGCCAGCATTTAGGTAACGGTCCCATCGACATGAATAACTTGTCGCCGGACATCTTGAATTGCGATGTCTGCCGACAGCGACTTGGCCTACCTCCTCTCAATTCTGCAATCAACTCAGCAAACAGCTCGTCTACATCGGGCCTGAAGCCAATCATCAGTCCGGCCAAAACGATCCCCGGAACTGCTAATGCGCCTATGGCTTCATCTTTGAATCAACTTCAAGTGAATCAACTGCCCAGCGGCCGCATGCTTGGGTCGCCAGGGATGATAACATCCGCGACCGCAGAGCAGATGGCAATGAATGGAATGGTTGTGGAAGAGTTCAAGCCACCTCAGCCAGAGCAGAACGCCATCCAACTTGGTGCGCTTCCACCAGAAGTTCGCCAAGAGTTCGTCCGTGGCCTCGGACTTCCACCTGGAGCCCGAATCATGTCGGCAGCGATCAAAGGGCAGAACGAAGGCTCTGGTACCCAGCCGGAAACAATTGTTGCAAAGGATAGCGAAACGAATCCTGAATCAGCTTCATCGCAAATGCCAAAGAGTGATACCTTGGGCGCAAATGGAATTGTCTCGCCAACGGAAGAGACTTCGCTCCTCGCTGCCGAATCGATCGTTGCCGTGGTTCAAAAAACGAATCCCCCGACAGCTGGAACACTTGCCCCACCAGTTTCCTCCGTTCAAGCCACGTCAACGAAGTCTGAAGTTGATTTTTCGAGCGAACGAAATGAGCTCAAGCAGACCATAGAGAAACTTCAAAAGCAATTGGAAGATCAAGAGTCCGCATTCGAAGCCAAGAAAAATCAAATCGAAGCTGATGTTTCCGCCAAGAAACAAGCGATCGGGGAGATGCATCAACAGCTAGAACAAAAAGCGATCAAACTGAACAGCCAATTGGAATTGTTCCAGTCCGAAAGCAAAAAACGATTGGAGCAAACGGAGGCAGCCAGCAAAGAAGCCTTAGCGATGTTGGAAAAGCGAACCGCGGAGGTTACCGAACTTCAGCTTCAGCTCAAAGAAAAGCAAGAAGCAATCGTGAAGACAGAACAAGAACTGGTTTCGGTCAAAGAGGCTCTTGCCAAAGCATCGTCGGCAACCGAGAAGCATTCGTCATCCGGCAAGCCAGAGAGCAAAAAGAAGCAGCAAAACAAAGGCAAAAAAGAGAATCCAATTCTCTAGATTTGAAGCTGTAGTGGCCTGTCTTCGGTTGCCCCAGGTAAGTGTTCCGCGATGAGCTTCAACAACAATTGTGACCATAAACCTTAAAATTTGCACAATCGGATTTTGTGGTACAGTCCGTGCACATCAATCAGGTGACCTCCTAATGGCCGTCCAAAGATGCTGTAATAAAACTCCTTAACATCAAACAAACATCCTTTTGCATTTTGCTTTTGGCTTTCTTTTTTTCAACATAACCCCTACTTTCCGACGTCGTCATAAAAAAGTTTGGATCCACACGAACTTCATCTCCATGATGTATCGGTTTCATACGGTATCGTTCGGAAACCGCTACCTCGCTAACAATGCAATTGGGGCGGTTACGGCTGCGTCCCCAAATATCATCGAAAGCAAGAATCTTCCGTGGTAAATCTCATCCATTCCCCCTTTTATTCCAAGGGGCCGCATATGTTTCATTCAGAATTGGCGTAGAAATGCTGGGATTATTCCGAGAATCAGCATCGATTCAGTTAATGAAGCGAATGGATCGCGTAATCAATTCGACTTATCAATCACTGATTTTGTCAGATTCGAATAAATCTGATCGTCGATCTGAATTCAGATCACCTCGGAGTTTGAGCTGCATGGTGCTTGAAATCAACGCTTCCAATGAAATCGCGGATTGCTGGCCTTGCATCACATTGGACCTTTCGTCACGCGGTTCGTTGGTCTACGCTACTAAGGTCATCCCAGAGCAATCGAAGTACATTTTCGTACTCCATCACGGAAATGATTTCGTCAGCATCCACGCACAGTGTATGCGATGCGCTTACAACAATTTTGGTGGATACCAAGCAGGCTTTCTATTCACGGAGCTTGTTGAAGTAAAGGGATTTCCGGTGATAAAACTATTTCTCGAAATGCTGAGCACCCCAAGTCAAGCGTAACTTCGTAAGGCGACTGGCTCAACAGCCCGCTTGCGGCGTTCTGCTGACAAAGAGAGTGCCTTTTGGCTTTCGCCGCCTGAAGGCGGTTCACCAACGGGTTTTCCGAAAATCTTTTTGTGTTTGTGTCCGGGAATGGAAACACTGTTCGTCTTTGGTTTATTGTTTACCAATGTGAGGCGGCGTGCTTCCATTGTCATACGTCACACTTATTGCGAAAGATGTTATTGAACATGGCAAAGTTTATGTTGTTGTACCGCGATGCGGCAGAGCCCCGTACCCAACCATCTCCTGAAGAAATGCAGGCTTTTTTGGCTATGTGGGGGGATTGGTTTCAGCAGTTTGGCACCAAAATCCTTGACGGGGGCGACGCTCTCTTGCCAACAGGTCGGGTTTTGGGGCCAGGTGGCGAGGTTGCGAATGGCCCCTATGTCGAAGCCAAAGAGGTCATCGGAGGGTACTCGGTAGTCGACGCCGAGCACTACGAAGAGGCGGTCGAAATCGCTAAAGCTTGCCCGATCGCAAAAATCGGTGGTGCTATCGAAATTCGTGAATTCGCTGGATACAACTAGTTCCAGTCTTGAAGCCAACTCCGAATGAACGATTCCCGAACGCTTGTTGAGCACTTTTTCCGACACGAATACGGTCGATTGGTGGCTGTGCTCACGCGTTCCTTGGGGATCCGAAATCTGCCGCTGGTTGAGGACGTTGTTCAAACAGCATTGTCCAAAGCTATTCAAGGCTGGGGGCAAAACGGGATTCCGGACAATCCGGCAGCTTGGCTGCACCGAACTGCCCGAAATCTTGCCATCGATGCACTTCGCAGAATTCAAACCGAGCGCCGTCTGCTTTCCTCGGAATGCGTTGAACCTTCAACATCAAACGATGTGCTGAATGCAACCTTGCAATCGTACGAAGAAGTGGGCGACGAGCCGCTTCGGTTCTTTTTTCTTTGTTGCCATCCCAGCATTCCAACCGAATCGAGTATCGCATTTGCACTTAAGACTGTCAGTGGCTTCAGCATTGATGAAGTCGCGTCGGCACTATTGATTTCAACGGCCAGCGCTGAGAAAAGGATCTCACGCGCTAAAGAAAAGCTTCGAGAGCTCGGGACTGAGCTTGCCGAGTTAGATACCAAGGCCATCGTGTCGCGAATCGAAGCCGTTCAACTGGCCCTCTATCTGCTTTTCAATGAAGGTTACGCGTCGTCGAACGGCGACTCAAGCTTGCGAAATGATTTGTGCAACGAGGCAATTCGACTGGCACGAATGCTTGTCGAAGTTATTCCGTGCTCGAAGTCTGCAAGTTGTGCGTTATTGGCTCTGATGCTGATGCACTCGGCACGTTTTGAAGCGCGAGTCGGTCGGGATGGTACCATCGTCTTACTTGAAGATCAAAACCGAGCGCAATGGAACTGGAGTCTCATTCGAGAGGCTATGCTTTGGATGGCAAAATCCGCTTCTGGCGATGAGTTGTCTCGCTACCACGTGGAGGCTGCGATCGCTTGGGAGCATTGCCGGGCGGCTTCCTTTGATGAAGTCGATTGGAAGGCGATCACCGATCGATATCGGATTTTGGCGGAAATACAACCGAGCCCAATGGTCCAGCTAAATTTGGCGATTGCGGTATCTTATGCGTCGTCTTCGGAAGATGGATTGAATCTCCTAACTCAAATTTCAGCAAAGGACCGGGTGCGTCTCCGGCCTTGGTGGGACTGCGCCATTGCCGAAATTTTTCATCGCTTAGGCAGAACTCAGGATGCGATAGCCCATTGGCAGGACGCGATCGCATTAGCGACCAACTTCCGTCAACGTGAACTGATTGGCAATAGAATTAGCAATGCAAAAACAACAACACTCCTTGAATGATCAAAGAGTGTTGGTGGGAAGAACTAATTGTTTGAGCACAGACCGTTAGAGCCGACTACTTTGCTGGTGGCATCAAAACGGTGTCGATGATGTGGATGACACCGTTGGACGCGTCGACATCGGTTGCGATGATCTTCGAGTCGTTGACAAACGCACCCTTATCGTTAGCCTTGATCGCTACCGTTGCACCTTGAACTGTCTTTGCTGATTTGGCTGCGACAGCGGCTTCGGAGTAGACTCGGCCCGGAATTACGTGGTAGGTCAAGATGCCGGCAAGGGTTGCTTTGTTCTCTGGCTTGAGGAGGTCTGCGATGGTTCCCTTAGGAAGTTTATCGAATGCCTCGTCGGTTGGAGCAAAAACAGTGAAAGGACCAGTTCCGCTCAGTGTTTCGACAAGACCAGCCTCTTTAACAGCCTTGAGAAGGGTCTTGAATTTGCCAGCTTTGTCGGCGACTGCTGGAATGTTATCGGAAACCGGCATGAGTACGGTGTCGATTACGTGGATGACTCCATTGGAGCAAGCGATATCGGCTGTTACGACCTTGGATGAGTCGATGGAGACTGTCGATCCGTCAACCTTAACATCCACTCGTTGACCGTTGAGCGTTTCCGCTCCCTTGATCTTAACCACATCAGCAGCCATTACCTTGCCCTTGACGACGTGGAACGTCAAGATGGAAGCTAGCTTTGCTTTGTTTTCTGGTTTGAGAAGAGTTTCAACAGTACCTGCAGGCAGCTTAGCAAATGCTTCATCGCTAGGTGCGAAAACAGTAAATGGTCCTGGGCCTTTCAAAGCGCCGACCAAGTCTGCGGCGCCGAGTGCAGCTGCCAATTTCGTGAATTTGCCTGCAGCAACTGCCGTATCCACAATGTCTTTGTCAGCGGCGAAAGTGAACGAGCCAACGGTGGAGATGGCAGCCAGTGCCAAGGAAAAAATCTTTGTCTTCATCATAGTCTTTTGATTTCCGTGCGGGAGTAAAGGTGCCTCAAGTCTATCTTGCGGCTATCTGGTTCACGGTCGCGACTCGTTGGGTGACTATACGGGCAGGTCAACTAACTGGATGCAAATTTTCTTGCGGTGCGCCGTCATGGTAGAAATCGTCCCCAAAATGAACCTAAAGTGCTCGCCAGGCGATTGAGACAATCGCTTTCCACTTTTGAGCAGAGCCCAACGCCGTGAGCGATTTTCTCCTATTCAAAACTGGCTTTTGTGTAGCGAAAGTCGTCAAGACTTTCGGCAGCATCGCCTAAACGAACGAAACGTGAGGGAAATTCTTTTTGCTGGCGTGTGATTTCTGGAAAAGTGGGTACTCAACTAGCAAACGGATTTGCAATGCATGAAAATGCATCTCCCAAAAGAGCCTGGAATGTCCCCCATCGAAACCCGCAACAGCCTGATTGTTCGACTGAAAAGCGATCAAAACGAAAACGCTTGGCGGGACTTCGTTGTCGTTTACGAAGGTTTCCTAGGCCAAATGGCACGTCGGCACGGAGTGCCCGAACGCCACGTGGCTGACGTGACGCAGCAAATTCTTATGGCGATTGTCCGATCGATCGAGGGATGGAAAGACGACGGCAACAACGCTTCTTTTCGTAGATGGTTAAGCACTGTCTCGCGAAACGTTGTCATTCGCTTCATGAGCCGCGAGCGACGTCAACCTGGCGGCGTCGGAGGTTCAGACTTAATTGCGTTGCTTCAAAAAGTAGAAGAGAAGCCAAATGAACTGCAAATACAACAATACCAACACGAACTTATCGTATGGGCGGCGGAACAAGTTCGAAAGGAATTTATTGAATCCAGTTGGCAAGCGTTTTGGGCAACCGTGATTGACCAGAAGTCAGTTGATCAGGTTGCGCAAGACTTGAATGTCAGCGTCGGTAGTATTTATATGTCCAGAAGCCGAATCATGGCCAAAATTCGCAAGACCATCTCGATCGTTTTGGAGAATGAATAGTGGATATCCGACCTCGGGACATTGCCAGAACCATTCGATGTGATGACGTTCTATTGTTGCATTCACTGGACGAGGGACTTTCTGAGCCCCAAGAAGCGTCGCTTGCTCAGCACCTGACGGAATGTGTTTTGTGTCGCCAAAAACTAGAGTCGCTGGCCGCTGAGCCTCTTGGTTGGAGCCAAGTCGGTGTGGCCTTGCGAATGGAATTTAGCAGCGAGCTTTCTCCCAAACAACATTTCGACGATGAGTACTTTGATAACGCGGCTTGGAAGCCCAGCGACTTCATTGTCGATTATTTGCAGCCATCGATATCAACCGAATCCTTGGGTAGACTTGGAAGCATTGAAATCCGCGAGTTCATTGGCCAAGGTGCTCACGGGATTGTTCTGAAAGGGTTTCAGGAGGAGCTAAATCGCCTCGTGGCGGTCAAAGTTATGGCACCTCATTTGGCTAGCATCGTTGCCGCGAGAAAGCGTTTTTCCCGTGAAGCGAGAGCGACGGCTGCGATTGTTCACCCCAATGTGCTGCCTATCCTGCACGTTGATTCGACAGGCCCATTGCCCTACTTGGTCATGCCCTATGTCGATTGCGAATCGCTTCAAGATCGATTGGATCGCGAGGGTATACTGCCGACTGCCGATGTACTGAGGATTGGATTGCAGGTGGCGCGAGGGCTCGCCGCGGCCCATGCCCAGGGACTCGTGCATCGGGACGTCAAGCCAGCCAACATCCTTTTGGAACGTGGTGTCGAACGTGTCATGTTAACCGACTTCGGCCTGGCGCGGGCAGTCGACGACGCGACGCTGACCAGAAGTGGCTTCATCGCAGGAACGCCGCACTACATGTCTCCAGAACAAGCTCGTGGAGACGCAGTCGACACTCGCAGCGATCTG
>CANHVO010000039.1 GCA_947463915.1 Planctomycetaceae bacterium
GACAGCTTTATCGATACCGCGTCGAATTGCGGATGGGTTGCTTCCAGCGGCAACGTTGCGGAGCCCTTCTTTGAAGATCGCTCGTGCGAGAACAGTTGCAGTTGTCGTACCGTCACCAGCCAAGTCGCTTGTCTTTTGAGCCACTTCGACAACGAGCTTAGCGCCCATGTTTTCGAAACGGTCTTCGAGTTCAATTTCCTTGGCAACAGTAACGCCGTCTTTCGTGACGGTTGGGCCACCAAAGCTCTTGTCGATGATGACGTTGCGACCAGTCGGACCCATGGTCACGGCTACCGCATTCGCTAGTTTATCTACGCCTTGGAGCATTCTTGCTCGGGCTTGGTCGTCAAATAGTAGTTGCTTAGCCACGCTTAGCAGTCCTTATGGAATTTTGGATAAAGTCGATTGAGGGGGCCATCGCTTCGAGGAAGCGATGGCTGGGGTTTGATCAAAAACAAATGGGATGACTAAGCAAGCTTAGCAAGAACATCGCTCTCGCGAAGGATCTTGTACTCAACGCCATCGATCTCTACTTCGCTTCCGCCGTACTTGCCGAAGATGACTTCGTCGCCAACGGTAACGCTCAAAGCACCACGAACACCGCTATCGAGCAATTTGCCTGGTCCAACCGCAACAACCTTGCCGCGTTGTGGCTTTTCTTTGGCCGAGTCTGGCAAAACGATACCACCAGCGGTGGTCTCTTCTGCTTCGAGCGGCTGAACAACGACACGGTCATCAAGAGGACGAATGTTTACCTTTGCCATTTGAAATATCCCTTTTTATTAAAAGTAGTTTGATTTGATTTTTGAATTGAAATTGGATTTGAAATTAGGAACGCGAACCGGAGACGATTACATCATCCCGCCCATGCCGCCGCCCATTCCTCCCATGCCGCCCATACCACCCATGCCGCCCATACCACCCATGCCGCCACCATCGTGGTCATGGTGTCCGCCAGCTGCTTCTTCCTCTTCCTTTGGAATTTCGGTGATCAAGGATTCGGTGGTGAGCAGGAGCGATGCGACTGAGGCCGCGTTGCCCAAAGCTGTTTTCACAACCTTGGCTGGATCGATGATCCCAGCCTTGATCATGTCGACATACTTGTCCGTGTTCGCATCGTATCCTTCGGTTCGCTCTTTTTGCTGACGAACGCGATTGACAACCACAGCGCCATCAACGCCAGCGTTATTGGCAATGGATCGAAGCGGGTAATCGAGAACATTGGAGATAATCTTAGCACCGTGCTTTTCGTCACCTTCGAGCTTGAGCTTGCTCAAGGCTGCTTCGCAACGAATCAACGCAACTCCACCACCAGGAACGATACCTTCTGCGAGTGCAGCTTGGGTCGCTGCCTTGGCATCGTCGATCAGAGCTTTGCGCTCTTTCATTTCGGTTTCGGTTGCGGCACCAACGTTGATCTGAGCAACGCCACCGGCGAGCTTGGCGAGTCGCTCTTGGAGCTTCTCACGGTCGTAGTCACTGTCGGTATTTTCGATTTCGCGGCGGAGCTGAACCACGCGAGCTTCGATCACGTCCTTCTTGCCTGCACCACCGATAACGACAGTGTTTTCGCTGGTGATGTGAATCTTCTTGGCGCGACCAAGGTCACTCAACTTCACCGACTCAAGATCGATGCCGAGGTCCTTGAAAATCGCCTTTGCATTGGTCAAAGAAGCGATGTCACCAAGGATGGCTTTGCGACGATCGCCGTATCCAGGTGCCTTAACAGCTGCCACATTGAGGATGCCACGCATCTTGTTGATCACAAGCGTTGCCAACGCATCGCCATCGATATCTTCAGCGATAATGAGCAATGGCTTTTTGGACTTGCTGATAGCTTCGAGCAAAGGAATCAGCTTCTTGTTGTTGCTGATCTTCTCTTCGTGAATGAGGATGTAACAATCTTCGAGTTCGACCGATACTTCGTCTTGGTTGGTGACGAAGTGCGGGGACAAGAAACCGCGATCAAACTGCATGCCTTCCACAACTTCGACGGTTGTTTCGTTGCCACGGCCTTCTTCGACCGAGATCACGCCGTCTTTGCCAACCTTCAAGAAGGCTTCTGCAAGGACATCACCGATAGCCGGGTCATTGTTGCCAGCGATCGTAGCAACTTGCTTGATTTCCTTCTTGTTCTTCGCATCGATTGGAATTGCAACCTTATCGATTTCAGCCTTGACGCACTCAACAGCCTTTGCGATTCCTCGCGAAAGAGCCATCGGATCGGCGCCGGCAGCAATCATTTTTAGGCCTTCGCGGAAAATTGCTTCGGCGAGAACGGTTGCGGTGGTTGTTCCGTCACCGGCCACGTCGTTGGTCTTGCTAGCTGCTTCTTTGACGAGTTGAGCACCCAAGTTTTCATATGGGTCATCCAATTCGATTTCTTCGGCGACCGTGACACCGTCCTTGGTGATCTTCGGAGAGCCCCAACCCTTGTCGAGAACGGCATTTCGCCCTCGAGGGCCCAAGGTGCTGCGAACTGCTCGTGCGAGCTTGGAAACGCCAGCCAAAAGCGGCTGTCGCGCTTCGTCATCAAAAACCATTTGCTTTGCCACGGTGAACTCCTTGCGATGAGTCGGTACCAACCAACGAACATTAATTTGTATTACGAAGTGCAGGCTCCCCGCACCCAATGATCTGAATGTCAAATCCCACCTTAAAACGAAACGAGCCAGATTTGGCAGTCCGCTAAAGGTGTCCCATTGCGAGAGCAACCGGCGTGCCACAGGCAAAAAGATTTCCCTAAGTCTCATGCTCAGCTAGGTTTGCGAGTTTTACCTGTTTGTGGATTGCGGGTTGGCTGTCAAAAAGTACTGGTGCCAGCTGGGCGTAGCAGAGAGATAACATAGGGGGGGCGTCGCTCCTGCGGAGCCACCACCAAATGGGAGAGCGAGGCTCCCGCCGAGCTGGGAACGTATCGGTTCGGCAGCAGTCTCATCCTCCCGAGCTCCGATTTGGACGGCTTAGGCTAATAGAATATAGCCTGAAGGGATGGCGATGCTCCCGCGGAACCATTAACAATGGGAGAGCGAGGCTCCCGCCGAGCTGGGAACGTATCGGTTCGGCAGGAGCCTCTCCCTCCCTAGAAACAAATTGATTGCGTAGAGTCCAATAGGGCACGCATTCCAGCTCACATGACGGAAAGTGTTTCTCTGACAAATTGAGCGCCGTTTGCTTAACGCCTGACTTTAACAGCCGATAATCGCCGATTTCGAATTGCAGAAACAACGATAGCGGTCGCGAGCACCGCAGCGAACAACACGGGAAGTACGTGGATTGGGCTGGTCAAGTAGTGCACAATGCCGCTGCTGTCGCTAGGATCGCCGTGTCCGGAATGAGCATTGACGAAAGTCGAAAACAACGCGAACCCACAAATCGACAGCGAAACTTGTTTTACGGACATTTCGGTTTCCAATTGCACAAAGGTGTTTTCCAAAGACACAACGACTCGGGTCTGTTGATCGAAAGTATATTCGCAATCCGCCGCTGCTGAAAGGCGGACGCCAAGGAGGACGCACATCGGCTAAGCACTTCGGCATGAGTGGTCGAGTGCAACAAACCAATAGCCGTTGGGCGTTAGCCCCGGTTTTCCAATGTCTCGACATTCGTCGAGAACCGGGGCTAGCGCCCATCGGCTAATTAATACGAAAAACACATGCTGATGTGCTTAGTCTCGCCATATTGCGTCTCGAGTGGTTCTGGAGTAGACCATACGTTTCCTCTTTTTAGGCTGCCAGCCAAACCTGCCAACTTCAGAAAGTCTATCGGGGCGAACATGTTGCGTTGTCAATTTCTTATTCTGCTATTTTGTTGTTTTGTTGCGAAAAACAGCTTTGGTCAGCAAACCGACGCCGCGTTGCAGCAGGTTTTTGATGACTACCACGAGCAATTCTTGATCCTGTTTCCGCTCGAAGCGACAGCATTCGGCGACTCTCGCTACAACGATTTGCTGCCGATTGACATCGACCAAGGGTTCGCCGCCAAAGAGTCGCTGTTTTACAAACAAACCCTCGAACGTCTTCGAGCCATCGATCGCAAGGCTGCTAGCGATCTTAAGAAGCTCTCCGCGGATATTCTCGACTACGAGCTGAGCATGCGAATGGAAGGAATAGCCTTCGACTTCGATCGGATTCCGTTTAATCAATTCGATGGCTTGCCCCTTATGTTCGGCCAAATGGGCAGTGGATCGGGTATCCAGCCCTTTAAGACGGTCAAGGACTACGACGACTGGCTGAAACGTATCGATGGTTTTGCAATTTGGTCAAGAACCGCGATCGAACGCTTCCGAGATGGCATTAAAGACAACTACGTCCTCCCGAAGATCTTGGTCGAACGGATGGTCAAACAAATGTTCGACGAGACGATCGTCACCAGTGATATGGAAAAGAATTTGTTTTACGGCCCAATTAAATTGATGCCCACTACTTTCTCCGCTGCCGACAAAGAAAGATTAACGGCAGCCTACAAAGCCGCAATCATTGAAAAAGTGGCACCAGCTTATCGAGGCATGGGCGAGTTCTTTCGGGACGAGTACCTGCCAAAAGCACGTGGATCAACTGGCATTTCGGATTTAAAGGGTGGCCGCGAGCAGTATCAGTATTGGGTGCGCCGCTGGACAACCACTTCGCTCTCCCCCGACGAGATCTTCAGCATTGGCGAATTGGAAGTGGCACGCATTCGCAAAGAAATGGAATCCGTGAAAGAGCAGATGAAGTTCTCGGGGACATTGAAAGAGTTCTTTGAGCATTTGCGTGTCGACCCGAAGTACAAGCCATTCAAAACGCCCAACGAAGTGATTTCATTCTTCGCGGCAATCCAATCCAAACTAGAACCCCAACTCGAAAAAGCATTTTTGAATCGACCGAAAACTCCATTCGAGATTCGACGAACCGAGGCTTTTCGCGAAGCGACCGCAAGCGCGGAATACAACCCGGGCTCGGCAGACGGCTCGCGTCCTGGAATCTTCTACACTCCCATTCCTGATGCGACTCAGTTCAATATCACTAGCGGGATGGAGTCGTTGTTCTTGCACGAAGCGATCCCAGGCCACCATTATCAAATTTCATTGCAACAAGAAAACGAACAACTCCCTCGCTTCGCGAGATTCCTTTGGTACGGAGCCTATGGCGAAGGCTGGGCTTTGTATTGCGAATCGATGGGCAAGGAGTTGGGATTGTACACCGATCCCAAGCAACGCATCGGAGCTCTCAGCGACGAAATGCACCGAGCCATTCGATTGGTCGTGGATGTTGGTATGCACTGGAAAGGTTGGACACGTGAACAAGCCATCGAATACATGATGGCCAACGAACCCATCAGCGAGGACGGGGCTGTTGCGGAAATCGAACGCTACATGGCCTACACCGCTCAAGCCTTGTCTTACAAAATTGGCCAACTCAAAATTCGCGAGATTCGAAGCCGAATGGAAGCCAAATTTGGCAATCGGTTTTCTCTGCCCAAATTTCACGACGAGATTTTGCGTAACGGCGGTATGCCTCTGAACATCTTGGAGACGAGACTCGATCAGTGGAAGCCGTAGCCAAACCTATCAGCGAGCCCAGCGGCGAAACCGGCATCAAGCCCAGCACCGAACCCAAACCTTGGTATCGAGTGCTCTACGTGCAAGTGATTATCGCCGTCCTTTTAGGGGTGATGATCGGCTATTTCGCACCTGTGTATGGAAGATCGCTCAAACCTCTCGGCGATGGCTTTATCAAGCTGGTGAAGATGATGATTGCACCGATCATCTTCTGCACCGTCGTACATGGTATCGCTTCGGTCGGCGACTTGCGGAAACTTGGTCGCGTCGGGATCAAATCCCTGGTCTATTTCGAACTGGTTTCGACGCTGGCACTGATCTTAGGGCTGATCGTAGTCAATGTCTTCAGGCCTGGAGACGGAATCACACCACCGGGCGAAACATATCATGCGAGCCAAGAAGAATTCGACTCGAGTCGCAAATATGGAGAGAAAGCGAAAACGACGAATGAGGTCGAGTTTGTGCTCAACATCATTCCGACTTCGTTCCTTGGTGCCTTCGTGTCAGGCGAACTTTTGCAAGTACTCTTCGTTGCGATGCTAACTGCATTTGCCTTGAGCTCAATGGGTGACCGCGGCAAACCGATTCTCAACGCGATCGAGCAAATCGGCAGCATGTTCTTTGTCGTCATGGGCATGGTGGTCAAGCTGGCTCCCATTGGGGCATTGGGAGCTATGGGCTATGCGGTCGGCGCTCACGGAGTGGGAGCGCTCGGGCAACTCGCTTGGCTAATGGTGGGCTTCTATCTCACCTCCGGGTTGTTCGTCGTATTTGTGCTGGGAGGGATTTCGGCCTTTTGCGGTTTCTCCGTGTTTCGATTCCTTGCCTACATCAAAGACGAACTGCTTTTGGTATTAGGCACCAGTTCCTCCGAAACCGCGATGCCCCGCCTCATCGAAAAAATGGAACGGTTAGGATGTTCGAAATCAACAGTTGGGCTAGTCGTTCCTACTGGATACAGTTTTAACTTAGACGGGACCAACATCTACATGACGATGGCTGCCGTATTCCTGGCACAGGCGACAAACACGCATTTAACCCTGTGGCAACAAGTCAGTTTATTGTTGGTTGCGATGTTGACATCCAAGGGAGCGAGTGGGGTAACCGGGGCGGGCTTCGTAACCTTGGCAGCAACCTTGCAAGCGGTGCCTGGTATACCGATTGAATCGCTCGGTCTCTTGCTAGGCATCGATCGATTCATGAGCGAGTGCCGCGCACTGACCAATTTTATTGGCAATGGAGTCGCGACCGTTGCGATTAGCCGTTGGGAAGGAGAAGTGACAGCGAAACAGTTGCAGGAAGGATTGGGGCAATGATATGGCGTCTACCATCTGGAGGGCGAGGCTCCTGCCGATCCAGCGGTGCAATGGTTCGGCAGGAGCCTCACCCTCCCGAGCAATGAATTGCTTCGGTAAACTCATAGAAAACATGTTTAGAGCGGTGGCCTCCTCCCTTCAACTGATGGAAAGCAATAGCACGACGTGCAAGCACTTTGCAATTTTGGATTACTAGAGTTCTTCAAAGCCGGGGGGGAATGGCGTTGAGATCGCATGCAATGGAATCTCGGAAGAGTTCCAGCAGTGCCTCGAACTCCAGGAAGTTTTACAACTTCCGCTACGAGTACAGGCTTAATCCAACGCCATTCGGGGTTAGGGTTCATTGCCACGTGGGAGCTTGAGAGATTCCTTGACGACCGTCGCAACGTGGAGTTCGATATCGCGAGCTTCCACCTCAAACTGCGATGCAAGGTTTTGATAAGATAGATGAAGGCCATCGTAAAGTGCCGCCCGACCAGGATCGTTCTTCATCAGCAACGCAAAATGAAACGTTGCCGCATACCAATTCTTCGCTGTGGTGGCGTCCGTCGCATGCTTTTGATGTAGAAACGAATCAAAGCTCGACTTCGTTTTTCGCCGTGCTTTCTCGTCGGGAGTATTCTTGTATCCCCGATCGACCAGCACGACGTTGTTGGACTCGGTGATCACAAACCATCGACTATCGGGAGAAGCGTGGGTGATCACTTCTGGCGGCTCCCACGTTGCATCTGAAATCGTCTCGCGCGTCGCGACATTCCATACCAGTTTTTCATTTTCCGACTCCGAGTAGATCCGTGAACCATCGAGGCTGAAGGTTACGCTTGCCACGGTGTCGGTGTGTTCACTGAGGACCGCGGTTTTGTGCTGGTGCGGTGCGTCCCAGATTCGTATGTTGCCTATTCCGGCGACGGCACCGGCCAGCCGTGTGCCATCAGGGCTGAACGCGACGGATTCCACACCATCTTTGCCGGGAAAAAAGGTCATGATCTCCTGACCGCTCAAGGTTTCGATCAGATGAACGGAATGGTCGGTCCCACAGGCTGCGAACCGTTTGCCATCAGGCGTGAAGGCGACCCCAAATACTGCGCCACTGCTGGCATGGGCGGTCGCAATTTGCTTGCCTGAGGCAACATCCCATACCCGGATCTTTGTGTCATAGCCGCCTGATACAAGTCGCTTGCCCGCTTGGTCAAACGCCACTGACCTTACGAGCCCGGTGTGTCCAGTGAACGTTCGTATTTCACTGCCGGTCTCTACGTCCCATAGCTTGACTGTGTTGTCATAGCCTGCGGACGCAATGCAGGAGCCATTTGGGCTGAATGCAACACGATAGACCGTTCCATGATGGCCCCTGAGCGTCGCGGTTTCTACATGTGTTTGCGAGTCCCAGAGTTTGATCGTTCCGTCCCGACTTGACGATACGAGTCTATTTTCGTCCGGACTGTACGCCACTCCGGTAACACTACCGGTATGCCCATTCAAGACGGCGACTTCTTCACCCGTTTCGGTGTTCCACAGGCGAACCGTGTTGTCATCTGATGCCGAAGCGAGCCGAGTCCCGTTTGGGCTGAAGGACAGCTCGTTGACTTTAGCCGCATGCCCAGTCAGCTTGAACTTGGCATCGCCCGACTGCGCTTCCCGCAGGATGACTGATTCTGATCCCGATGCGAGTTGCCTGCCATCCGAACTAAAGGCGACGCAATGCACAAATCCGGAGTGCCCACCCAATGTGAGGTCGTTATCGCCGTGAGTACTCCAGATCCGGACGGTTCCGTCCCTGCTACCGGAGACAAGTCGCGCGCCGTCAGGACTAAAGGCGAGGCCCCATACCATTTTGGCGTGTCCATTGAGCGTATTGATCAAGTTGCCCGTTCGAGTGTCCCAGAGCTTGATTTCCGTAGAATCACCAGCGGTCGCCAACAGAGTTCCGTCCGGACTGTAGGCGACGCATCGAACAACTCGATTGTGTCGACACACTTCGCCGAGATGTTCCCAGGTTTGCGTATCCCACAGCATGCAAACACTATACGTGACGGCCGCCAACCGAGTACCATCCGGACTGAACGCCAGGCGTCGCATTTCCGGATAGGGATGGTTGACGACTTTGATTTGCTCCCCAGTTTGTGAGTCCCAGATTTGAATCGTTGCATCACCACTACTCGTCGAAGCAAGTTGCTTGCCGTCCGGACTGAAGGCGACACCCGACACGGACGCAGTGTGCCCGGTAGCTGTGAATAACTCCTTGCCCGATTTCGGGTCCCATACTTTGACGGTTTTATCTGACGATGCCGACGCGATTCGATCTCCGGTGGGATTGAAGGCAAGCCCGTTGATAGCTCCTTGATGTCCACTGATCGTGTGGATGATGTCACCTGATTTTGCATCCCACAGCCTGATCTTCGCATCACTCCCCGCCGACGCAATGGAAGAGCCGTCCGGGCTAACAGCAAGACCGTCGATGCGTCCTTCATGCCCTTGAAGTGTACTAAGTTGCTCACCAGTAGCCGCATCCCATAATCGGATCGTCCCCCCTTTGCCGGCCGAAACCACCCGCTTTCCGTCAGGCGTAAAAGCGACCTCGACCACATCGCTCGTGTGTCCATAGCACGTGATGTCGCTGCCTTGGAAACGCCGGTTGCAATAGTGCCACTCGAAGTTGTCACGGTATTCGTGTGGGATCTGATGTAGCAGCGTTCGAGCCTCCACCGCTCGGTCCGCATCGTACCTGGCAACAGCAAGCTGAAACTTTGCTGCCGCTTCGGAATCGCGTGCACGTTGAGAATCGACCGTAGCTCTTCCTTCCGCGTCGAGGGCGTTGGCACGTTCTTCCAACGCTTCTTGCGACTTTCGTTCCGCGAGTTGGGTTTTCTGGTTCGCTTGAAGCAGTCCGTAAGTCGTTCCGATGATCCCGATTAGCAGTGTGATACCAATCGCGAGAAGTGCAGCGACCAGGCCGCGATGTCGTTTCGCAAACTTCCGAACCTGGTACCACGTCGAAGGTGGCCGGGCACTCACGGCTTCGCCAGTCAAATAGTTGGACAGGTCATGGCCCAAATCATTCGCGGTTTGATATCGGCGGGCAGGATCTTTCTCCAGGGCCTTCATCACGACCCAATCGAGTTCCCCCCGCAGAAGTTGCTGCAGCCTTGTGGGATGCAGTCTTCGCAAGTCGCTGACTGCGGAATTCACCGCGCCCGATGACGAACTCAATCGCTTGCTAGGGCGAGGAGGGTCTTCCTTTCGGATGATTTCAAGTACAATGAGTAGGGCGTTTCGCCCTAACGTTTCTTTATCCAGTGGAGTGGAGCCCGTCAGCAGCTCATATAGCATGACCCCGAGCGAATAGACATCCGTCCGAGTGTCAATATTCTCAGCATCCGGCCCCTTCAGTTCAGCTTGCTCGGGCGACATATATTGTACGGTGCCGACTACCTTACCGAACTCCGTCTGCATCGTCATGTCAGATAGCATCACGTTCTGCTCAACAGCTTTCGCCAAGCCGAAGTCGATCACTTTGGGGACAGCATCGCCATCAACGACGGTGACGAGCACATTCGACGGCTTTAAATCGCGGTGAATGATTCCCTTCTGGTGAGCATGCTGTACCGCTTTGCAAACAACAGCGAACAACTTCAGTCGCTCGTCAACACTCAGTTTGTTGTCATCGCAGTACCCAGTGATGGGAACTCCCTCGACCAGTTCCATCACAAAGTACGGACGACCTTCATCTGTGGTGCCAGCATCCAGCACTCGCGCGATATTGGGATGATCCATCATCGCCAACGCTTGTTTTTCGGCATCAAACCGGGCGAGCACATCCTTCGAGTTCAAGTCCGCCTTGATGAGCTTGATTGCCACCCGACGTTTGACCGGCTCATCCTGTTCGGCCAGCCAGACGACGCCCATTCCCCCGCGACCGATTTCTTCAATGAGGCGAAAGTTGGCCAGAACAGGGGGCCTGCCCCCCGGTAGCAAAGTCTGAGCATTTCCCCGGAACGGCGTTTTTGCCACGCGGGCAAACACGCTAGCGATGACGCTCACCTGTTGCGGGAATCGCTGGACGTAGTCGTCCGGATGCGGTTGATCCCCCTGCCTATTCCAGTCTTCAAGTTCCATGGCCAGCAGTTCTGCCAGCAGTCCATCCCGGGCGTCTTCCGGAGCCTCTGCCAGGAATGCTTCCATGCGCGGTGCGTCCCCGTTTTGCAACTCTCGATCGAAACGGTCACACAACTCGTCAATCTTGGAGAGTTGCTGATCGGTGAGTGACTGATAGGAGTCATTCCTGAGCAAGGGGTCGTTCATCGGATTCGAATCAAATTGTGCCATCGTACACCACTAATGATCAATCGGTGGTGATCTCCGACAAAAATCGCCTCGGGAAACCACTTCAGATCACAAATGGCTTGGCCCTTCTCGGATTCCCGTAGGCTACATTGCCGCACGAAGCGGCTAACGAGGCGAGCTGCAGGTTAGAATCTACCAATCTAAATCTAGTTGAACCCTAGGCGCCCCAGGTTGGGGTGTTAAAAGTTTGGTATTGCATTGTGAATTGGAAGTGACGTTTTTGTTCCGTTCGATTGGAAGTAACATTAGCAACGCAGCGAGCGAGATCATGTGATTTTTTCTCCCCTTCTCTTCCTCGAGAGGCTTCTGATTTAATCACATTCCGACGCGTGAGCGAGGGATTCTCGGCCCCTCGCTCACGCGCCGGGTTGTGATAAAGTTGTGATAAAGACGTTGCCTAGAGGCAAACTTATAAATTCAGCAGTCTCCCAAGGAGGAGAAGGGGAGTTAGACCAACAACCGCTGCGCAATGTTGCCTGGTTTGGAACATAAGTTGGGCAAACCAAAGTTGCTGCAATCCCAGTTTTTTACACCTCAGGCTCAGGCGGTACACTTCAACTCGCGGCTCGCCCTACGCGGCGGGCCTATCATTGGGGGCCTATCATTCGGGGCCTGTCACAGCACGCCGTCGTGCAGTCCTGCCTCAACCCAGATTCTGCGGATTCGTTCCAGTTTTCGTTCAATGGTTCGCCGAGTGCACTTTAGTTTGCCGGCGACTTCTCCGTTGGTGTCCCCCTGAAACTTAAGCAATACGATCTTCTGCATCGTTTCGTCGGGAAGTGTACTGAGCAGTTGTGTACAACTTTCCGAGACTTCGACCAGGACATCAGGCGTCAACTGGTCGCTTTCGACAGCGTTGATGCCAACGTCACCAAATTCAGCAAACCCAGATTCACCCCGAATGTTCCCCCCGCCACGCTTCTGACGATTTAAAAATCGCCGTTGTGCCGAGATTTTCCGGGACGTAATGACGGCCAGCAGGCCCCAAAGAGCGTCGCGATTCTCGGCTTCCATGCAACCATCGGCAAGACCGCGACAGAGGCTATGGAACGCACTGTTCGCGGCGTCATCTTCGTCGTAACGGCGAAGCGTCGCCGCGTCGAGTCTCTGCCGAGCGAACTCCCGCAGGCGTGCGGAAATGTGCTGCCAAAGCTGTTCGGCCGCCTGATCATTCCCATCGGAAAGCTGGTCAATCCAGCCTGTAACTGATTGGTTATCCATAGTTCAAATACCGGTTATGCGTTCCGGTGGGTGTCGCCGACGAGCCGATACAACATGATGCCACAAGGTCCATACTACTCTAAGGTGTCTCGAAATGCCCCCCTATTTGGAACCAAAGCCAGTCCCAATTGACAAAAATCCGAACGGCTGCCTGTCGGACCTCAGGGGCAGTTGCCCATTAGTGATGTGAGGCCCGACCTAAGGCCAGCGTTGCACGTTGAACGCCAATCAACTACAACTCCTTCGAAAGTGTACCCCATGAACCAAATCCAGGACGCTCCCGTGGCCGAAGAAAAGAAAATCGAATTCAAACTTGACTTGAACGAGAAGCTCGGCGAATCGATGGGAAATGGCTTTGATACCATTGGAAAGATCTTCGGAGGCATCATCGGGGCCATCAAAGATGCGGTCGGTCCCGAGATGATGAAAGCGCTCGGAGCGGCGAACTGGCTGGGTCAGGTCGCACAGTGTCTGGAAACGATCTCGAAGAGCCTGTCCACGGACGACACGGTTCCGGGCGAGCCCAATGGCCAGCTTTCCTTCCTGAAGGACCAACTCGACAAATCGCTGGATGGAACGAATCTAGAAGCACAAAAGGCGACATTCCAGCAGCACTTAATGAACAGTCAGCAAGCGCTGGAAAACGCGGACGCCGATCCGCAGGCGGCTGCAAAGATTCTCGCTCATGCCGCCGGTTACTTCAAAGCGGCCGCCACGTCGTTTGTGCCAGTCCAGCCTACTGCAGACGCCGACAAAGAATAAACGCGTCGGAGTGCTCGCAGGCAAACTCGTCTTTCGCTGCCCCGACTGGCCGGCTCTTGAGTTTAAGCCCGAAGGGGCTGGCACATCCTCTGCCGGTGGTGATAACCACCGGTTTTTGAACCAGTTGGAGCTCAAAAGCCCGAAGGGCTGACACATGCCAACACATAGTGGGAAGCTCAAGATAACTATGCAAAATGAAGATTGGTCGATTGGTGTGTCGGCCTTTCAGGCCTTTGCATTTCAGTATGAATCGATACCGGGGCCTTCGACCCCGGCACATGGTGTGTCAGCCCTATCGGGCTTAAACTCAGGCCGTAAAAGTGGGTGCATTGGGCATGAAGCCATCGGAATCCCTTTTGGTAACCACATCAGACTTCGGAACAAAAAGTGCGCAAACTTAAAACGCCACAACCCCAAATTTTCACACCCAAGCACTAGCCGTTTCCGCGACAGGATCGGCTCGCGCCTCAGGCTCAAGAACCCACGACTATCTCTTTGAAAACGCAATCGTTTGGTAATTACGCATTCCTGGGCGCTCTCTTTTTACGACCGACTCATTCTCAGGGCGAGTGCATTGACTCATCTCTGCCATTATTCAGCCAAAAATCGCGTTGCATGCGGATTTTCCGTTAAATGGTACGGAATGTATAGGCTTTTTGTCGGACTTTGTGACTGGCTGAACATTAGTTCTATGTACCCGAGTTCGCTTGGGCCTGCGCATTCGACTGCACCTTACCGTCAAAAAGCTCCTCGAGATCTCTCCCATGATTCCATTTCTACGCAAATTTCAAAACGACATGAGCCGTGCCAGCGAACGCCGCAACGAGCGTTTGCGAAGACTCCGCGTGAAAGCAAAACGCAGGTCGTTTCTGGAGAAGCTAGAAGATCGCCATTTGATGGCCGCGCTGATCGTGACCAACGGAAACGACTCCGGCGACGGTTCCCTGCGCGCGGCGATTGAAAGTGCTAACAGCAGCAACGAAGCCGACATCATCACGTTTGCCAACAACGCCCAGACAATCACGCTCACGGGCTCGGTTCTGGAAATCAAGAAAGATACCAGGATCGTGGGCCCTGCCACGATCAACCTAGGTAACGCCCCGTTACAGGTGTCCGGTACCGGCGTTGAATTCGTCGGTCTGGAGATCACGGGCGCGAAACAAGGTGCCATTCGCAACGAAGCAGTTTTGCTGATTCGAGACAGCACGATTCATGGAAACGCGGGGGATTGGACCATCCTCAACTTTGCGACGGTGACAATTGTCAACAGCACGATTTCTAATAACCCAGGTGCTACGGCTGTAAAGGGCGATTCAACCTTCGGTGTAAGTAGTAGTACGATCGTCGTCAACAGCATCATCACAGGCAATCGAGTCGGGATCGATGGTAACAACAGCTCAATCAGGTTCTTTCGACCTTCCGGATTATTCACTCTTCACAATTCGATCGTCGCCGGCAATTCCGTCGAAGATGTGAGATCATTTGATTCAATAAGATCATCCAGTAGCCATAACCTGGTTGGCGTTGTCACCGAGAGGGAGGTTGTGGTCACCGAGCACGTTGTGCTTAATACTGGCAACAACCAGAACACCGATGGCGTCGATGTCTCGGAGGTGATCGACACGAATCTGAAAAGGCAAGACGGCGGGAACACATTTGTTGATCTGAGAAACATCTTAACGCATGCATTGGTCGATGGCAGCCTCGCCATCGACGCTGGTGACTCAAACCTCTTCACTTTCGAGCCAAAACTCGACCAGCGAGGCTCATCCAGAATCGAAGGCACTGCAATTGATATCGGCCCCCTTGAAGGTCTGGATCCAAGTGTCAAACGAGACATTACGGTGACCAACGAACTCGACTATGCAGCTGGGGCAACGCCAATCATAGGCTCATTGCGGTGGGCAATTGAGGAGGTGGCAAACAAAAACAACGAAGCCGAAACGATTGTATTCGCTCCCAATGTCCGTAAAATCTCCCCCACTTCTAGGCTCACACTCACCGAAACTGGCGGGAATAAGACGACCATCCGAGGCCCCGTGACGATCGATCTAAGCATCTATCCAGCGATGCTGTGGGTGAACCCAGGCGTGTCTGCAGAGTTTTTTGGGCTTGAGATCACGGGATCGCAAAGGCTTCAGTCCGTTGTAAATGAGGGCCAATTGCAAATTAACTCCAGCACTATTTACGGCAACCGCAGTGCCTCCCCAGCGGGCAGAGCAATTCATTCGGTGAGCGGGAAATTGACCATTGTCAACAGCACGATCTCCGATAACACCGCAGAACGTAAAGGCAGTGGGGTGTACGTTGGCAGCGGTTCCGCGTCGATTGTCAACAGCACGATCACAAACAATCGCATTACCAATGCGGGAGGAGACGGCGACGGCGGGGCGATCTTTGCTGAACCAGGTGCAAATCTCGTAATTCATAATTCCATTATTGCCGGCAACCTGACCACTGGCATACTTAATGGGAATCTGGTGTCTGGTTTCGCGCAGGATCTCGCGGGGAATATCTCGTCGAAGAGCAGCAACAACCTGGTGTCGTCGGTGCAGTGGACCGGTCCCGTGGATCCTGCGGCTGGCCTGAAGAATGGCATGCAAGGCAACATTGTTGGGAACGGATCTCAGAACATGGTTGTCACTACGGTGATTGACACCAATCTGAAGAGGAAAAGCGGCGGAAACACATTCACGGGTCTAGAAGAAATATTGACTCACGCTCTGGTGGGCACCAAAGACTCCAACAAAGCCATCGACGCAGGCGAGATTCGTTGGTTTGATTCGAGTCGATTCACAGACCAGATAGGTGCTCCGAGAATTTCCGGCGAAGGAGTCGATATCGGCGCCGTTGAAAAGTTCCAAGAACCGGGTCGCGCTATACTGGATTACGGTCAACTGCGTTTCGTTTCCACCGGCACCTTTACGGCTGAGAAAGAAGTTGCTCCCGGCACGAAGAATGACCCTGTGATCTTTATGGATCAGAATGGAACTCACTCATCGAAAGGTAGCATCGACATCGGCATGATACCGTCAGCAGGCAAGTCTTTTGAACCGTTATTGCATTTGCGTCGTGGTGTCAAGATCGATCCAAATGCGTTTGGCCCGATGTTAAGAACAGACGGAGTCATTTCGGCGAGGACTCAGGGCAAAGTGGTGGACCTGATGTCCGGTGCTGATGGCTCCGGGCAGAATATCCTCATTCCTCTATCCTTTCTCATCGGAGCGTCGCGCTATCAGATCGATCCGGACCATGCTATTGAATGGCAAGTCTCCGGCAACATATCGTTCAAGGCATCAAGCCTGGGCATACTCATTGTTGGTGATAACAGTCGTCTGCGGATGAACGGATTCTTGAGCTTCGATGCGTTGAACGGAGCCGGAATTGAGCTTACGGGTGGAAACCAACTTGAACTGACCGCGACAACGGTGACGGCGGTTATTGCCACCGGTTCAGTGGCGTTGAGATCACCTCGCAACGAAGAACTCTCGAAAACTCAGCCGCTGACGCTGAAACTGGGCGGATCAGAATACAAGTTCGAGTCAGCGAATATGCAATACGACGGAACAACCAAGGAGTTCAAACTTAGCGGCAAGGCGCGCGTCAGTTTCGAAGCCGGACACGCTGAGCTGGAATTCGGAAAGGGAGGGGACGATTCCTACTTATACATCAAGGATGGCCAAATTCTGCTGGGCAAGACCAAGTCCGCAGTGGCGAGAGAGTTCACCATTGGGTCCGTCAAGTTTACAGTGAGCAACTCTGCCAACTCCGCAGCCGTCAAAGTGAACCTGCGAAGCGGCATCTTGAATTTCAACACAGGAGCTAACAAAGCGAAATTCTCAGGTAAGACCTCCGAAGAAATTGCCCAGAAGCCGGAAGAGAAAGTAATAACCCTCCTCGACGGAAAGGAAGTTGAAGACCTCGACAAATTGACGAACGAGCAAAAGCAAAGGGTCACATCTGCAACTCGCCCATATACGGCTGAGGAAAAGCGAATACGCGACGAGCAAACGCGCGCATTTGATGAAGCGCTCGGTCCTAAGGTCACGTTTGAAGGTGCGGAAATCGAATGGACACTAAAGCGAGGTTTGGTGGAAAGCTTTAGTTTTCCTGTCCAAGCATTCGAGATTGGAACGCTGAAGTTCACAAATGATGCGAACAATTCCGACCCGCAATTGAAGATGAAGGTCGAGTACCAGCCCGCAGAGAAGGAAGGAAGCATTGGACCACGGTACAGCATTCGTGGGGGCGGACAGATTCTGACTCACATGCGAAATGGAAAGACTGTTGCGAAGCTAAATGTGGGATTGGATAGACTTGCGATCAACTTAGGCGGGGCCGTTGGAAATGTAAGAAACGTAACAAGTCAAGGGATTATCGTTACCAATGGTCGAATTGATGCGTTCGACATCCCCGTTGATTCGTTGACGGTATTCAATGACAACGGCAAAGATCCTAAGCTCCATTTTTTGTCAAGCTTTAGACATTTAAAGGCCCACTACAATCCGTCTAGCAGAGAACTCAAAATGACGGGTCGCGGCCGACTGCAATCGGACCAATACGATATATCGGTAGGTTTTGGAGAGACTGAAGACTTCAAGAAATCGACCACAGTGGAAAAGGATATCCTAGACGATAGGACAATCCAAGATATACGCCCAGACATACTTAAACCTACCGTCTTCGCGCTCAAAAATGTATTCGAAGGTGGGCCTACATTTCCTCTCGACGATCGAGCGTTTGTTGTCTACATGCCTGTCGATGGTAGAAGTAGAAGAGATGTTCCCATAACAGCTAACTACACGGTCTCAGGAACTGCCAGACCAGGCCGCGACTACACAGCGCTAAGCGGTTCCGTTCAAATTCCTGTTACGTTTGGTTTCCAAGACGCAGTTGCTTATATCAACGTGACCGCATTGGAAGACCATTTCATCGAAGGTGATGAGTCCATTGTCGTCACACTTACAAGCGTAAAGTACGCAGATGGCGAAGTAATTCCTTTTGACCCAACCCCGGCGTCGATCGTGATTGCGGACAACGAAAACAGGTTCACGGCTTTCTCCAGTGAACCGTTTGGGACGGATAGCGTCGTTTACACAGCCGAGATGTTGTCTCCGAATCTTTCTCGAGATGGTGAAAATGTACGTTCGAAGAGCTTTGAGGATAGCTATTCCTGCGCTATTGATGGCCTTTGTCCGATTACGGGCGTTGAGACAAACGTCACAAGAGAAAGTTTTTACCATAGTGATCGAGGCACACTCTACTACTTGAGTTCTGAGAGGCAAGGGATCACTGACGAGATCAATACGCAACTTCTGGCAAAGGTGAAGGTGGATAGCAACGGCGATCCTATTTTGGACAATGACGTTTTGCCCACCTTCGTTCTATCCAATGAAAATAAATTTTCTTTCTTTAAAAATGGAGTGGGTTTAACGACGACCGGTCTGGAGTTGGAAACAAAGCCAGCAGGTTGGGTGAGGACCTTTACCAAAGAGACGCAATTGACGTTTGTCCTTGACGGAGTCGTCGTTCCGACGACGTCCGTGCCGGATAAGAACATACAAGTCGAAGGAGGACTCTTCCTTGGCGGTATGGAAGTTATGGATGCAAACGACGTCACCAAACCCGCGAAAGGACAGATTTCGTTTTCTTATCAAAATGGTTGGAAATACAGCTACACGTCAGACGGCCCCGTGAAATTGAAAATTGGCGACTCGTTCTTGAGTGCCAAGAAAATCGATCTACCTCTGGAATTGGATGATTTATACGGCCATCTCCAGTTGGCCAAAGGGGCGACGATTTCGTTTGATCGAGGTCAGACTATTCAAGACATCACGTTAACCACGGAGCTTATCGCTACGTATCAAATACCCGATGGCGAGAAGGGCCGTTTTGTGCTGTCCGGCAAAGGTATCCAGAAATTCACGAAGCCTCGCAACGACGGCACGTTCCAGGACGTCGAAAAAGAAGTGACGATTGGTGAAGGCAAGGAATCTCAGAATCTATTCATCCAGAACGGAGCTGTGTCTGGGCGCGGGATTGTGCCGGGTACCATCACCCTGGCCGGAGTGACGATTCCCACGAAGAATCTGAAGCGAACGCCGAAGGGCGAGGGCGAAGTGAATTTGGCTGGCGAGGCCGAAGGGGGCGAAGCCGAAGGGGACGATATCGTTCTTGAAGGTACGATTGAGTTTAACGTCGGAGGCGCTACGGTTAATGTGTTCGCCAAACTCACCCTGTCAAGCGATGACCCAACTAAGGTCAAGGCGTTCGAAGGCACCTTTTCGGTCACCGATAAGGGAGAACCATGCGCGAAGGAAGATACAACGTGTATACGTTCTGCATTAACGTTCGGCGGAGTCAAGATCACGCCAAGCGGTGAGTTGACGTGGACGGCAGAGCATGAGGCAGAGGGCGAAACAGTTCCCGAAACACTAACGATTAGCGGTGCTGCAGATTTCGAGTTTGAAGCGACAACGGGTGAGGACCCCATCAACTTTGGAGTGTCTCTGGGGCTTGAGATTCAAGGAGGACAGATAACCAAAGTCAATGCGGGCTTTACCAACAATACGAAAATAAACCTGTTCGGAATGTCTCTGTTGATCAGTTCAGGTGGCCTGAGCTACGACTCTAAAACAGAAGAATTCACGGCTTACGGATCGGTGTCTTTGACAACTGGTGCTGGAGATGCTGCAGATGCTGCAGATGCTGCAGATGCTGGAGGCACGGATGCCACGAACGTTACTAAGAAAAGCACGTTCTTCGAAAACATTGAATTCAGCTTAGGTACTATAGAATCTCCAGGGCTGATCATTAAGGAGGGAAAACTTGAACACCTCAGTTTGACCACCAATGCGAAGTTCACCCTGTTTAGTGTTGGTGCAGAAGCAAAAGACCTGAGTATCACTTACTCGCGTAGCGACAGCGAAGTGACAGTGACCGGCGGATTGACGGTCACGGTGGGCGCGATTGGCGGGTTTAAAGGATTTACAGCAACAGCGGCATTCCCTGGCAAGGGCCTGCTGATCAACACCGAGACTGGACAGGTCGAAGTCCGAGGGCTCGAACTGAGTGCCGAAGCGGACATCGGGCCTATTCATGCGAAAGCATCCTTCTCGTTCGAACTTGATGACGAAGGCGTGACCACGATCAGCGGCGAGGGAGAAGTGACTCTGCCAGGCGGGCTGACGGTCGGCGCCGGATTCGAACTCATCGATGGGAAACTGAACGCTATCAGCGTGAAGGTGGCCAAAGAGAACCCGGGGATTCAGATCGGGAACACAGGAGTGTTCCTGACGAGCATCGAAGGGGAGATTCGGGGATTTGTGAAGACGGACGAGCTATTGGTCAGAGTTAAGGTCACCGGCAGTCTCGGACCCTCGATCAGTATCTTCGGCCAGACGGCGAGCCTGGTCAAAGTGTCGGGAGAGCTTACCTTCATCAAGAACGTTTCGGAGACAAGTCTGACGCTCAAGGGGACGGTCTCGGTACTGGAGGGTTTTGTCGGCGAGGCCGAAGGCACGGTTAAGATCTACTTTAAGAGTAATACCGGCGAATTCATCACGATCGATGCAAATATGCGTGTGCTTCCCGGCGGCATCTTCCAAGGCCAGCTGGAGTTCAAACTCGATCGCCAACTCAACATGACGTTCCGATCCGAGATGGCCGTCGTCGTCCCCGACACGCTCCCCATCATTGGAGGCCAAAAACTTGGAACATTCCAGGTCTACATGCAGATCCGTCCAAATGACAATGACCGCCGAAATGACTTCGCTAGGGTCCAGGCAGAGATCGATCTGACGATTCTCGAAGGGAAAGTCGACGTCACAGCAAACTTTGGAGGCGAACTGTTCGGTATTGCCGAAGGCTCAATCGGGATTTGCCCTTTCTGTTTTTCAACATCCAAGCGGTTTAGCGTGCAAATCGCAGGGACCGGCGAACGCAATCTGGTCTTCCTGGTTCCCGATACGCAAGGCGAGTTGGACGGCTTTAACTCGGACCGCGACGTGGCCCCGCCGGAACTGACCATCGGCAAAGTGTCATTGGATCCCGATGGCCCCGGTGGCATCATTCGTTTCACGGGTTCATCGCAGCTCCCTGACACAACGACCATCGAACTGTTTGTCGACACAGACGCAACCGGGCACAACGGCCATCTCCTGAAATCTGGACTCGCGTTTAAGGAAGGCGAGCTGACTTACCAGTGGTCGGACTTGGTAGCCTTTTCATCCGTACCATACAATCCAAGTGAGAAACTGTATGTCTACGGCCGGATCTATGATGGCTCCAATATTCCCGTCGACAGCAACTACTCCGCCGCCATCACGCCGCCGAACTTCAGTCCCACCATCTCACTGCCGGGCGAACATAGCTTTGGAACCAACCAGTCGCTGGTGTTCTCCTCCAGCAAGCAGAATGCCATTTCATTCAGCGATCCGCTTGCCGTTCATGACCCCGATGCTAGTTTGGTCGTGACCCTTGACGTGGATCGTGGCAATCTGACGCTCGATCCACAACAGGCGACTCCCTGGACCAACATCAATAACGCGACTGACGTGGACGGCAGCGGAGGCACCCAGGTTGGTGATGCACTCAATTTGATTTCGATGCTGAATAACCCGGCGTTGCAGTCCGCTGGCGGTCAGTTGCCATCCCAGCGATCGACGTTGGCCAGCACGCCTATGTACGACGTCAACGGTGATGGCAAAATCACGGCTGCCGACGCTGCCGCACTGACAGACACACTGCTGAACCCGGAGACAGCGACGACATCTGATTTCGTAGCACCCGGGGTGATTATCAAAGGCAACGGAACCGGTCGCATGCAATTGATCGGGACGGCTGCCGCGATCAACAGAATGCTCGATGGCCTAACCTATAAATCGTACGAAAACGCTTTCTTCGACGATCGTCTTGAATTAACGGTCAACCGATTCCCAGAATTCTCGTTTAACGTCCACACCGATTCTATACAGTTGACAGCGCAAGCACTGACGGTAGGGTCGTCCGATGGAGTTGATTCATTGCCGCTCAGCTATGAGCAAGGTTCTGATGCACACCTTTTGAGAGATGTTCGAATTGCCAGCGCGGCGTCCGGGCACATCCAATCGGCCATGATACAAATTGATGGTTTCGATCCTGCAAAGGATGTGCTCGGCCTCGCGCGACAATTGCAGAATTCGCTTGGGATTAAAGCCTCGTTTGATTCGACAACCGGCACGCTGTATTTGACCGGTTCAAACGTCGTCGAGAAATACCGGCGAGCCATCGCACTGACCACATTCAGTTCTCTTGGGTCGGGTGAGCGCACTTTGCGAGTGCAGTTGGGCGATCGTGCTTCCAACGTCGCGGCAACCAGCATCGCGGTTTACATCATCGCGATGAATCAGGCTCCGATGGTGACAACGGGGATGGGATCCACTTACGTTTCCGGCAGTTCCACGGCAGTTTCGCTGCTGCCATCGATCACCGTTCAAGACACCGACAGTGCAACTCTGCGGCGAGCTGTGATCACGCTGGATGCGGATTCGTATCGTCAGGGTGAAGATGTCCTAATCTACGAGACCGCTCACAGCATCACCGGGCGATTCGATGCCATGAAAGGTCAACTGGTTCTGACCGGTGAAGCCGGACAGCGTGCTTGGTCAGCAGCACTGTCAAGCGTGAAATACCGCAACACCCAGACCAAGGCCACGCCAGGAATTCGTAAGATCGACATCACGATGGACGATGGCAACGCGATGAATTCAACCGGCCATGCGCATCAGCGATTGCTGGTTTTGGCGGCCAATACCGCTCTGCAAAGCGCTGTCGTCGGGAGTCTGCCAACTGAAACAGCTCGCAAAGTCAACCGTGACCTCAGCATTACGCTCGCTCCGAAACTGACTCTCACCGCAGGCAACCAAGAAATCGATTCGCTGGTGCGCGTTGACGTGGCGTTCACAGGTAACTTTATCGCTGGTAGCGATTTCCTGAGCACGGACGGACTGCTGGTGGGCATGGACAGCAGCTATGATGTGATGAATGGCGTACTGACCATCACCGGCGACGTGCCGGTTGACTTCTACGAATACGTTTTGCAACGCGTCAGCTACTCGAACCGCAGTCTGCTGCATGATGGTGTTGCTCGCACGATTACCTTCACCGTGTTCGACGGATTTACCAAGTCCCAATCGAAGTCAATGACGGCTCAGTTCGAAGCACTGCCCGTCGTTCAGGCCGGGATGGGCGTATTGGAATACACAACCGGGCAGACGACTAAGTCGCTAGATGCGAACATCAACGTGGTGTATGCCGGTGGTATGCTGACCGGTGCGACCGTGAAATTCGTCTGGGACTACCTGAACGATCAGGATCGCCTGCGGTTTACCAACCAGAACGGCATCACAGGCACGTTTGACCAGGCCAAAGGTTTGCTGACTCTAACCGGTTCGGCGACAGTCTCGCAATATCAGGCCGCGTTGCGATCGGTTCAGTACTCCAACACGCGAGTCAATCCGATCGCGAGCCTCAAACAGTTGGATGTCGTAGTGCGGGACGGCAACTCATTCAGCGCTCCGATCCACTTGTTGTTGGACGTTGCCACCGACGTCGTTGCGTCAGAGGTCACCGCCACCACCACTGGAGTCGGCTTTACCGAAGGTAACCCGCCTGTTGTGGTTGCCGCCGACATCAAGATCGGCCAGCACGATGAAGCTCACGAAAGTGGGCGCGGTGCTGTGTTGGTGACATCAGCCGAAGTCTTCATCGACGGCTACGTGCCGGGCGAAGATGTGCTGACGTTCGTGGCCTTCAAAAACCAACCGGATAAGAATGGCAACGCCGTTATCATCGATGGCCGTTTCGACGCCGAAAACGGTGTGCTGTCCCTTAGTGGACGCGCAACGCCCGAGCAATATCAAAGCGTTCTTCGCAGCGTGCGTTACCAAAACGTCAGTGCGGCTCCAACGACGCATTCGCGTGTTCTGAAAATCTCTGTTTCTCAGGGATCCGAGTTCTCCGATGCTCCGCCGATTACGGTTACGGTGACGTCTCTGAATGACGCACCGATTCGAATTGTCGCTCCGCCAGCTTCCGCAACGCTACTGGAAAACGCAATTCACGGATCGCTTGGACTGGGAGCGATTAACTACACTCCGCCATCTCCGCAACAGCCATACCTGGTTCTGACGGTTAGCAGTGTTCCGGCAGCGTCACTCGGCTCTATCGAACTGACACGTGCCTCCGGAGTCGTTGTCGCAGCAGTCGGTGGCGTGTACACGCTGGCAGAGATCCGCAGCGCGGTCTTTGTTCCCGCGCTGAACGCAAGCGGCAACGGTACGTTTGTGTTCACGGTCGCAGGCTTCAATCCGATCCTGAGTCAGCCCGATCCGTCTCATCTGACCGAATCGATCCGAATCAACGTTGCCGGCGTTGAAGGGCTTAGCACCGCGACCATGGTCTACGATTTTGATAAGCTTGCTGACGGGAGCCTCATCGGACAGGACGGTTGGACTCAAGTGAGCAATGTCGGCGGCAGCATGACGGTGACGTCAGGCGTCGTGTCGGCGGCCGGCGATAATCAACAGATGCGGCCAACAAATTTTGGCCTTTCCGGCGACAACATCACCGTGACAGCACAACTCACCACACAATCCGGCATCAACGGATGGCAATTCGGAATCCTGCACTCCGGCGGGACGAGCGCTGGCGGTGATTTCGTGTTTGCGGTCGGCAATATCGGGAAAGATTGGCGTCTTCGATCGGCTGGATTCACCAAGGACCAATTCGTTGCCGGCACGGGTGCGGCCGAAATCACTTCGACGCTTCAAAGCTTTGATGTTCGATTGGAAATCGATCTCGCGGCGTCTTCCGGAAGCGGTTCAGCAAAGTTGTTTGTGAACGATGTGTTTGTTCTGGAGCAGGCAGATCTGGGGCTTTCTGCGGCGAATCTTGATCCGGCCACATGGACCGGAATTCACCTCCGCCACGCCGGTGGAGCGACGCTTGACAGTCTGACGTTCAGAAACGGCCAGGCCGAAAGTCCTGGCGCTGCGTTTGTGGCTCAGGTATTCCGCGATCTGCTCGGCCGCAATGCGACTCAACAAGAACTGGACGCACTGGATTCGAAATTCGTCTTTGCCGAACTGAGCGACAAGGGGCTGCGTGAGGGCGTCGTTGCTGCTGTTCGAGGAAGTCGCGAATACGGCCAGCGCGTCGTGACGAAAGCCTACAATCGTCTGCTTGGTCGAGCACCGACTCAGGCCGAAATCGAACGGTGGCTCGGCACTGAAAAGATTGTAGAAGATTTTGCGGATGGATTATTACCGGCCACGCTGCAATTGAGCGATCCGGACGCGGCTGGAGCAATCGAATTTCGGAACGGCGCCGTCATTTTTAGTGATCAGTTCGGCGCTCCGTTTAGCCTGCGAACGGTCGACAGCAATATTCTGAAGCAGAACTTCACCGCCGAAGTGACGGTGTCGATCCCGTCGAGCGAACTCGGTTTCTTTGGTACGGCCGACTCCCCGCAGACTGTGGATGTGGTGGGCAACACGGCTTATGTCGTCTATGGGACCGGTGTTTTGCGGGTGTTGGACGTGAGCAACCCGTCGAATATCGTCGAGCTGGGTTTCTTCGACACGCCAGGCTTTCTGGGAACGCTGCAAGTGGTGGGCAACAAGGCTTATGTGGGCGGTAGTAATGGTCTGCGAGTGTTGGACGTAAGCAACCCGGCGAATATCACCGAGCTCGGTTTCTTTGTTGTGCTCAGCTCTCCGCGGGCGCTGCAAGTGGTGGGCAACAACGCCTATGTCGCCGATCAATTTGGTTTGCGAGTGTTGGACGTCAGTGATCCAGCGAACATCAGCGAACTCGGTTCCTTTGCTACACCCAGTGGTTATGCCTCTGATGTGCAGGTCATTGGTGATATCGCCTATGTCGTTATTACGAGGACTAGCCTTCCTGATTCTGTGAGTGGCCTTCGGGTGCTGAACATTAGTGACCCAACGAACATCAGCGAGCTCGGTTTCTTTGGTACAGACCAGGCCATGCGCCTACAAGTGATTGACAGCACCGCCTATATCGCCGATTTGCTTAGTGGGCTGCGAGTGTTGGACGTCAGTAACCCGGCAAGCATCAGCCAGCTCGGTTTCTTCGTCACGGGCGATTTCACCCTTGATGTGAAAGTACTTAATCGTACCGCTTATGTCACCGGATTGGCTGGTTTTCAGGTTTTGGACGTGAGCAATCCCGCGAACATCAGCAAGTTCGCTTCCTTCGACCTTGCCGGTCGGCCGAACGATTGGCAATTTATCGGTAGCACCGCCTACGTCGCGGTTGGCGGCGATGGCCTGAGAGTGCTAGACGTCCCGTCCGTTGAGGAGAGGGACAAACGAGCCGCCTACTTCGGGTTGGAAACCGCTGATGGGTTGGCGAACAAACGGCTCCGGGTTGCTCCCAATCAGGATTCATCCGTCGATGTTTCATTCTTTATAGACTCAGCCTCTTCAGGAGGTGCAGGGACTCACCGTCTGCAACTGCGTTGGAACGCCTCGAACCAAACGGCGGTCTTCGCGATTGATGAGGACTACGCCGGTGGCGATTTTGTGGCCGACTATAGATTCTATGAGTTGAGTGCCAACATCAATCTCGAGCATGTGTACTTCGGCAGCGGAGCAGGCACCTCTTTTGACGATTTTGCTATCTCGTTTGAAAGTCCACCAAATCGCTTGGATGAGGTCAACAATCACATCCTCAGCAGCCCAGAGTACTTCTTTACTCTCGGCGGTGGTTCGTTCGAAACCTTTGTGCAGGCCGCGTTTGATGATCTGGTGAATCGCGAACCAACGGCAAAGGAATTGGATGAAGCCGTTTCGTTGCTACGATCCGGAACAAGCCCTTCGGACATCGCCCGCCAGATTGAGTTCTCCGACCAGGCCACGGGCATCGTCGCTGATCAGATGTTTGGAAATCTGCTGCGGCGAACAGGCAATCGGTTTGAAACCGTCGATACCGCGAGGAAGATTCAGGCGCTTGGATCTCAAGCTGCCATCAACGGCATGGTGGCTTCGACCGAGTATTATGTCCGCTACGGAACACAGACCAGTGGGGATTCTCGTAGCACGGAAGAGATCGAAGCAACCAATGCTGAACTGATTCGTCATTGGCTCGAAGGTACACCTACGGTCGGGAACTCGCAGGTCACGAACGACTTTGATGCTGTGGGAACAATCAGTACCGACGGGAGAGCTCACGGCGGTGGTACCCTGATTGCGTCGCAGTATGTGCTAACGGCTGCTCACCTTGTCGAGGGCAAGGACATCAATTCACTAACGTTCTCCGTCGGCCTCACAAGCTACGGCCTAGAACAAGTGTATGTGCATCCAGATTATTTGCGAAAGCTCCTGGGCACCGAAGACGGCAACGACATTGCCATTCTGAAACTGAACCGTCCTGTTGTCGATGTTGCCCCTGCCTCACTTTGGGTAGGCGACTTGTATGCCGGTGACTCGTTGACACTCGTCGGTTTCGGACCGCATCCCGGCGATGTCGGCTTCGGCACCAAACGCTCGGGGACGACTCCGATCGATGGGCTAACTCATAACCTTGTGACTTGGACTTATGATGGCGAGGACGAAACAACGACGGTTCCCGGAGATTCCGGTAGCCCACAGTTCCTCAAGCAAGGCGACACCTACTACGTCACGTCGTTGACTTCGGGGGGAACACACCAGGCTCTGTCGCTCGGAGACTTTGCCTATAACACACGAGTTTCGTCCTACTCCGATTGGATTGACAGTGTCACCAATTCTCAGGTAACCCGCAGCGCAAGCGAGGGACAGGACCTGTCGTTCACAGCTTCCTCGGTAACGCGTCCGATTTTCCCGTCGAGCTTTGTCACCTTCAATAACCAAGCCAGCGTTGAGTTGTCCGGTAACGACCTGCTCATTCAGGACATCAGCACAACGGGAGACGACAATGCGTTCTACATCAGCACGACAGCGACTCACGTGGTGATTTCGGATGCTCATCAGAAGATGACAACATCGATCACTGGAACGACCGGCAGCAACACGCACACGATCACGGTGCCTCTAAGTAGCTTCACTGGCAACATCGTTGTCCGCAGTGCAGGCGGTAATGACAGGATCGATGTCACCACGCCATCGCGACGGGTCAACATCGACGCTGGTGATGGACAGAACAGCCTGATCGTCAACGGCTCCGATGCCGCTGGGGCCGAAGAGTTCTTCGTTCGCAATTCGTCGACAGTTGCAGGAAGTCTCGAAGTCGCCATGCCAACCACGACATCAGGCGGCGCTTACATCGTCCAGGCCACCAGGGTCCACTCGCTGGAACTGAATACTGGCTCCGGTAACGATACTGTTCGGCCGCAAGACCTATCTGGATTGACCACTCCGCTGGTCAACTTCTCGATAAACCTCGGCGACGGCGATGACGTGCTCCATGGGACTAATGGCACAATTGGAATGATCGTCGACGGCGAGGAAGGAAACGACTCACTGATCGGTGGAACAGCCAACGATCAGCTGACAGGCAGCTTCGGCAACGACAGCCTCGCCGGCGGCCCGGGTGATGACACCTACGTCTTTGACGCCGACGACTTCCTCGGAGCCGATACCATTGCTGAAAATCCCGGCGCCGGTTCAGATACGCTCGATTTCTCACCGACCGCCTTCAATAGCATCGGCCTCGATCTGCGAAAAACGGTTTCTCCGCAAGCAGTCACAACCAACAACAACCTACTTATCACTCTTTCAGAGAACGTCGAAAACGTCACCGGCGGTTTGCAGGGGAACGCGATCATTGGGAATGCGGGCGTGAACATTCTCCGCGGTGGCAACGGAGTGGACTATATCATTGGCGGCGGGGGAGCGGACCAGATCTTCGGCGTAGGGAGCGCGGACATTCTGCATGGCTCGTCTGAGTCACAAATAGACGGGGGAGAAGGTGCCGATTTAACAGAGTTTTCAGGAGCCGCAATTTCATTCCCGAACAACCTGTCACCGGTTTTTGTTCTATCGGGCATTGTACCGGGAACGAACTACGACCAAGTGCGTGTATCCGGTGTCGGTCGAACGGTAACACTGGGTGGAAACCTGGAAGTTTCTCTCGACAATTTCGTTCCACAGATTGGTAATCGGTTCACGATCGTCGATCTGCAAGGTGCTACGTCCGTCATCAGAGGTACGTTCAATCACGATGGCAAGTCGCTCGCCGAAGGGGACACCTTCACGGCAGACGGTCATCGTTTCAGAATCAGCTATATCGCCGGGGACGGCAATGACATTTCGCTGACTCATGTGGAACGGCTGCCGGGCGCGGACACCGTCAAGATTCCGAAGTTCGGTGACGTGGATGTCATCATCGACGGCAATGACGTCGTCGTGCGACAAAAAGCAACGGAGTTGTTGCGAAAGCCGGGCAGTCAACTGCAACTGCAAGGGCTGCGGCTCACGGGCACCGCTGGCGACGACACCTATAACATCGCCAACCTCGCCGCTGTTTACACCGGTCTGGTTGGTGGCAATGCTGGCGCAGGATACGACACGCTGCGACTGACGGGTAGCGGGCAGGCCCTGGACCTGACATCGATTTCCAACGAACTGCGGGAGTTCGAGATGATTGACATTATCGGTGGTGGCAACAATTCGTTGAAACTCGACGTCAATTCAGTTCTTGCTATCTCGCAAGCGACACGCACGTTGCGGGTGCAGCATGACGAAAGTGGCATCCTCGATTTCGGGGGCGGATGGAACACAGAAAAACCGGAAATCGTCGACACTCAATTTGTTCACGTTCTACGGCAAGATAATGCCAAGATCGAAATCGTTACTACTAGGCCATATCATAATCCGCTTCGAGCTCTCGACATCGATGATGACGGGAGTATTTCACTTCTCGACGTGTTGGTTGTAATCAACCGAATCAACAGAGAGGGACTTGGCGGGTTGGCAACTCCCACCTCTATTGACCAGACTCCGTTCTTCTACTTCGATACGAACCGTGACGGTTTTATCTCGCCTCTTGACGTGTTGATTGTCATCAACTTCATAAACAACCAAACGAAAGGCGCAGGAGGCGAGGCAATCTCGGTGCCATTCATGCCGCCGGTAGTCTCTCAGAACGTGTCGCGAGTCGATGCGGTGTCTCGACTGAACAGTCGAGTGACTAGTGCCGAGGGCGAGTTTGTGGCGATGC
>CANHVO010000040.1 GCA_947463915.1 Planctomycetaceae bacterium
AGAACATTTGCAGCAACAAATAATTCGCCCTGCTGCAGTTCTTTGCGACGCCCCAATGCCATTGACCAACTCCTCCATGAAACCAAAACAATTGATGTTGGTAGGATAGCGCATTTCATCCTTTTTTCAACGGGCTGTTAGGGCGATTCACACCCAAGATGGCTGGTTAGTAATGCTGCTTGCCGGTTAAACGCAACTAAATCGGTAGGGCCTTTGGCAGGGCAATTTGCCCCAAGCGTTGCCCGCATCCGTTTTCTTTTTTCATTCTAAACGCCCACAGTTGATTCTGAGGAATCGTATTGTAAAACCAAGTTGGTTGCAGTTGGTCCGGTTTGGGCAAGGTTCAACCGTTTGTTCTAGTAGCAGGAGTTCCATGAGTACCAGAGACATCTATATCCCCCAATCGCTAATTGACACCTTGAAGTTCCATCGAAGACGCAAGGAGTTCATCCTAGCTACGGTTTTGGTCTATTCCATTATCGACGGATGGAGCATTCGCACCAAAGCCGACACAAATGGAAAGAAGTGGAGACAAATCAATAGGAACCACTTCGATGGATGTGCGGGCAAACGAAACACCGTCAGCAAAGCCATTGAGTGGCTAGAGTTGAACAACTTCATCGAGATCAAGAAACGCATATCCAAGAAAGGTGAGGTCATCAACGACAACAAAAAGGGCAAGTACTCCAATCGCTACAGGACCAAGGGCAAGCCCAAGAAAGATAGAACTACGTTCCAAGTTAATGAAGATGCCTACCACGAGGCAAACGCGGTAACCGAAACCGGCACTGACTGGGCATCGATTGAGACAAGGAACAACCTTGCGTTGCTCACTCTAACCGATCAACTTATTAAGGAAAAAAATAACAGAACCAATAGGGCGATTTGGACTATCGAGAACAACGCCGGGACCGTCAGAAGAGGCAGGCATGTGGACAGGCTGTATTCGGAATGGTGTTTTGCAAACGAAGAGGTAAGGAGATTATTTTTGTTTGATGGCGAACCATTTGAAAGCTTCGATCTGGGTTCAGCACAACCAACCATTGTGGGCAAACTTGCCGACGACAAAGAGCTAATGACGGCTTGCATGAACGACCAACTATATCCCGCGATAGCTGAACTGCTTGGTTACGATCCGATTGAGGAAAGAAAGAAGGCCAAGCAAAAATTCTATCGTTACTGCTATGGCCCTATCTTGAAGGATTGGAAGAAACAGCCCGAAGCATATTCTGTTCAAGACTACATTTCGAAGACTTTTCCCAAGACACATTATTACGCCGTAGGGCAGAAGAACCCCGACTATCGCAGATTTGCTAGGCACATGCAAAACCTAGAGGCGGAAATCTTCATCGATGGTATCTTCGCTGAACTGGTCCAACTTGGGATTCCCGCGTTGACTTGCCATGACGGTATCTATTGCCCAATCAGCCATGCAAGCCAAGTAGAGCAGATTTGCCGCAAGCATCTTACTTTGTTCTTTGGTAATCACTTTGTTCTCAATCCATCATGTCATCAATCATTGGTTGATTATGTTTGTATCTCCTAGTATGTGTATCCCTTTGCCATACGGAGTGCTTGGGCAATACAAGGCATCGCAGTTAACCGCAGGCCAATCCTTCCCAGTAGCGGCGAAACGATTTTTGGGACTTAGGTAGAGGGCAAATTTCGCCCGCGAGAAACGCCCTAGCGTTTAGTTGGAATTGATTTGGATGCAGTGCGGCCCTTCGATGGGCCGGAGTTCCAATTAGATTCTGAATTGATCTTTGACAACATGGTTGAAACTTCCCGCCCTGGGCTTCGCTGATGGCGGTTGCCGCTTGCGAAGTAGAACTCGTTAAAGAAGAAATAGTGCATGTCCTTCCCAAACCGCCCAAACCTTGTTTGGGTTTTGTATCGCCTAAATAGTTCGCCCCTACCTTTTTCTTTTGTTCACAAGTCTGTTGTGGTGGCCATGACTGCAAACACCGAAAGGGTATCCATTCGCAATCAGTCAACTTTTCGGCGTAGCCGACGCAGAATGAATAAACCACTGCCAATCGTAACGAGCAATAAGCTCGTTGGTTCAGGCACTGCCGTAATCGTGGCGTTGATCCAGTCGTTGTCGATTCTGGTATAGTAGGACTGGGAATTGAAACCGTCGGTTAAGGTTCCGGAATCGTTAATCCCCGCCAGCAAATTGTTGCTGATGAAGGCACCACCCGAATCTCCAGCCCTGGTGCCCATTTCTAATGTCCTATAGTTTGAATTGAAGTTCCTATTAAAAGTGGTGGCGAAATTCTCTGCCTCAAACGGATTCACCCCATCGACAACGTCGAACCCCGCTCTTCTGTCGCCAGTGAACGTAGAGTTGGCATCGTTGACGTACTGCAATCTTCCGTAACCAACCGTATACCCTTCTGTTCCATTCCCAACCGTTCCCGTAAATAACTCAAAGGGAGTTGTCAGTGAGCGCCTAAAAGGGGCCAGCGCGAGGCGCTTCAAAAGGGGCCAGTTCGACAGGAAAGGCATGGTTCATTCAGATAGCGGGTTTCTTTATAGACCCTCTACTGGAGTTGGACCGTGGTACGTCGGCTGGACATGGATAAAACGCAGGGAATTGAGCAGTTATTCGCTTCAGGGATGAGCAGGCGGCAGATCGCCAGGACCCTTGATATCAATCGAAAGTCGGTTGATCGTCATTTGGCGTCTTTAGAGTCAAAAGGGGCCAGCAGTCCGGAAGCGCCCGTCGCGAAAGCGCCCACCGGGTCCGAGGTTTCAAAAGGGGCCAAAGCGCTCACCGGGTCCGATGCCCCAGTTTCAGAGCTGCAGGCACCTAAAGAAGAAAGCCCTACTGCAGTCCATTCACGTAGCCAGTGCGCTCGATATCGCGAACAAATCATCGTAAAGATAGAACAAGGGCTCACGGCGCAAAGGATCTACCAAGACCTCGTTTCCGACTATGGTTTCACCGCCAAGTACCACTCTGTGCGTCGCTTCGTTGGGACGCTCGTAAGTTGCAAAGAACTTCCTGTGCGACGCATCGAAGTTGAAGCCGGGCAAGAGATGCAGATCGACTACGGCCAAGGGGCTCGATGCATGGACCACACGGGTAAGCTTCGAAAGACTTACATCTTCCGTCTCGTTCTAAGTCATTCTCGCAAAGGCTACACCGAAGCTGTCACGCGTCTCACCACGGAGTCTCTCATTCGTTCCTTGGAGAATGCCTTTCGCACACTCGGAGGTGTTCCCAAAGTTGTCGTCTTCGATAATGCATCATCCGCAGTGAAGCAAGCCGATTGGTACGACCCAGAGCTCAATCCAAAGGTCATCGCTTTCTGTAAGCACTATGGCTTCGCGTTGGTTCCAACCAGACCGCGAACGCCGCAGCACAAGGGAAAGGTTGAGCGAGGTGTTGACTACGTTCAAGAGAACGCGATCAAAGGAATGACTTTTGAGAGCCTTTATCTTCAAAATCAACATCTTTTTCAATGGGAGAAGAATGTTGCTGATACTCGAATTCATGGTACGACAAAAAAGCATGTTGGAAAGCAGTTTATCGAAGTCGAGAAGCAGGCGCTCGGACCGCTGCCTTCTGAGCCGTTCCCCATTTACGACGAGGGGATGCGGAAAGTCAGCCGCGATGGACACATCGAAGTCAAGGGCTCCTTCTACTCAGCACCACCCGAGTATCTAGGCTGTGAAGTATGGGTGCGATGGAATGATCGGGTCGTTCGATTGCTCAACCATCGCCAGCAGCAAATTGCAATTCACCCACGTATGGAGAAGGGCAAATTCAGTACTTTGGCTGAGCATATCGCTCCATCGAAGATCAACGGAATTGAACGTGGAGCCCAGTATTTACTGCAAAAAGCGAAGCTCATTGGACCACATTCGACTCGTTGGGCCGAGGGTGCGATTGCGGAACACGGCGTTCAAGGGATGCGCATCATTCAGGGACTCTTGAGCCTCACTCGCAAATATGAGAGCTCGGCAATCGAACAAGCGACGGATACAGCATGGCGTAGCGGTAGCTTTCGTTGCCGCACCCTCAAGAGGCTCTTAGAACATGGCGGAGCCAAGCAACAAACCATGGAGTTCATGGACGAGCATCCGGTCATTCGATCGATTCTCGAATACGACCAGTTCTTTAAACAAGCATTAGCAGGAGGCTAATCACAATGGACAACCAACTACTATCGACGCTCAAGAAGCTAAGAATGTCTGGCCTAGCCAGTACACTCGAGATCCGAATTCATGAAGCTTCTACCACAGGCTTGAGCCATCGCGAATTCTTGGAACTGTTGCTTCAGGATGAGCTTATGCTGCGCAATGATCGGTTGATCAGTCGTCGCGTAGCGCTTGCAGGCTTTCGCGATACCAAAAGACTTGAGGACTTTGACTTTAGTTACAATCCGTCGATCAAGAAGAGCCAAGTCTTTGAACTAGCGACATGCCGATTTATTCGCGAGCGACGCGACGTGCTTTGGGTAGGACCGCCCGGAACCGGCAAAAGTCATTTATGCCAGGCGTTGGGGTTAAGTGCGATTCGTTGCGGCATGACCGTCTTCTACCGATCGATCTTCGACACAGTGCGAGACTTCTTGCATGACGAAGCGATGGAGGGACACGACCGCATCCTGCAACGCTACTTAAAGCCTGACTTACTCATCATTGATGATATGGGGATGAAGCAACTACCGAAGCGGTCTGGTGAATATCTCTTTGAGATCATCATGCGACGACACGAACTGAAATCGACAATGATGACCAGCAACCGCCCATTAGAAGATTGGGGCAAATTGATCGGAGATGTCCCGAGCGCAACAGCGATCTTGGACCGATTTCTGCACCGATCGGAACTGTTCCAACTGACGGGCAGGAGCTATCGCTTGGGATCGAGCGAAAATAATTCAAAAGGGGCCAAAGCGCCCACCGGGTCCGATGCCGATACAAAGACAGTAGACAAGGCATCAAAAGGGGCCAAGTCTTAGGTAGCACTCAAAAAATCAACAACTGGCCCCTTTTGAAGCGCTCATGAGTGGCCCCTTTTAAAGCGCCCACTGACAGGAGTAATGTTCTGTACAGGTACTTCAAACCGCATTATAGCCATGTCTTTTGTGGGATGTAGGAAGACTTCGGCAATGTTGTACCAAGTGTTTGCCGTCTGAAAATTTCCATCAAAACTAACTCTTAGGTTCGTGTACAGAGAATTGCCATTAGCAGAGTCCAAAAAACCATGCTTCGAAGCTAAACCCCATTGCGGCTGAATCAAGCTCATGCTTTGAGCTAGTCCCGTAACGTTCGCAGAATTGGTCCCTTGGACCGCCCCTACTGCGGCAAACTGGTTACCTAGGGCGATATGGGCTGCATCGTTGCCTTGCAAAATCAAGCCTGCGGAAACGCCTTTGGCGAAAAGGCAAATCAATAGCGAAGCAAGAGCTAATTTGTGGGCGTGAAACATGGGCGAAACTTGGTAAGGGGAAAAACAGACTTCTTCATTTTAGTTTGAACAACACCCACTAGCGAGATGAAGGCCCCTAGCCAATTGCGTCTGTGGTTGCCCGCACTTAGAAACACCGCCTACGCAGCACCAACGACAATAGGGATTATTTGGAAGGATTGGACAGGACAGAGCGTTTTTTGCTTAACGGAGTAGCCATCACCTACCCCGCCAATTGCAGGTAAGTAGGGGTACTTGAAAATCGGTAGTAAAACCCCCACCCCTAAGAAAGATTTTGCAGCTACTCGTTTGGGATCGATTTCTTTTCCAATTTCTTGATGCCTTTTCCATCGAAGGCGATTTCACCCAATCCCCCTGGTAAGGAGAACTTGAGACCGCTTGCAGAAGTCAGTAGGGCAGTAGCAAGCGTATCTGCTGCATTTGCCTCTGATTGCTCGTTGCCAGCAACGCCAAACAGATTCTTGCTTAACTGATGAACTAGATCGATAGGTAGTTCTTCGCCCTGATCTCTTCGTGATTCAAACAGCAATTCAACCAGCCAACTTGCCCTGTCGATATCTATCTCCATTTGCTTCAATCTGAATTCCTCCGCAGAACTCTTCTCCGCCCAAGCGTTTAGCCATCGAACAAAGAATCCAGCGGTCGCTAAGAAAGAGATGGATAGAGCGACTTGCCGACCAAAGTGCCATGGGTTCCAAGTTCCACCAGGATCATTCATCAAAAAGTAAATGGCAGGAATTCCGGTAAACAGAAGAATCAAAGCGTAACCTATTACGACAGCCCATCTTCGCGTCCCGGTTTCACGAGTGAACTTCAATCGATTTTCGCTCTTGATTGCTTCCTTCAGCTTTTCTCTAAGTTCACGACGAACATGGGTACTGGATCTATCGTCAAGCTCTTTTAGTTTCTTATCGAGTTCCAATTCTCGGGCTGAAATCGCCTCTAACCTGCGATTATGTTGCTCCTCTAAGCCATCCATTTTCAGCTTGTGGGCGTCTTCCTGGACTCTAGATTTTTCAAGATACTCTTGGTCAAGCACTTGCCTTTGCGTTGTTGAGCCTTCAAGTATTCTAGAAGCCAGAGCTTCAAGGCGAGTCAAAGCCTCTTCTCTTGCGGCAAAGTGTTTTTCCACATCTGGCCCAAGCAGCGTTCCGAGGTCTTTGGAAGAAACCACCCTGAAGTGATTTTGGGCAACCTCAGCAATCTTCGCAAAGTCAAGTCTGTTCAAGGGGCCTTCATTGTGTGAACCTTGGTAAATGTCTAGGTAGTCGAAAAGTGGTAATGGGACATTTCGATTCTCAACGGACGCAATTTGTCGTGAGTAGCAAATGCCTTTCGAGTTGTTGCTGTTTTCCTTTAAGTAGATCTGACGAATTGTTCGCCCTGCTAGCTGGGTAATCGCCTGAAGTTCTTTGTTGTCCGCGAATTGCTCACGCGACAAAACAAGTGGCTCGCCAATGCAAAAGCTAATCTGCAAATGATTTAGAAATTGACATGAGGGTTCATCGGCAATTAACAGCATCCTCTTCGTTGCGTCACCATCGCTAACGCGTGCTACCTCAATTGCAAGATTGTTACTCATAGTGGTTGGCTCTTGGGCGGATTGAAATCATTGGTGGCAAACTCATCAGGATTGTATTCGATTCCCAGGACTACTCAAAACTGGGATGGTTCCGTTGTTCTGATCTATACTATTTCTTTTTGCCCTCTACTTGACTTACAACGGTAGGTTCTTCATCTTGTCGAGTCGTGACCAGAATGGCGACAATTTCGCGTGCCAAATCGTCCAGATTTTTTTGCTGCCCACTATTTGCCCACTGAGTGAGCGTCAACAAGACCTGAACCCTTGTTTTCTCGGCGTTTTCTGCATTTCTAAGCTCTCCACCCGGGGGAGCCTTAGTTTTTTCTACGGAAGAAACGCCAAAAAGTTAACGCCGGACGACGAGAGATCGACGCCCGGCGTTTTTCGTTTCTACCAAACGTTTCCTAGGGTTTTCGCCCTGCCAACTTTCTTGGGCGGTTCTCTCGGTTAGGAAAGAGATCTTTCGGCCTACCTCTGAAACCGTCCCGGTAGCCCACGGCCCCCCCAATCTCTACTGAGAACTCTCAAGATCTCCGTTTCCGCCAACCCATTTGATTAACACAGTGTTTGCAAAACGGTTGTAGCCGGTTGCGATAGGTGTTTGGGGTTGAGCCGGTTGGTTAACACAGTCATTTCATTGGGCGAGCGAATTCCCGCTATCGAAAACGCCTTCAGAACCCCAACGATTGCTTAGGTTTCCTGACTGTTAACTCCGTCCGGTGCCATTCCGGAGAATCACTCAGTTCGTGGCAGAGAAATCGGTGTCTCGACACCACAACTTGAGTCGTTGAGGCTCGCCAGACTACGAACTGAGTACCGAATGGAAATTGGTTCGCGACATGTCTTCCCGAATTCAATTTTAATTCGTTTTTGTTAAACTGGCCTTTTTGAGTTAGATTTACTCCGTCGGACAAGAAACTCAAAACTGAACTGGATCACTAAAAAATAGTCCTCTATCGAACCACGAGAAAAGCAAAAATGAATCCACGAATGTTCGTCCCAGTTCTCGCCCTTGCGTTGGCGATGATCTTCGTAATTAATGCTAGTTCCCAGGAGGCGCTACCCAAGCCTGATCCGGCGTTCAAAGGCAAGATCGGCGAAACCTACAAGGACTCGAGCCCTAACTTCCCTTTGCCATTGACCGCTGCGAAAGGCAGCCCCAACGTTTTGCTGATCCTGCTGGATGACGTCGGCTTCGGCATGTGTTCGACCTATGGCGGCCCGGTGCCAACACCGAACTTGGAAAAGCTTGCAAGTAACGGATTGAGATACACGCGGTTTCATACCACAGCATTATGCAGCCCGACGCGAGGGGCGTTACTGGCTGGGCGGAACCATCACTCGATTAGCACCGGGGTCATCATCGAGATGGGCACCGGTTACCCTGGCTACACAGGCATCATACCGAAGAGTACTGCACTGGTCTCACAGATGTTGCGAGACAACGGGTACGCCACTGGCATGTTCGGTAAATGGCACAACACACCGGAACCGGACATCAGCCCCGCAGGTCCATTCGATCGTTGGCCAACCGGTCTCGGGTTCGATTATTTTTATGGCTTCAATCAAGGCGAGACGCATCAATATTACCCGACGATCTACCGAAACACGACCTGGGTGCCACAGCCGAAAACTCCCGATCAGGGCTATCACTTTACGGCAGATATGACTGACGAAGCAATTGCCTGGACCCGCAACATTCGGGCAGCCAATCCGGACAAGCCTTGGTTCAACTACTTTAGCACTTCAGGTGTCCACGCTCCGCACCATGCACCAAAAGAATGGCGAGACAAGTTTGTTGGCAAGTTCGACCAAGGTTGGGACAAACAGCGTGAATTGACGCACGTCAAGCAACTCGAAATGGGCATCATTCCGAAGGGAACGAAGCTCACGCCGCGCTCCAAGGATGTACCTGCTTGGGATATTCAAAAGCCGGAAGCGAAAAAGGTCTACGCACGACTGATGGAGAACTATGCCGCTTACATGGCCTATACAGATTTCGAAGTCGGTCGGCTGATTGATAGTTTGCAAGCGTCCGGCGAACTGGACAACACACTCGTCATGTATGTCGTCGGTGATAACGGTGCCAGCGCCGAAGGCGGACTGGAAGGAACTTTTAGCGAAGTCGCCAGCCTGCTGGGCGTTCAGCTCGGGTTGGAAAGTACGGCTAAAAGGATCGACGAAATCGGCGAGCCAAGCAGCGAACCACACGTGCCAGTCGGCTGGGCGTGGGCGATGAATGCTCCCTTCCAGTGGACTAAGCAAGTCGCAAGCCATTTCGGCGGAACTCGAAATCCGATGGTTGTCCATTGGCCCAAGGGAATCAAAGCCAAAGGTGAAATTCGTAACCAATTCCATCACGTCATCGATGTGGTGCCGACGATTTTGGAAGCATGCAAAATCCCCGAGCCGAAAGTTGTCAACGGCATCCCGCAAAAGCCGATCGAGGGTGTGTCGATGCTTTACTCCTTTGATGACTCCAAGGTAAAGGACCGACGGACCACACAGTACTTTGAATTAGCTACTAACCGCGCGATCTACCATGACGGCTGGGTCGCATGCAGTGCATATGGTCTCCCTTGGGAAACCGCTGGCCGTGGCGATGGCTTCATGACCGCCCCTTGGGAACTGTACAACATCAACGAAGACTTCAGCGAGTCAAATGATCTAGCAAAGAAGATGCCCGACAAGCTCAAGGAGATGCAAGCCAAGTTCCTGTCCGAGGCGAAAAAATACGACGTCTTCCCGCTCGATCCACGATTCTCGGAACGGTTCGACCCAAGCCTCAGAGTGTCTGGCAAACCGAAAACAAGCTGGACATATTTCGGCAATAACGTCTGGTTGCCTGAACCAATCGGTCCACAACTATTCCCACGCGGTCACACCATGTCAGCCGAGTTAACTATTCCTAAGGGCGGAGTCGAAGGTGTCGTGACCAGTGCGGGAGCTTTTTCAGCTGGCTGGTCGCTCTATGTAAAGGAAGGTAAACCGGTGTTCCGCTACACTTTCTTCGAAGTTGCAGATGTGACCATCAACGGAACGGAAACCATTCCCGAAGGAAAGGTGACCTTAAAGACTGAGTTCGCACCGGATGGCTCCAAAGAAGGCGGCGGCACCCTCAAGCTTTTTGTGAACGGAAAGCCCGCTGGCGAAGGTAAATTAAAGAGGTCTGCCTTCCGCCATGGACTGGAACCATTCGAAGTCGGTCGCGATTCGATCACTCCGGTGTCACCAGATTACAAGACCCCTTTCGCGTTCACCGGCACCATCGAGAAGATTACCTTTGAGATAGTAAAGTAGTGCTTTGTACGATGAAACACGGCATTCCTGATAAGAGGAGCATGCCTTTCAAGTTCTGCCAATATTTGGCCGAAAGGCTCGGCTATCGGTAGCACGTGTTCATCGACGATCGTCTTTGTCGTTACTACGATTTCGCAGTAACGACTATCCTCGAATTGCTAGCCTCGCACTCACTGCCAAGTCGCACCGGTTTGACACTTGTTTGACACTCTGGAGCTCCGACTTTTCATCGAGCCCTTAGATTAACGGCGAAAAAAATTTGGGGTTTGGTTCGTTATCTCCAACCCCGAGCGTGTAACCCTACAGATAGAGGCGCACAACTTTGTTGCGTCTGACCGGCGTCCGCCATGGTCGACCCAATCTATCCCCACGTAGTAGCTGCCCTATACTTCGAACACCGAGTGCACTAATCAGAGAAGGTCAACAACGATAAAGGCGTGTTACTTCTTAGTTCGGAATCACCCTAATGCCTCATCGCTGCGCCATCTACACTCGTCAGTCCCGTAATTCACGCGGTGATTTTTCATCCTGTGAAGCGCAGTTCAAGCTGTGCTTCGTGTTCATCAACTCGATGCAAGCTCAGGAATGGTCCTTGGTCGATAACCGGTACGACGACTTAGGACAGTCGTCCGAAACGCTCCATCGACCGGCGATGGAACGACTTATTTCGGATATCGAAGATGGACTCATCGATCGAGTCATTGTAACCCGACTCGATCGGATCTCACGTCGACTGCAGCACACGTGTAATTTCTTTCAGATTCTGGGTGAAATGGGGACGGCCATTACGATCGCCAGCCAGCCAGAGATTGGGGGCGATGCACAAGGACGACTACTAATCAACTTAATGGCGGCGTTTGCTGAATTTGAACAGGACATGACATGTTCCAGAATGGAGGAAGCTCGAATAGCGTTAAAGTCCCACGGTCGTCGTATCGCCGGTAGGGTTCCTTATGGATATTGTGCTGATCCAATAACAAAGCAACTATTGATTGCAGAGCCCGAAGGAGAACGTGTTCGCACTATCTTCCAACAAGCAGCAAATGGAATGAAGCCTTCACAGATTGCCGCGTCCGCCAATCAACAGCAATGGAGTTCCAACCATGGCAGTAATGAGCCAAAATTTGGCTGGACGCCTCGTCGTATCCTCGCGATCCTCAGCAATCGCCAATACATAGGTGATATTCCTTACGACAATGAATGGATCCCAGGTCAGCATGAGCCCATCGTGACGCTTGACCTATTCAGCGCTGCTCAAATACAGATCGAAACGCGTCGAATTCCTATGAGGAGAGTTTCTATTCCATCGCAGAAGCACGAGCACTTTTTGAAGGGCCTTGTTCAATGCCCTTCCTGTGGTCGCAATATGTCTGTCAGTACAAAGATCAATAGACGAAAGGGTAAAGTAACACTTGTCCGCGCTGACTATTGCTGCCGATCGACTGCAGGTGGCCAACCACCTTGCCCCGGAATGCGAATAGATTCTTGGGCACTTGAAAAGGGAGTCATGGAAGCCCTGGATGGAATCGGCAAATCAAAGAAAGCCAACAACACACATCATGAGGATTACTTTGACTTGCGAGTCTTCGCCAATGAATGGGCGATTCTTGATGCCGCTCAAAAAAAGAAAGTCATTCCACTTATCGTAAAGATAGTTACGCTGAACAAAACCTTCGACAAGATAAAGGTGCAGCTCAAGTCAGACGCTCTGGACTATTTTGAGTGAGCGGTCGAGATTTCCAATCAACTCAAATCGAATCGCAAAATTGTCGCAGACGAATTCAGTCGCCAAGTGGCTGAGGCGGAAACAAACCGAACATCTGCTCTGCTTGACGGATCTTAACCCGCCGCTCATGGTTCAAATCAAGCAATCGGATTGTCAGCAGCCCAACGTCCGTTTTGCCAATGAGCTGATAATCGTCCCAGTCGAAATGATCACCCCACAAGTCTGTCCTTGGATGGAACAAGGCGACCGCTGGAGAGTTTTGATCAAGGGCAGAAGAGACTCGGTCGGCTTTATGGAGATTGCAACTCGGACACGCGAGAGCCAGATTATCTAATTCGCTGGTTCCTCCACGAACGCGAGGAATCACATGCTCGATGTGGAACGTAGCTCCCTGCAACGACTGATGCATTTTGCAGTATTCGCATCTGCTCCCTGCTCGGGCTACTATAAAGACCCTGGAATCGTCTGCCACTTCCAGTTCAACTACGGTTTTCGACCGAGAAGATGCAGAGCTTCCGCACGGACCAACGAGAGTTGCTCGCTTAGTTCGGCCAACGCCGCAAGATCTGCTTTTTCCTGCTCCGTCAACTGGCCTTCGTTATTGCGGACCATCAACTGCTGAAGGCGCCGATCGGCTTGCTCCGGCAATCGAAGCATAGCAATGTTTTCCACCCACTGTTGAGGCGCGTCGATCGTTGAAGCCATTATTTCTCCCGGTGCTGTGCGTTTCCAAACTTCACCGAAGGATTCTACAGCGATTTGGTCGTCCCGGGAAGTTTGTCCATGCCATTGCTCGGATCTTGCCCAAGTTAACTATGCAAATGAAACCAACTTTAGAGGGTGCCGGCCTATCTGAAAAAACCGAATACCGGTCTCAAAGTCTGTTAACTCCGATGTCGGGGCCTGTTAACTAGGCTGTCACATCTACCGGATAGAGTCGGTCTGCAAAGTAGATCTCGATTCGTAAAGAGGTTTCTCACGTTTGCTCGTCTAAGCGACATTTTCTGGGCAACACGAAAAAGATACGGAAACCACTCTTTCGGGTGGTTCTGGGCAAGGTTCTGTTAACTCCCGGGTCAGTGCGAGCCAGCTGAAATTTGAGCCTTATTTTTTTCTACGGAAGAAACGCCAAAAAGTTAACGCCGGACGACGAGAGATCGACGCCCGGCGTTTTTCGTTTCTACCCAACGTTTCCTAGGGTATCTGCCCCGCCAACTCCCTTGGGCGATTCTCTCGGTTAGGAAAGAGATCTTTCGGGCTACCTCTGAAACCTTCCCGGTAGCCCACGGCACCCCCGATCTCGACTGAGAACTCTCAAGATCTCCGTTTCCGCCAACCCATTTGATTAACACAGCGTTTGCAAAACGGTTGTAGCCGGTTGCGATAGGTGTTTGGGCTCCAGCCCCTTGGTTAACACAGTCATTTCATTGGGCGAGCGAAGTCCGTCTATCGAAAACGCCTTCAGAACCCCAACGATTACTTAGGTTTCCCGGCTGTTAACTCCGTCCGGTGACATTCCGGAGAATCACTCAGTTCGTGGCAGAGAAATCGGTCGGCACTCAAGACGGCCGCCGAATTCGTAACAGGTGACCCAAATACGAACTGAGTCATGGCTAGTTCGTATTTTCGCGTTGAGCTGGGCGCTTGTACGTCGCCCGTCGACCTTCAATGGATGCTGTAGAATAGTATCCATCAGAAAATCCCCGGTCGGACTTTCTGGCTTGTGGTTTTAGATACGCGGTACCTGCAGAATTGAAGGAAACATGGATACTATTCAACGGAACCAGGTCTCGCCGGTACTTCTTTCCATCGCACTACTTATTTGTGCGGCAGTGTGGTTTGCTGGAGCGTGGTTCGCTTCATTATCAATTGGCGAGTTGGAAACAGCTCCCATTTCATCGTTGTTGATCGTACTGGTGATGCCGGCGGTTTGCTTTGCTCTTGGTGTTGTTCTCCTTGACACCAAAAGTTACTTGCGATTCTCCTTGTTCACTAAATTTGCGATGGGAACGGCCGTACTGCCCGTCGTACTTGGAACATTTTTTTCGGTTTGGACAGTTCGGGAACTCTTTGGAGTAGGTTTTCAAAACGCATCAATTGGATTGAAGTGCTTTGCTGCATTGGCCGTCTTTACCCTTGTTACGATAGCTGGGAAACTCACCCGACAGTGCATAGTGAATTGCATGTCGTGTCAGGAAAGAAAAGCCTAAGCTCGTAGAGTCCTAGGCAACTCCACATATCCCCACCGTGCCATGAAGACAATCCAAGGCGATCTAATAAAACTCGCAATTGAAGGATCGTTTGACGTCATTATCCATGGGTGCAACTGCCAATGCACAATGGGAGCTGGAATTGCTAAGTCGATTAAAGCAGAGTTTCCAGAAGCCTTTGATGCGGATCTTGCCACGGCAAAAGGCTCGCGAGACAAACTTGGTAGCCTTTCGAAAGCCATAGTTGAACGAAGTGGGCGCAAGCTTACAGTCGTAAATGCATATACGCAGTTTCACTGGCGAGGGCGAGGCACGTTGGCTGATTACGATGCGATCCGAAAAGTTATGCGATTGATCAAAATTGAGTCTACAGGACAACGCATCGGCTATCCCAAAATCGGGGCGGGGCTTGCCGGTGGTGACTGGGAAATCATTGCAGCCATTATTGAGGAAGAATTGGCAGGCGAAGATCATACGCTCGTTGAATACTCGCCAACACCGTAGCAAGGTTCCCAATTGAAACGATACTCAGGCAATCGAGATCCACGATTCGTTGCTATTCATCGTGGTGGCGATCTGGATTTGGCTACGCATCGCTTGCTCGTTGCGTGGGCGGCTGACTGTGCTGAACACGTTTTGCCTTTGTTTACAGAAGTCCATCCGAGTGACACACGCCCCAGTCACGCGATTGCGATCGCTCGAGAATGGTCTAGTGGCAACGCGACAGTCGCTCAGGCCAGACAAGCTGCGTTTGGAGCTCATGCCGCCGCGCGGGAGTCGTCAGATTCGGCTGCGATAGAAGTCGCTCGAGCGGCAGGACATGCCGTGGCAACCGCTCACATGGCGGACCATGAACTTGGTGCCGCAGCCTATGCGATTTGGGCAGTGTTGAAATCGGTAAGAAAGATTGATGTGAATCAAGTCGCTGAATCCGAATGCCGCTGGCAGCAAGCCCAACTTTCGGACGCGATCCGTGAACTGGTCCTGAGTGACCAGCAAAACAGAAATCCAAAATTCAAAAATGTCTTTTCAGCTTCGCCACCTTCGTTCTACCAGGCGACTTCTGATTAACAGCGAAAAAATTTCGGGCTCCGGTTCGTCATATCCAACCCCGAGCGTGTAACCCTACAGATAGAGACTTGCATCTTTGCGTCTCCGTCGCCCCGACCTGCGACTTTCACAGGTTGAGGATTCTTGCCGTAGGGGATTTTCATGCCGCCGCCTCGTTCTATCACGCTTTTATCGCCAGACGAACTACGAGTCGAATTGGTTGCGTTGCTAAGTGACGCGTTATTGCATCATGCGACACGCGGCCGCTTGGCTCGCGAACGTAGTTCTCAAGAAAAATCTATCGAATCGGAAACAGCGAGCCTTGAGCTTCGTTCGAAACCGGTGCTCTCTGTGGTCCACCCGGTTAACGATCGATAGAACTTTTTCAAAAAGGAGAGCTCATGGTACTTAATGTTGCCAAAGAAGTGGCGGCGTTCGAACGCATGTCCGTAAACGACTTGTGCGAACGCTACCGCGAAACGTTCGGCGAAGAGACGAACGCTCGCAACAAACGGTGGCTGGTCAAACGGATCGCTTGGAAACTCCAAGCCAACGCAGAAGGAGACATCTCGGAACGAGCCAGACGTTTGGCCACCGAGATTGCTTTATCCACCGACATTCGTTCGTCCGTCCCAAAGATACGTCGGCGACCAACTGTGGAAACGCTAACGACAGCCTCGACCATCATAACGCCGCCTGCAGACTGTCGCCTACCAGTACCCGGCACAACGCTGCTCAAAACCTACAAAGGTCGTGACGTACAAGTCCGCGTGCTACCTAACTCTTTCGAGTTCGAAGGCGAGCAACACAAATCCTTGACTGCCATCGCCCGCATCGTCACAGGTCAACCCAACATCAACGGATACCAATTCTTCAAACTAGGAAAGCCAAAGGCAACGAAATGAAAAAGGAAACACCAGCCCGAGAACTCAAGTGCGCTATCTACACCCGCAAGTCCACAGAGGAAGGGCTCGAGCAAGAATTTAATACCCTCGACGCTCAACGCGAATCGGCCGAATGCTACATCAAGAGCCAGGAAGCCGAAGGTTGGATCTGCCTTCCCGATCACTACGACGATGGCGGCTACACCGGGGGCAACATGGATCGCCCTGCACTAAAACGATTGCTCGCCGATATCGAAGCCGGCAAAGTCGACTGCATCGTAGTCTACAAAGTCGACCGTCTCAGCAGATCTCTGATGGACTTCGCAAGAATGCTCGAAGTGTTCGAACGCAAGAGTATCGCCTTCGTTAGCGTTACGCAGCAATTCAATACGACCAACTCCATGGGCCGATTGATGCTCAACGTCCTTTTGTCATTTGCTCAGTTCGAACGTGAGATCATCTCCGAGCGGACCAGAGACAAAATGGCCGCAGCACGACGCAAAGGCAAATGGGTCGGAGGCCTGGCTCCGATGGGCTACGACATCGATCCATTAGCTCGACGTCTCAACGTCAACGAAGACGAAGCAGCCCGCGTCCGGACTATCTACGAGCTCTACCTCGAATGTGGATCGATTGTGACCACGCTGAAAGAAATCGAACGTCGAGATTGGCGGAACAAACTTAGCATTACCAAGAAAGGCAAAGAGCGTGGCGGTAGATACTTCGACAAGAGCTCGTTGTTCAAACTGCTCACCAACATCACCTACCTTGGCAAGATTCGATACAAAGAAGAAATCCACCAAGGGGAACATCAAGCGATCGTCCCAGAGGAACTCTGGAATAACGTCAACAAGAAGCTCAAACACAACGGCAAGACCGGTTGTATCGCCGTCCGAAACAAGTTCGGAGCGTTGCTCAAGGGACTTGTGCGCTGCGTTGCCTGCAACTGTGCCATGACACCGAACCATACTACCAAGGGCGGCAACAAACGCTACCGATACTACGTTTGCACCAACGCTCAGAAACGTGGCTGGGATTCGTGTCCATCGAAGTCGATTCCTGCCAAGCAGATCGAGGACTTCGTGATCGAACAGATTAAGAAAGTCGGCTACGCTCCGGACCTGCTCAAGGATGTGGTCACCCTGGCTCACGAGAAGGCAAAGTGCAATCTCAAAGAGCTCGAAGGCGAGAAGTTCTCATTGGAACGAGATATGGCTCGCTGGTTGGCCGAGATCCACAAGACCACACCTCTCATCCGACCTAATGAATCCGATTCGCCGGCGGTTGCGCGACTGGCCGACCTACAAGAGCGAGTGCGACACATCGAAAGTCGCATGACAACGATTCGCAATGAGATCCATCAGATCACCAAAGGCCTATTGAGCCAACAAGAAGCCGAAGTTGCGATGTTCTCGTTCGACGCGGTCTGGGAATCGATGACGCTTCGAGACCAGATTCGTCTTATCGGATTGGTTGTCAAACAAGTCGACTACGACGGTGAATCAGGCCGAGTCACAATTACCTTCAACCCGATCGGCATCAGGAACCGCGCACAACACGCCACGAAAGACCTAACCGAGGTACCAGCATGAGTGATACAGAAAAAGTCGACGTCCAATTCCATTTCCAGCGACGCGGCAAGAACAAAGTACTTGTCGAAGGCAAAGAATCACCCAAGCCTGTGAAACCTAAGGGGCGCCTGCCACGCATCACCCGCTACATGGCTTTAGCGATCTATTACGAAGGCCTGATCCGCGAAGGCCACATCCACGACTACGCCGAGATCGCCACACTTGGTCATGTAACGCGAGCCAGAGTAACGCAGATCATGAACCTGCGATTGCTCGCTCCCAACCTGCAAGAACAACTCCTAAACGTTCCCCGAATCGAGCAAGGTAGAGATGTGCTATGCCTTCGCATGTTCCAAACCATCGCATTGGAGCCAAGCTGGAAGAATCAAAGGGAACAATGGAGACAAATAAACGGAGCTGAGCAATTCGCCTCATCGTCGGTTGTTGCTGGATGATCCCGACGAACGCCCTGAGCTATCCCGAAAGGTCGTTCGAGTTCCACTGCTGGATGCAGATCCAATTGAGCGTCCACTTGAGTCACGAAAGGTAGTGTTGTTGCGAGACTGAGTTGCAGTACCCAAGCTACTGCCGCTCGACGAGCGAAACGTTGTTCGCTCACCATTCGTGGTTGCGGTTTGGATCGTTCTGCCACTTGCGTCGCGAAATGTTGTCTTATTGCCTGACGTTTCAGCGGAACCAATAGATCGACCTGAACCATCGCGGATTGAGATGCGACTGCCGGATTGGGTTGCCGAGCCTTGAGTCCGACCTGACGAATCGCGGAATGTCGTTTTGTCACCTTTCTGACCATTGAGCACCGAGTACAGATAGCTGCTAGGCAATCGTTGCTTGCTTCGATCGTTATCAGATTGAGCACGACAGTTGTCACTAACAGCAATCAATCCAAGTAAACAAACTACGATGACAGTTCTGGCAAACATATGAAAATCCGGCGTTTTTGGAGTCAGCAGATCAATTGACGCAAATTGAAAATTCTGACTCGAAGTCTTAACCACTTCGGTCATACAATTCGGATTGAACGAGACGCAAATGCTGTTCCACACAACGAGAACACCCACGAATCGTGGGCCGACTCACGGGTGTTATGTTTCTTTCGCAGATTTTTGAACCGGTTGGCAATCACTAGTGCGGAGCGAGGAACTTGAAAGGCTCTGACTTTTCAAAGTTTGCGGACTGGTCTCCGGTAGTATCTGGCTTACCGACGAGCGTCAACTTGCGCACGCCGCTTCCCTCTTTAAAGTCGATCTTGTCCAACTTCACCCACAACGCCCCAGGGCTGTTTGTGTCCTGGTAATAGTAGACAAGGTTCTTTTGGTCCGAGACTGTCAACCAGATAGTCGAAGACAGATTGGGTTGGTCCTTCTTTCGAATGCCACGTGGTACGCTGACATTTCGCATTACGCTGAAGACCGCTGCGACGGCTTCACGAGGTTTGTCTGATTGTTGGCAAGCGTTAATGTAATAGGTCGCTCGAGCGAAGCGATCGGCAGCTCGAACGGTGCCAGGTAGCATCACTGCCCCATCAAATTCCTTCCAATACTCGTTGATAGCAATCTGCTTATCGTAAATCGGCGAGTTGGTCATGACTTGGTATTCCTTGCCATGATGAACGACTAGCTTTCCACGAACGAACTCGAAAATCGCCGAGTCACCAGAAGCATCGGAAAGCGAGAGGTGCACGCTACCCTTCATTCCATTGGGAGCTACAACAGGAACGACTCGAAACGATTCCTTCTTTGCGTCTTTCACAGCATCTTCGACAGAAGAAAAGTTGTCCAAGAAGTACTGTGCCCATGCGCTGATGCAAACGCCAGGTCGTTTGTCGTCATCTGATGGATACTCAGACTCCGCCAGGTACAACATGTTAGCAACGAGACCCTTCTCGTTCATGCCGTCGGCGCTCCCTCCTTCATAGATGGAAGCAACGACACTGCCATACTTACTGGTCCATTCAAGCGAGCCTTTGCCAAGCCCTCCATCGCGTTTCATGCCTCTCGGGAATGCCCACAGGTTTGTTTGCATATCTTCAACCCAGTCCATGGACCGACCTGTAACCGTCTGCTTTTCTTTGCCGAAATACACGGCTCGCGTGCAAGCGTCCGCAACGGGGAGTTCAACCACACCGCATGTGGATAAAGCGGCGATCGCGATAACAGGGGCAGAAAACAAGAAACTTCGACGCATTACATAGGTCCTACTGGGTGAATGGAAAAGCTGACAACGGATTGGATCAATCGCAATGAATGAACCGAATTGTACCCGATCCGCATCCCGTTAGTTATGCGAAGAACATGCTAGAACCCAAGCAGCTCGGTGAATTGTGAAAAGGCGTCGAGCTACAGTAGTTCGAGATCCCCGGTTACCTGATCGATCTTCGAAGCATCATCTGGCCCAATTGCGAGACAGGTTCGTGTCGGCTGGCCGTGGAATTCGGTTCGGCCGCTATCTGTAATCAGTTGAACCTCAAGTCCCATTTCGATGGCTTTGTCGTGAATAGCAATAAGTTCCTCTTCGCTATTGCAGCGAACGCATACCTTCGCAAACGATCCCATAATCCAAGTTTGCTCGTTGGGTGTGAAATCATCCATGCAAATAGATGATTTGCTCTGCAACCTTCGTGTGAGAAACGACATTGAAGCGTGCGCACCCTGAGCGATCTGCTTGCCTCTGCGCATCTTCAGGTCGTGTCGCATGACGATGACCTGCTTTATATTTGGAACTTGCGCTTCTTCCATTGACTGTTTCCCTGCTTAGCTTCTGAGTATCAAATAAAAACACCCGCGAGCCGGAAATTCGACCCGCGGGTGTTGAGTTTCAAGTATACAGCAGATGGACCGGAGTCCAATCCGCGTTTACAGTTCGATCGCTTCAACTTCAGCGACGAATCGCTGGTTGTTGTCAGCTAGGAACGCACTGATCACGTTGAACACGGCGTCACTGAAGCCACCGATGTTCATGATGTCAACTCGCTCACAAGCCTGAACCGTCTGGTACGGTTGCAGATCGATGCAAACTAGCTTCGGGTTAGCTTCCTTACCCGCCAGCTTTCGCTGGTTGGCAACGAAGGCTTCCCAAGCCGTCATCACACCGGTCGAACCGTGCCGTCCTGTTCCGACCCAGCTCTCGTTATCGCTAACGAGAACAATACCGGCGAACTTGCGCTTCGCATGCTTCTGGTTGGCAGCTACCAGCGGCAGCGAACAATCTGTTCCACCACCACCGTACTTTGCCAATCGCTCTGCAATGCTCAAGATCGAATCGTTTGGATCCATCTTGGCATCATAAGCCGACGTATCGAACGGAATCACAACGCTGTCCGGGTTGCGTCGCAGGATCGCTGCGGCGAACAGTGCAGCCACGTCGATGCATCGCATCTTCGAAGTCGCACCTCGTCCACGATGTCCCGTTACCGCGCTGCTCATCGATCCAGACGTATCAAAACCAATAACAACCGGTCCCGGCAACTCCGGTACGTTTCCACAGGCGATCTCGGCTGCCTTATGCAGCGCAGTCTTGATCTTCTGCGGAACATTGTCATCCGCGTTCAAATACGCAGCAAAGTACTGGTACGGGAACTGCTTCGATCGTCGAATCTCCGACTCGTCAGCGATCCGGTCAGCAACATAATCAACCATCGCACTTGTTGCCAGCACATCGTGTCGCAGCAACGTGTTCAAGTTCATACGCAGTGCCTGAGGACCCATCTTGCGAGCAAGTGCAGTCCAAACCGTCGGTCCCTTAGCAGCATCGGACAACAAGTCCCATCGGACGTTGTCGAGTCCACCAGCGATCAACGCTTGTGCTTCTTCGCTTTCCGAGTTGCGGTACGCGATTAGCGACTGAACTTCAACCGGCAAGTCGGCTTCCGTCGCCGGTGCCCACTTCTCGATGCTCTTATCAGTCAACCAACCGAACATCGCACGTCGAGCGTTATCCTTCGGCGTCGGTCGAGCCATTCGCAGGATATCCCGCAAGCTCGGATCGTTACCGATCGACGCGCTCAGCAGCTTTCCGACCGAAGCTGTGTTCAGCCAGCGCTGGAACGCTCGCTGCACAGAGCTCGACAAACCAACTCGGCCCTTACCTGCCTTGCTCTTGAACTGGCCAGACCGAATCATCTGGAATACAGTTCGCAAAACGCGACCGTTGTCGACCACGCGATCGAACACTCGGTGCATCAGCTCCGTATCACGAACAGACAACGCGACCAGCAATGCGGCCGGCATGTCCTTCATGAATGCCTTCTCACGAGCGTACAGAGCCAGCTTCGCCAAGTACTGGTTGTCGTCAACTTGATCGATCAACTTCAGCACTTCCTCGAGCTGCGTCTCAGCCGTGCTGTAGAACGCGTTACCGAACGTACCCGTAGCTGCAACTTGCGCCAGCGCGTGCTTCGGCTCGAGCTTGTACGCGCGGCCACCCGCTTCGTTGACTGCATTGGCCTTCGGTAGTCGGCCAAGCATGCTTGCGAATAGAGACTTGTTTGCCATTGGAGTGATCTCCTAAACTAAAAACTGTTCGACGAAGGGTTGTTGAGAATATGGCTTTCGCCATCGTTTAACAGACGATGTAATCCCAACTGGCAGTCGAACGAGAATCGCAAAGCAGAATTAAGCACTACGCTTGATTCGCTTCCCCTTGTTCATTCATTTGTTTCTTGCTTGCGTTTAAAGACCCGCTTGGATGCGAGAAGTTCACTGAAATTGACTGACGAAGTTAAAATCAGACATTGCTCTACCAACTGAGCTACAGCATCCTTGCAGACGCTGATGAGACTCGAACTCATGACACATGTAATCCGACTTGGCAGTCAGTCAAAAGACTCGCTGCGATAGTTGCCCATCGCAGCGAGTCTAAAAATTGCAACTGAACGAATTGGTTTGTTCAGATACTTTCGTTGTTGATTGATGTAATCCGAACAGGCAGTTCAGTTGCCAGAGCCGACGACTGGATTCGCACCAGCATGGACCTGTTTACAAGACAGGTGCCTTTCTCAGTCGAGCCACATCGGCAGGTACACCTTCTGAAACGAAGGTGTGCTCGGTAACTTTTCATTCCTCGTACTTTACAAGGAAGGCCGGGTTGATCGCCTTAAAGCTCAATCGCCCGCTGGTTTCCTCCTCGTATGTCTCCACGGTGGGGCGAAGAACAATGCCTTCGCGCAACGTGGACTCATTCAAGACACTTTTTCCTTCGGCAAGTTCCATAAGTTCGTCGACCGTGTGGTTTAGCGTCAGACTTTCGAGGAACGGTACTGGCGCCAATCCAAGCGGCCTGATCACTTCTTGCATTTGCTCAAAGTCCAAAAGCTTCCGGGTCGCCAAGTTGATAACGTTGAAAACTCTCAGCGTTACAAAGCCGAGTTTGTACTTGTTACCTTGAATTCCTGGGCCGATCATCTCGCCTTGAATCGCCAAGTCAAAGCCCAGTCTCGCGGTCGTTTCGGCAAGCTTTTCTCTCAGCTGGAAGGAGCTAGCAATGGTCACGTACTTCGATGATGAATCCGTTTCATCGATCCACTGATTTCGGCTGCAAATGCCGAAACCGGACTGGTAGTGGAATGCGGTGAAGGAGCTGCCATCGAGCTTCTCAGTTACCACGAATTCCTTTCCACGGTGACGCTCGAGTACATCCGCGAGTAACTGAACACGTGTCTCATCTGTCTTGGGCACAAAGTCCGGGAACGGACCTTTGATCTTGCCAACCATTCCGGCAGGAATTGGAGGCTCCCATTTAACGATCCCCAGTTCAGCAGTTACCTCTGTGCCGATAGGAATGCTATCTCCACCTCGCACCATGGAAAGGGGAAAACAGATTCCCTGGGAGTACTGACCGCGCAGCTTGACCGTCCGAATGCGGAAACCTGCAGGTACGGCAATATTACCCGCAGCATCGATTTGTGCAGGCTTGAAGCAACTGTTGCGTAGGAACTCGAATTCCGGGCGCTCGGGTAGTAGCGAATCGACTTCACAGTAGATGACTGTGTCACCGACGCGATACTCGCCCCGCTTCACAACTACCGCCCAGCCCAGAATTCTCACTAACTCGATCGAGTCAGCATTTCTAATCGGCTCGATTGCAGTAATTGTCTGAATCGTTGCAAGTTTTCGCATGGTTTATCGAGCTTGGGAATAAAACAAATTAAATCAGAACAGAATGCATACAAGCAGGAACGCAGTGATTCGAACACTGTCCATCGGTGTTGGAGGCCGAGTCCGCTCCCAGGCGAACATTCCTGTATAGTAGAATGAGAGAGCGTTTAAACTGCGATTGGTTCGGTCTTGTTCGGATTGTCTTTTGTGAAAACCCTTGCCTTTGATTCGTTGCCCCCATTTGATGAGAGTCTGACTCGTGATGATATCCTGGGCGATCTTGAGGTAGTGACGGCAGGTGATCATTGTTTGGTGCGAAAGACAAGCTTTCTGGCACTTTGCTCACTGAAAACGGGGGAAGTGAATTGGTGTGTGACGCGGAATGCGCCGGATGGGTATAGGGATCCATCCAAAGCTGTTTTTTCTAACTCGCTTTTTTGTACAAAGCTCTGGATCGGTTTGAATGACCAAGTTGTTGCTGAGGTCTTCTACGACAACCCAGAAAGCGCTAGGTTAGTTGCAAGATGTATGAGGACTAGCAAAATACTGTGGGAGTACGTGCATCGTCGACCACCACTTGCAAGCTGGGCAGAGGAGAAACCCGCATGGCCGGGTGCGCCGCAAGAAGAAATCTATGTGTTTCTCACACGGTCCGAAAACAATCTCGTGCTGTGTTTACACCGTCGAACTCGCCGCTCAAGGATGTGGACTCCAGAGCTCAAGGTTTGGGAATCACCGCCGCCGTTTCAATGTCAAACGGACCTTTTCTCGTTTGAGCCGACTTCGGGAGCTATTCGTTGGAGCAAGGTTCAAATTGGACTTCGGCTGGACCTACTTGAATGGAATAATTTTAAGGGTGTGTGGGTCAATGATGGACAAGCAGGATGGCTAGATCTTGATTCGGGAGTCGTTTGCACTATTGAAAAGGGAGGATGCTGTTTCGGTATGCCCACTGTTTACGGAAAATTTGGTTACTTTCCGTGGTTCGACAAGAAGAGAAAAAGTATTGGTTACTTCCGAGCAAATCAACGTATGGAAGTGGATTGCGACTACAGTTGGAACGAGAAAAGCGTTCGAAATATTAGAGCTTGGCCGACAAGCAGCGGAGTTGCAATACAAGTCAACGACCAAAAAGTCATATGGACAACCGCGGGCCAACGAGTTTGGGAGCAGAGGGCTAAGCCTTACGTGTATCACGTGTTTGCAACCGACAAAAGTGATGTCTTCGTCGCAACTGATGGCGCTGGAGGGCGACTATTCGGTTTCGATCGCACACAAGGGCATGAGACATTAAATTATAGGCCTGTATTTTGCGGCCTAGCGCACACGCACTTCTTTGAGGAAGCTCAGATAGCTGTGGCATCAGTTGCAATGAAGAAGTCTCATTGGGTGCCATCGAAACTTCTGATTTTTAATGCCGAAACCAAATCAATGGACTTTGTATCGAGTTGCTGGCATATTCTTAGCCCATGGTCGGGTGGAGTTGTCTTTGTTAGCGGCGAAAAAGATCGACGGATAGCATTCCTAGACTTGAATGCATGAAGCTAGGGGGCGATTGTACTCGCCCCCTAACAAGTCAGCTTAATCTTCGAGCTCTACTATCCAGTAGGCTTCACTAATGAACTTGGACCAGCTCTTCACGCGATTCATTCGATCGGCGTAGATCGGCTTCCAAGCTGGACGCACTGGCTCCTTGCGAAGCTTCATGTGCGCCTGAGCCGGAGTACGGTCAGCCTTCTTCGAATTGCAATCGATACAAGCCAATACGCAGTTCGTCCAGCTCGACAGACCACCTTGGGCACGCGGAACAACGTGGTCAATCGTGAGTTCTTCGCTGCCAGGCTGCTTTCCACAGTATTGGCAACACATCTTGTCACGCTTGAATACGTTTCTGCGGCTGAAGGTAACCTTCTGCGTCGGCATCGCATCGAACTTGGTCAATGCGATGACTTCCGGAATACGGATACGCTGGCGTACCGACTGGATGAACGGCTCGTCGCGATCCGGCACCATTCGGCTCCAATCGCTCCAGTCGTACAACTGGAAATCGATCGGGTCGACGATCTTGGCCGAATCGTTCCACAGCATGATCAAGGCACGCGCAACCGTCGCCACGTTGATCGGCTGCCAGTTACGGTTCAGCACCAACGTTGGCCGCTGAAGCGTCGGGCTCAAGCCGATATGGGTTCTGTATGGATCGAGGGTTGCTGCGATAGTGCTCATGCTTAGTCCATGGACGGTGTCCGTTAAAATGGGTTTGCGAAACGTCAGTTACAAGAACAGTCTCAGTTGGATTTGGTTCATCCCGTTTACCTCGTTTGCGGCGAAGTTTTGCTACTGCTTTTACTTAGGCGGTCAACAAGCGTCAGAATTGTTGGGATTCTGTGATTTCCATGCATGGACCGAACAAGTTTAGCGGCGTCGAATTCGTTGGTTCCAATGGCTGTGACCCAAAGTGGTCGCGAGCTTTGGCCTCGAAAAACTTCTATCGCGTTCGTTGCCGTCGCAAACGATGTCTTGGCAACACCAATTACAGGGATTTCACCATTCAAAAGTTCGAATAGATGAGCACCCAGCCCTTTCTTTCCTTGAGCATCCAACCAAACATAACCATCGATTACGATCACATCCGGCCTAGCTCCAAGATCATTTAGCACCGCTTCGATGCAAGGCAGCTCCCGTTTGTAGAACAAACCAGGCACATAATCCTCTACGTTCTGGATTACCACAGAATGGCTAGCAACGGGCGCACCGGCCTTCCAGTCGGAGATAGTGACGCAAGCAGCCAGTGCGGATTTTTCTTGATATCCGACGTCGATGCAAGCGATCATGGTTGTCTCCTTTGAAAGCGAAAAACACCTAACGAAGTTGGGGCCTGAGATCCGGCCCGTAATCTTAATCTATACGAGCGGGCCGGGCGGGAATCGAACCTGCTAAGCCATGTACTCTGAACCGGCAGTCAAGTGTTGTACGAAAAAACGATCGACGAAGTTATGTGTCAGAGGATTTACGGCGCTCTATCCAGGCTGAGCTACGGCGCAGTGATTTGCATCAAAGTCGCGCCGGTGGGATTCGAACCCACGACATCCGGCTCCTGAAGCATGTACTCCAACTCGGCAGTCGATCGTTGTCTCCAAATGTTTCTATCGCAGCGGAAGGAGAGGGAATCGAACCTTCAAGGCCTGTCTTGCAAGCTCGGCCGGCTTCCAACCGGGTCCCGTCGCCAATCGGTTTGCCCTTCCATTATGTGTTTCAGTAGCTCGACCAGGAATCGAACCTGGAACTTCTCGTTAGAAGCGAGAGATGATATCCGCTTCACCATCAAGCCATGTTGTCTTCAACAATTGATTGAACCAACTGAGCGGAAGGCAAGGGAGTCGAACCCTCATCTCTATTCGAGAACCGCGTTAGCAGTGCAGCCCAGCAAACCGTATCTGGCTACCTTCCAAGTTATTGAGTGGAGTCACCGAGATTCGAACTCGGGTTTTCGCCATGCCATGGCGATGTCTTCCCGCTGGACCATGACCCCATTTCATGCAAAGGTTCGTTCGAGAATCGAACTCGATCTTCGTTCTTACCAAGAACGCGTGCTCCCGGAACACTTACAAACCATTACCATCAGTGATCGCGGAAGGAATCGAACCTTCGATTTCCTGCGTGTCATGCAGGTGTCTTAGCCGCTGGACCACGCGATCATCAAACAAGGTGGTTGAGACAGGAGTCGAACCTGCAAAATCACTTGGCTCTCGACCAAGTCGCTTTTCCGGTTTGCGTACTCAACCAATTTGATTTAGAAATGATTTATGCAATCGAAAATCAATAACTCGCTACTTGCCCTCGCTTACTTGATCCCAGTGCCCATCGGCCTCCTCTTCAATATTCCTGCCGTTTGGTACGGTGAAGGCACGGGCGGGAGGCTTGGAGCGATTGCAATTGTCGCTCTTTTTGCGATCGGACTATTGAGTAGCGTCATTTGCGTATTTCGATGTGGCGGATGGCAAAAACTACTGGGTGGTGTTGCAGCAACTTTTTACTGCGGTTGCCTAATTGCGTCCCGTCTTTGAGTATTAATGGCGGGTCCAGGAGTCGCACCTGGCAGTCCGAGCTTATGAGGCTCAGATGAGCACTAGCCCACCCGCAAGTTGCAAGCCCCGGAATCGAACCGGGTTACCGACCTTATGAAAGTCAGCTCAGTCCCAACTAGCCTGCAATATATTAGGCTGTAGGCTTTAGCGATTTAGACTGTAGGTTTAAGAGGGAATCATGAGAGATCACACGAAGTTGCGTGCTTTCGAGCTCGCCGATGAAGTTGCGTTGCTTACTTACAAATCCACCGCTGAGTTCCCAAAGAACGAGCAGTTTGGCCTTACTTCTCAAATGCGTCGTGCTGCGGTCTCGGTTCCATCAAACATCGTCGAGGGTTGCTCGCGAGAATCGTCCGCAGATTACACGCGATTCCTCGAGATTGCCTTCGGCTCAGTCCGCGAACTCGAGTATCAAATCACACTTGCGCAACGCCTTGGCTACATGCCTCAAACAAACGATCTACATTCCAAAGTCATCGAATGCTCGAAGGTCCTTGGTGCCTTGATCCGTTCGTTGCGCAAACCTACAGTCTAAATACCTACAACCTAAACACCTAACCAGTGACTCGGACCGGAATCGAACCGGTGAACGCCAGCTTGAGGGGCTGACTGCAAATATCAACATCGCACCGAGCCATGTTTATATCAGTGGGCCGAGAAGGAATCGAACCTCCATTGCTCTTCGAGAGCGACCGTTTTACAGACGGCTTGGACTCCCAAGTCCAATCGACCCAATTATTCGCAAGTGACGCAGGCGGGATTCGAACCCGCAATCGCGAAGGTTTAAGCTTCGCCGCTGTACCTGTTCGCGTACCACGTCGTCATTAGTGGTGCGAGTGGGACTTGAACCCACAAACACTGAGGTTTGAGCTCAGCCGCTATGCCAATTAGCGCACCGCACCATGCTTAAAAGTAGCTCGCCAAGGAATCGAACCTTGTCTAACGGTTTCGAAGACCGTCGTGCGAATCCATCACACTCGCAAGCCATATAGAAGGCTTTAGACTTTAGGCTATAGGCTTTAGGAAGAAGTATCCTTGCTAGGAGTTGAACCTAGTCCGCAACCTTCGCAGAGTTGAATGCAGTCCCGTACACCTCAAGGACAAATGGTTTTCACCTATAGCCTAACGCCTATAGCCTAAAGTCTCTCTCCAGTGGTGCAGGTGGGATTCGAACCCACAAACACTTGCTTCTAAAACAAGCCGCTCAGCCGTTGGCGTACCACACCATATAATTCAAGCGACCCATACCGGATTTGAACCGGTGATCTCTGCCGTGACAGGGCAGCGTCCACTCCTGGCTGGACCGATGGGCCAAAGTTAGGCTGTAGCCTTTTAGGCTGTAGGCTGTTGGAAGAGATGCCATTGAGAATCGAACTCAAGCAAACGTGCTTTGCAGGCACATCCCGCGCCACGCGGACTGGCATCATGTATTGACCTACAGCCTAAATTGCTAAAGCCTAAAGCCTATTTCAGTAGTCCTGGACGGACTCGAACCGTCGATCGACTGGGTGTAAACCAGGTGCCTTCGCCGCTGGGCCACAGGACTATTTGTTTCAAACAAAGCGGAAGACCAGGGACTCGAACCCCGAAGCGTGATTAGCGCCAGCTGTTTTCAAGACAGCGTCCTCATCCGGCCGGATGTCTTCCGTATCAGGTTCCAGGAGTCAGGTTTCAGGAGTCAGGCTCCAGTCCGAAAAAACACTGAAGTCTGATACCTGGAGTCTGAAGCCTGGAGTCTGAAGCCTGGCTAAAGGTGACCGATCGGAATTGAACCGACATAAACTTGGTTCACAGCCAAGTTCCTGAACCAATACAGGACGGCCACAGCACCGGAGGCAGGAATCGAACCTGCGAGCTTCTGGTTCAGAGCCAGACGCAACGACCAACAGTTGCTACTCCGGAATATTGATTTGTTCTTTCAGCCCGGGCGGAAGGAGTTGAACCCTCATACCACTGCTTCAAAGGCAGCTGGCTTACCGTTAGCCGACACCCGAATATCATTCATCAAGCAGAGTGCCATGTCGGAGTCGAACCGACCTGACCGGATTGGAAGTCCAGTACCTTTGCCGCTCGGCCAATGGCACATTCATCATTCACAAGGCGGAAGGAGCGAGAGTTGAACTCGCAAGGCTTTAACGCTCGCTCCGTTTCGAACGGAGTGCCGTCGCCAATCGGCTTGCCCTTCCACATAAAAAGCTCCGGCAGCAGGAATCGAACCTGCGTCTGGGCGATTAACAGTCGCCTTCCCGTACCAACACAGGACCCACCGGAATGTTAGGATTTAGGATTTAGGATTTAGGATTTAGGATTTAGGATTTAGG
>CANHVO010000041.1 GCA_947463915.1 Planctomycetaceae bacterium
CGAGGAGCAAGGCCCGTTAAAGCGCCCGCAAACGGATTGAAACTCGACGGCGCGCTTGCAAGTCGAACGCTTGTCTTTAACTTTGGGCAACCGGACTTGAGAACCGCAGAGGAGAGGGCGCAATCAGAATTGCTATACGAACAAATCGAATCACTTCGCAATCGAAAAAAAGAACTGAGTGAGGACGAGTATTATGCAGAACTCGAACGGCTATTCCTTGAACTTGCTAAAATGAATGCAATGTTGGACCGAAGCGCGGCACAATAGTGCTTCACTCTTCAGTATAAAGCTTCGCCAACATGACATTAAGCCTAGATACGAGACTCGGCCATGCAATCCGCTGAAATCAATCGTCATTGCACTTGCTGTGTCCCCATTTCTCCCTTTCGGAAGTGTAGAGAAGTTGACACACCACGTCAGTGGGACACGATGTCTTGAACTGCGGAGCAGAGACATTTAACAGCCACGGATGCAATCCTCATCTTTACCCATATCTTTTTGATCTTGCTCCCCTCGCCCCTTTTTGGGGAGAGGGGCTGGGGGTGAGGGGTTTTGCACTGTGTTTTAATTGGGATTTTAGTCGACGCTCGCCTAAATCGACGGGGCATCGAACCTGGAGTTTCTTTCGCGAGGCGAACTTCACCCATGCTTTCAAATGCCATCCCTTCAGGACTAAATCGCAATTGGTAGCGATCCAGAAATGGGTTAGCACACCAAATATGTTGCGAACTTGTGCAAAAGGCACGCGATCGCTTTGCAGACACTTTGTGCCCGTTTTGGTGAAATTGGCCGGAAGAGAATTGAGCCTTGAATTCGTTGGGGACGGGCGCATCTTCAAGGTTTCTGGCTACTGACGTTTAGTCCGAAGCCGAAAGAACCCTCGGGCAAGCCGATGGGATTTTGCGGCGAATCCCGCTGGCTTGTCCAGCGGTAGTTTCGGCTTCTCACAACTGTCTGCGATCACTGGCTGTTTTCCACTTGTTCACAGTTCGATTCCTGCTTTGCTTGCCGCAATTTGCAATGCATTGCGCATCTCACCCGCATCCTTGAAACGATCGACTGTTTCTCTCGCTAAACACTTCATAACAAACTTGGCAAGGACCGGGTGGATGTCGGGAATTATTTCTTGCAAGGGGACGACTTTGGACTCGAGAATCGTGCGAATCGGATCGGAGCCTTTTTCCATCGGTCTCGGTAATTTGAGTGTCAGACACTCGTAGAGGATCGCGCCAAGACTCCACACATCGCTCTGTGGCGACACGAATCGGAAATTGGTCAACTGCTCCTTAGGCATGTACGCCCAACTGCCTCCAACCGAACCGTTGACGGTCATGCCCGACTCGCCCGCCTTCAAGTAACTCTTAGCCAATCCAAAGTCGCTGATCTTGGGTGCATATTTTCCGCCAGCATCCTTGTGAAGCAAGATGTTCGACGGTTTCAGATCGCGATGCACGATCCCCATCGCATGTGCAAAATCCACCCCAGAAAGCAACCGATCCATCAGCCTGACCGCCCGCCGAACGGTTAGCTTTCCCGATCTCTTCAGTAGCTCATTCAAATTCCCGCCATTGCAATAGTCCATCACAATAAAGAGCTGGCCATTCTCGTCACCGCAATCGACGCAACGAATCAATGCGTTGTTTTGCATGTTCATCGCAATCTCCATCTCGCGAACAAAGCGAGCCCGATCCATCTCGGAAAGCTCAGCTTGCGGCTTCAAGAATTTGATGGCCCATTCTTGTTGCGGAGATGCTTTCTCTTTGGCGAGAAACACCTCACCCATCCCACCGACTCCTACTCGCTTTTCAATTCGATATTTGCGAAAGTCACCAGGGACCTTGAATGCAAATGGGCTAGGCCGATCACCATCGTCCGATCCTGCCTGGCCTTGCATTCTATCGGATGACTTCGCACTAGTCGGTTTGGCCTCTTTCGGTGGCGAGACCAGAACGGTCTTGGGTCGGTTCATCGGGTTGGAAATTTTCGGCTGCGCGGACTCTACAGCCCTTGAGGAATCGCCGGCTCGTACCCGTTGCTTGTTTTCGCCAATGGTTCGTGCAGCCTGACTAGGCGTTAGAATTTCCGTGTGCGTTTCCCCCTCGTCGGGTAATCGCTTTGGGACAAGAATCTCCGTACCGTCATCCGTTGCCATCTCTATCTGCAATCGCAATACCGCCTCTCCGATGCCAATTTCATCGCCATCGCAAAGCGGAATTGGTTGCGTCATGCTTGGATGACTAATACCGGCAAAAGCTTTGCCATTGACGATGATCCCGTTTGTACTGCCTAAATCGATAATGGTCCAACCGTGTTGAGTTGCGTCAAGTTGGCAATGTTTTCGCGACACACCTTTGGCATCGATCTTTAGCCCGCAATCCGTAGCCTTTCCAACCAAGAGGCTCCCGTCTGCCTCAAAAACGTGACGTGATGCAGGGCCAGAGCCCAAAAAAAGAGATATGGTTAGCTTAGACAAACTCGGCATGATCCAGCTAGTTTAGTTTCCTTTTGGTCTATTCTCTAGCCGAGTTCTTTCGACGATCCACTGGGCGAGCCAGTGGGATTGGCCAATCCGCCGTGGATTTGCCAACTGCCATGAAAAAATCCCGTTGGCTTGCCCAGCGGAAGTTTCGGCTTCTGGCTACACCCCGAGGAGCCCAGCCCGCCCTCCAGCCCCGCCCTCCAGCCCCGCCCTCCAGCCCCGCCCTCCAGCCCCGCCCTCCAGCCCCGCCCTCCAGCCCCGCCCTCCAGCTCCGTCGCAGAATCCCGCGAGCTTGTCTCGCGGATCGTTTGGTTCCTAGCTAAAATTGCTCACTAATACTTAGAGTGAGCTTCCTATGTTGATCCAACCTTATCGCTCGGACGAGCTCAAGTTTGCTTATTGCAATCGAGTCTTCTTTCGGACTCGTACTCATCGTCGGAAAGGCATCGCATCTCTAACAGACTTCAATGCGAAGTTTCTCGACGAACTTCTCCAACCTTACGATATCCGCATCCTTGAGTTTGAATCCAAGGAGAGCGACATCCAAGGACTACTGAGCCTCAAGCCGACGGAATCGATCGCCACGGCGATCAGGCGTTCCTGCATTCCGAATCCGAACGCATGGCATTGGAAACGGACCATGCGGTGACGGTCCTGCGATACCATTTAGTCTTGGCGACAGAGTATCGCCGAGGTGTGTTCACCGACGAATCTGCACGCGACGTGACCGAACGATGGCTGGAACTTCAAAACAAGTTTCTGATTGACAAGGTTTCGTTTCTTCCCGACCACGTGCATGTGGCGGTCACAGTCCATTCGACAGTTGCTCCCGCTGATGTTGTTGTGGTTTTGATGAATAGTGGTCAAGAATTCATTTGGCGTCAGTACCCGCACCTTGCGGTACGAGCGAGGGTTAAACGCCTTTGGCAGTCGAGCGCCTACACAGGCTCGTTCGGAGATTTAACGAGCAACGCAGTGCGGGCGTACATGCATCGCTGGTCGTCCGGGTAGCTGGAAGCCGAACGATCCACTGGGCAAGCCAGTGGGATTTTCTAGGTCGGTAGCCGGTGGGACACATGGGCGTATTACTTTTCCGTTGAGACTGTCTCCGATTCTTCGCTCGCTTGTTCCTTTGGTGTCGGTACGGCGGGAGGCGGTGGTTGGACGGATTGTTCCCGCTGCTTCGCGGCCTGCTCGACTCGAGAACGCTGCTCCTCCAACGCTTTCTTGACGATCTCTAAGCGTCCGCGTTCCAATTCCGCTTTCTCTTTCTGTTCGGTCTCATCGTAGACTGCAATCAGTTTTTCACGTGTTGCAACTCGTTCGGGAGAGTTGCTCAACGCGAGCAAATAACTCTCAATCGCGTCCTCTTTTCGCTTTTGCAACATAAGGATATCGCCTCGTGAGTCATGAAACTCGGCCACCTGGGGTGTGGCCTCAATCGCCCGATCTATCAATTTCATCGCCTCGTCGAATTTCGGGGGATTTAGTTGTGTGTACATCATGGCTAGATTGTTGAGAGCCAGTGTCATCCGGGGCAACTCCGCGAGCACAACTTCATATTCGTTGATTGCATCGTCAAGTTTTCCTTTGGCGTATGCTGTCTCAGCCAAAAGCAAACGAGCGACGTACGATGTGCCCGTTGTTGCAATGCGTGCACGAAGCGAGTCGATGACCGCTTCATTTTGCCCAATCCCTAGCTGGGAAAAGAGCATGAGTTCCTCTCGCACAAGGATATTCGTAGGGTCGATTGCAATCGCGGCATTCAAAAAATCTAGGTTGACGTTTATCCGATCGCTCAACCGTACCGCCGACATCCGAAACGACATTCGGTAGGCATTGGAGTATTCGCGGGCTAGTTTGCTTGAGTTAGGAAATCGCTTCGAACCTTTCTGGAGAATCTCCATCGCTTCCTTGATTCGATTGGTAAGTATTAATGCTTGTGAAGTTAGTATGACATTCTCGCCCTCGTTCTCGTCCAGTTTGTTTTTCAATTTTTCGACAAGCATATCTGCAGTTGTTCGAGCTTGACCGGACATCGAGTTTTGGTTGTAGACCGCAATCGCATTCAGTAGAAGCTTCGGCTCAAATTCAGCGGCTCGTTTCAGGAATTCTTGTGATTCCGCAGTCTTGTTTTCTTGCTGAAGCAATTGCGAATAAATGAGAAGCAAGGAAGGGGGGACTTCATCGCCCGAAGTGCCTGGTTTCAAGTGGTACTTCAAGGTCTCGACGTTGATTGCTTCGCCTTTTTGGGCTCGTTCAACGAGGTCCATGGCCAACCAAGTGTGAGCTTTTGTGTAGCCCGTGGTCTTTGTGGTGGCCAGACTCTCCATGATTTGGCGAGCGCTTCCTCGACTTCCATACCGATCCATTTGGGCCGCAACATAAAACCGCGCAAACTTATTGTTTTGATTGATTTGCAACACACGTCGAAACAGCATGTCGACAAACTCCGGCAACTGCTTGCTCGCGGTTCCTTGCGAGTCTTTCGAAGCTGTATCTTTCTCCGATTCGGCCGCATTAGCCAGCTCGATCTCTTTCATAGCTCGATCTGCATACCATGCGGCTTTCACATTCGGATCCGAGAGTTTCCCAACGGCAACAAGTGAGCCAATGATGATGGCAATCAAAGCCACCGGAAGCACCATCAAAACAGTTATCCAACGCCGCGACTGACGCCACGAGGAAAATAGATCCAGAAACTCGCCGACTAAATCAACCGGCGAAAACCGAAACCGCTGAAACCAACTGGTTTTTATTTTGGCATCCAACTCTTCTTCTGGATCAAGTGGATTCGGATTCTTTTTACCCAACATTGCTGATAGACCTATTTAGCTTTCATCATGGCAGATTGGCTCTGCTGCCGAACTTGTTCGAAAATGGCGAAGAAAAGCTTTCTGTTTCGCTCAGCTTCTACCTCGCTCAATTCTTTTCCGGATTCGAAGAATACTTGAACTTGATAAGTGACCTGAGTTGTAGGCATCTCCTTTTTGTTGAGACGTTCGAAAATATTCTTTCGACTCAATTGCTCTGTGTCCGTCTTGCGATCGATTGGAATTCCGTTTTCGTCAAAGAACGCGAACCATACATACCCGTACAGACCATATTGGTTTTGCATTTTGAACGCTTCGACCGTCCATGCCGGGCTGGAATTCTCCGGAGCTTCGACGGGCTTGATTTCCAAGATTCTCCATCCATTTGATTGATAAAAGGACCAAATTGGCTGCCAGCCCGGGAAGGGGAAATCAAGCGAGACGAACACCTTATTTCCTTGATCGTCAAATCTCCAAAGGTGCGAATACTTTCCTTGAGTTGACATTCCTGGTTGAGTAATGGTGCGAAACCCAACTTTTTTCATATTGCCAAATTGCTCAGGAAACGCGTCGTCGGATGGCATCAATGCTGCCTTTCCCTCACCAAAATCCACAATCAAGGCATCCCTGTCAGATATCCTCATGGCTGAATAGAATGTGATCGCGCCAAACAAAAGACAGATCACAATCGGTCCCGAGAGAGCAACCAAAGATGGCCTCCAAATCGAGAGGCCTGTTGCCAATTGGCCCTCTACATTCACTGGCCATTGCGTGATCGTCTGATAAAGATGGATCACACCACTCTTTCTAGTTTCGCGTTCGGTCTCTGCGTCGATCGGTTCGAGAATAGCAACAATGGTTTTGTGCGTAAGCCAGAAGGCCAAAATGGTGGCAATGAAAACCGCCACGGCAACCCCAATGTGCAACCAACCAATAGAAGGATCCGCTTTGAAATAGGCCAACCCAACCGCGATTATCAATAGTCGAAGAATGTTCTCGAAAACGGCGAAAAATGGGATCGTGATTAAGGTGATCAATCCGGACAAGAATGAGCATCTACGTATAGCAATGATGGCAATGCCGATCGCCAGAAAAGCGAAAACGCTATCAAGGCCCGCGCATGCAACCGAGACGCGGAACTTGCTTTCTGCGATTTGCATGCTATCGCCCTCTACGATATTCGGAATGCGAATCACATCGAGGAGTCCGTTGCAACACCAGGAAGCGATAGATTGAAGCCAATTGCTGACTTGAGCATCTCTTCCACTTGGAAGCGGAACAGTGACCAGGAACAGCGAACATATGGTCAACACGCGAGTCCATGACGTCCCTCCAAAGGCCGCCAAGGACCAAGCTGTGAGAACAACGACAGACGCTAGGTGAATGATCCAAGGAGAGTACCAGTAGATCCCCAAGGCTGCCGATGCCAACCCGATCCATAGCAGTACGACCGCCACTCGTCCGCGTTTCAAGCTTGTTGGACGGTAACTACTGGTTCCATGCAGAAGCCACCCAGCAAGTGCAATCGAAACCGGAAAATACCAATTCGCTTGCTGGTCGATAAGCCGCCTCGATTGCAGATAAAGCAACGGGGCCATGGACAGAAGCGGCAGAAGCAATCCCGAAAACAACCACAACCGGAGTGTCGATACTGCCGATGCATCCAACACAAATTGTGCGGAATGTCGTTCCGCTATCACTTTGGAATCGCTCTCTTCTGAATCCTCGGAGAAAACGGTGTTACTCATCGCTACTCGTTTCAATGGTCAATGTTTGGCTCCGCGTCAAATTTCGAACGGTACATTTCTCCCAATTTTAACTTGGGAATTGCATACACGATCGATTTTCATTGGAAATTCGCATTTCCGCCACCATTAGCTAGTGGTATTCAGGAGACTTTTTCGTTTCGCAAGGTCGGATTCTAAGGACTGTAATGCCTGATTGATCCGAGATTGGTCCGACTCGCTTAAACTGGCTAGACCACCAAATCGTCGCTCATAAAATAATTTTGAAAACAACTCAGCATCCAATTGGATCGACTGCCGGCTAAGAATGTTGGACGCAGCTTGAAAAAACTCTCGCTGCGTTTGGTCGCTTGATCGCTCAATCCCAACTCGATTCAACAATCGAACGGCTTTGTTGTAAAAATCGACGCTGGAAAGCGGCTTCTGAGTAAATGGGACGGGAATTCGAATTCTCGGAATCCAAGTTGGAAAGAGCCACAGCAGCACGCGATGAAGGGCAACCAAAAGACACCCGAGAACGATGATGCCAACTGCAACTTGCCACGAAAACCATCGACTTGGCGACGATAGGACTTTTACGATACCGCTGTTCTTGACTTGCTCATATCTGCTTTTTAGGGCGAGCCAAGCCTCGGAATAAGTACCATCTGACGATTCACTGAAGAGCGAAAATATCGTGCTCTGTTTTGACTTGTCCATATTGAGAATCATTTCGGACCAATACTCTTGCATCATTCCCAACGTCTGCGCGCTGTTCGACTTAAAGGTCCCGCCTGCATTGGAGCCTTCACCTGGTGGCGTCGCGTCCAATCGCAACCAGGCTCCTTCTTTAACGCAACTCGGAACCGGAATCGAGTGGGCCCTGAGTTCCTCAGCAGTGAAGTATGCTTCGACCCACACATGCGCATGGCTTTGCTGCACAAGAAAATAGTCGCCTACATCATTGTATTCGCTCGGTCGGAAACCAACGACAAGTCGCGTTGGAATGTCCATCGATCTCAAAAGCATCGCCAAAGCAGAGGCGAAAAACTGACAATGCCCTTTACGTTTGTTAATCAAAAAATCCGCAATCGGATCAAGGTTACGATCAATCGGAGGGGTAAGCTTTAATGTGTACGTAAAGTCTGAACCATTCGCCAAATAATCCTCAATGAATACCGCTCGTGCAAATTTGTCGTCCTCGTTCGATGGACATTTAGTAAGAATTTCATCGCGGACTGGAATGATCGCTTTGAGCGACTCGGGGAATTCGAGGAGCTCGCTTTTGCGGTAATCCATTCGAGCGCCTTTTCTTTCCTCTTCGACCAAACAATCGAGGAGATCAGGCAATAAGGGACTTTCGATTCCTTTCTTGAATGCATAGGTAGTATAAGAGAAGCGACGTTTTTCATTTTTTAATTGCACAGACTCGCGAGTATCCAGCATGCGCCAATCTCGTTTGACAACGCTGAACCCAAGTTTCGTGCGATGCTGCGAAAATGGAGCAATGGTTGGTACCACCTCCCCTAGGCTTCCTTTTTCAATGATTTGAACCGTCACCGCATCGCGTTCCCGGACAAACGACTCGTCCATCTGAACGCTCATGGGCGGATCTCGCATGATTCGGGTATCGCGAAGTAGTCCCGGTTCACCAGGCTGCCAACTGCCTTTGCGTGGACCATCAATGTATCGATGCGAAACGGTGGCGCGAATGTAAGGAGGGAGCTCTGGGCGATAAGGGGTCTGTTTGCGCTCGTCTCGCATGCTCATGCGAAAAAGAGGTGTTTCGTTATTGAGCAGCTCTCCCACCATCCGCAACGAAATCTGCTCATTGAATCCAACTCGTGCCGAACCATTCACATTCCCATCGTAGGAACCGAGATTTAAACGCGGTAACGAATAAAAGTATGCCACGGAAAAAACAAGAACCGAAAAAGCAAACGGAAGAACTCCACTGCTCCAACGGGATGGTGAGTAGTAGTTTGTGTATTTGGTTCTGGTCAGCGACGGCGATTCGACAGCCGAGAGTCTAACACCAGAGCTTTGTTTGGTTACCAACTGCTCCTTGCCCAACCAGTGCAGGACCTTAGCCCAAATCGCAGTAGACTCGGAAATCGATTCACTGTGCCGCAAGTACGAGGTAAATTGAGCTAACGCCATCATCGCTGCACAGCCGATGGCGAGCATCGGCAGCATTAGTATACCGTAGAGCACATTGTCGTTCACCAATGCGCCTACCACCAATTCCAGCAATAAGAAAACGCCCCACTGCTCGAAGACTCGCTTCGATTTCTTCTGAAACATCAAGGGTAGCTGGACGTAGACCAATAGGTTTCCGACTTCGATGATTTTGTTTGATTCCGAGTTGCCAAGAAAATCTGCAATGGCAATACCGGCTCCGGAAATCATCGCAACATACACAACCCATTTGTGCAAAGAGAACCAGCCAAGAATGTCCGTGTAGACCAATGACAGGACAAAACAAAAACCAACCAAAACTGGAAGGTTCCAAGATTGTTTTCCCAGTCCGACCAACCCTGCAACAATCGTTGCAAACAACCCAAAATAGATCGCAACCCGAATAAAACTCTGCTGCTGATTTATGGTTCTACCCGTTCCAATCTCATTTGAATTCGCGATCGACACTACCCTTTGACACCAAGCGACTGCTTCAGCGCCTGAACCATCCAAAGCAACGCGCCAAGCGCCAAAAGCATGACAAGAAACATCGGTATCAAAAGTGCAGGTGGCAAAAACATTCCCGAGCACATCTCCCATACCCTTACCCAGTCAAGCATAACGTACAACGTTGCGGCGCATAAATAAGGTCCAAACGGAAGCGAGTTGTCGCGGGTCGCAATCCACACCACCACCACGAAAAGCATACCAAAGAACGGAGCTAGAAAAAACGCGATCCATACAATTTGCCATCCAAAAAACGCACCTATCATGGCCATCAGGGTCACATCGCCAAATCCAAGCGCTTCCTGCCCCATCGCCCAACAGGCCACAATGCGAAACCCCCAAACCAAACCTCCTCCAAGCCCCATCCCAAAGAGAGAAGACAGCAGTGCCTCCCACTGCATGGGACCAACCGTCCCATACGCAACGCTCAAGCCAACCACTCCCGCCAACCATAAACCCAGAAGCATCTTTGTGCTGGGGCTTCGTCTTAAGACTTCAAAAAAGTATAGGAACGCTTTGCCTACCCCGCGACGAGTTATCCAACGTCGATCCGCCATACCAAAGCTCCAAAGACTCCAAAACAGAAGTCCAAGAAAAAAGCCAAAGCTCCCGTTCCAAGATGGGTTCCAACTGCTTGGCGAATTCGCTTGAAGCGGTACCGCCATTCCAAGTACTCCAGGAAAAACGGGAAGTACGATTTCGTGCAATCGCCAGTCCGGTATGGCTACTGCTCCCACAATCCCCATGAGCGTGCCGGGAATGGTTACCAAATCAGGAATGGTTCGCTCATCGAAGTCGATAAAGGTCGCAACTGTCATCAGCGAAATCAATAAGTCAAATGCAATGAACTGGTGCCAAAGAGTATTCTGTGCAATAGGAATCAATCCAGAAGGCATGAATGCACCAGCCATGCAGTACCGATGAAGAAACACCAAAGCGATTGGAGCCGCTAGCTCGATGAGAAACGGTCGAAGCCAAAACCAACGACCAAAGTGCTTGGCCTCGGTGCTGCGAAATAGCCAGCCAGCAATTGGCAACTTAGCCTGCCAACTTCGCGCGCCAATTTCAACGGGTGGAGTTTGCCAAGGACTAATTGGTCGAGGAAAATAAGCGAACGCATAAATGGCAAAGTTGATGAATGGGCCAAGGAGAAGCCCAACACCAATCAGCCCCGCCACAAATAGTCCCATACCACTTCCCTATAATTCAAGTTGATAGGCATCAATGGATGCGTTGATACCAATCCAAAATCAAGTCGGCCACTTTATCCATCGAGAGATCGTCGGTGGCGACCGCAAAATCAGAGACTTCTTTATACCATTCTATTCGCTTCGCGAGTATCAAGCGAATCTCGTCCATATCGCCTAGCGTACTCAGCTTGGGACGCCGAGCCTGCGTTGATTTGTCATTTGAAATCCGCTCGAAGATTGTCTCCGGTGTTGCTTGCAACCAAACGGTTTGCCCCAAGCTCCGAATGCATTCGCGGTTCTCTTGCCTCAAAACAGAGCCACCGCCCAACGAGATGATGGCCGGTTGCTTGAGCGATCGTTGAAGGACAATCTGATTCGACTCCAAATCCCGAAAGCCTTGTTCGCCCACCTCGGAAAACAATTCGGCGATCGTCTTGCCCGCACTGGCTTCAATTTCCAGATCGATATCGACGAGTGGTCGATTTAGACGCTGAGCCAAGCATTGGCCAACCGCCGATTTCCCGCATCCACGGTAACCGGTCAAAAGAAGGTGCTTTAAGGTCATGGCACACCAACCATCTTGTGCGGAGTTCGGGCCGATACAGAGCCGAGCGGCACGGGGAAAATGTGCCGCAATAAGCATCGCAAGAATTCAGTGATGTCTCGCGGTTCGTAGCTGGATTCGCCAGAATTCAGTGATTTCTGAATTCTGGCGAATCCAGCTACCTTGAAGTCAAGATAAAACGCAACCCCTAGCCTTGAATCGACTCGATTTTGATTCGAGTGTACTTTTGGCGGTGACCGGTTCGCACTTCGTAGTTTTTACGACGGCGGAACTTTTGAATGTAAATCTTCTCGCCTTGCTCAAGTCCAACAACCGAAGCGCTGACTTTCGCGCCGGTCAAGGTAGGCTGACCGAGCTTCAAACCAGCGTCACCGCCGATTGCAAGCACGCGATCGAAGTCGACTTTATCGCCAGTTACAGCGGTATCCCGGTAGTCAATATCGAGCAATTGCCCCTCTTTGACTTTGAACTGACGACCACCGTCACAAATAATCGCGTACATAATTGATTCAGATACAAACGTTGCAAAAACGAAAATCCCGGTACTTCCCCGGTTTACGGAGGGTAGAGGATAACAGCCCGATCGGCCATCGTCGAGTCCAAAGGCTCGATTTTCCCGAACAACCATTTCCGACCATACTCAAAAACAGTTTTTCGGCTTTTCCTCCCAACCGACTCCACTACATTGACCAGGATGGCAGAACTAAATCCACCCCAGCAAGAAGCTGTCGACACCCTTTCCGGCCCACTTTTGGTTTTGGCAGGCGCCGGGACTGGGAAAACCCGCGTAGTTACTTTCCGGGTCGCTAATCTTATCCGAAACGGAATTCGCCCCGACCGAATCTTGGCCGTGACGTTTACCAACAAAGCCTCCATGGAAATGCAGGAGCGGATTGGACACCGGCTTAAGTTGCCCAAGAAAGTTCGGCGTGGTCAACCCGCCCCCCCGAAACCCGCAGTCGGCACATTCCATTCTCACTGTGTCCAAATCTTAAAGCGGCACGCAAAAGAGCTCGGCTACCCCGAAAAATTCACGATTTACGACCGAGGGGATGCCGAAAGCGTCGCCCGGACCGTCCTAAGAGAGATTCGGGTTCATGACGATATGCTCAAGCCGGGTGACTTTCTCAGCATCGTCAGTCGTTGGAAAAATCAAGGAATCCGGCCCGAGCAAGCCGACACGGCCGCGACGTCCGACAAAGAACATCTCGCTGCCAGCGCTTTTAAGCGCTACCAACGCTCTCTCAAGAACCACGCGGCCTTCGACTTCGACGATCTGCTGGTCTGCACGGAGCAACTCCTTACCGAGAACGACCGAGTTCGCCGCGAAGAAGCCGCCCGATACGACCACGTCCTGGTCGATGAATATCAGGACACCAACGGCACCCAATACCGCATCATTCGCGCCCTCGCCATCGACCATCGCAATCTTTGCGTTGTCGGCGACGATGATCAATCGATCTATGGTTGGCGAGGCGCTGAAGTTCGCCACATTCTCAATTTCAAGAACGATTGGTCGGAGGCAAAAGTTGTTCGCCTCGAAGACAATTACCGTTCGACCGACGCCATATTGCAAATGGCCAATCGTCTCATCATTTTCAATGCACACCGACACGACAAAGTACTCCGAGCAGCTCGCCCCAACGGCGCTCAGCCCCGAATTCTCCAGTTTCCCGATGAAGCCGAAGAGGCAAAGGGCGTCGTCGAGGAAATCGATGCTCGCCTCAAGAAAGACCTCACGACCCAGCCCAAAGACTTTGCAATTCTCTTTCGGACCAACGAACAGCCACGTCCCTTTGAAATGGAATTGCGGCGCTGCAAGGTTCCGTACGTGATCACAGGTAGCCAATCCTTTTTCGATCGAAAAGAAGTCCGCGACATCCTCGCTTACTTCAAATGGATCGACACACCTACCGATGAATTGTCGCTGCTACGTGTCATCAACGTGCCACCGCGCGGAATGGGGGCATCGAGCGTTGATAAGCTGCTCAAGCAAGCGGTCGCGACCGGAACGAGCGTTTGGAAAATCATGCATGACGATGCTTTCGTCAAATCTCTTCCCTCGGCTGCGCAACAAGGTATCAGCAGTTTGAAATTCCTCTACGAAGAGTTCTCGAAGAAATTCAGGGGATCACCATCGTCTTCTGGACAAACGAGCTCCGAATCCACTTCGGCCGAGTTCGAACGCGATGTTTCTGACCAGCCTCCTAATCCTAATGCAAATGACTCCGAGGAAGTGGAATTGCTCGAAGGCTCAGGGCACATGACGCAAGCGGCCAGAGAATTCATCGATTCGATTCACTACCGACGAGAAATCAATCGCTTATACCCCAACGCAGAAGAAGCAACGGCGAGAATCGGCTCTCTCGAAGAAGTCATCAATGCAATCGCTGAATATGAGAGCGAGTCCAATAAACTAGACCTCGGCGATTTCTTGTCCAAGGTAACGCTCGAGGGGCGTGAGTTCGGCTCTCCCAAAGAAAAGGAATTGCAGCGCAATGCCGTCTCATTGATGACGTATCACAGCGCGAAGGGGCTTGAGTTCCCGTTTGTCTACATGGTGGGAATGGAAGAAGGAGTGTTGCCTCACAAGCGGTCACTTGTGGATAGCGCAGACGGAGTCGATGAGGAACGAAGATTGTGTTACGTTGGTGTGACGCGAGCTCAAGATGAGTTGTCGCTCACGCTTCCGATGTCTCGCTTCAAGTGGGGGAAGGCAAGACCGACGTACCCAAGCCGATTTCTCTACGAAGTAACTGGCCAAGCGGATAATCCAAACTGCGCGAAGGCAATCCAAGCGGCAACAAAGGAAGCCGTTCGGGCCATGCGATAAGGCGAGTGGCGGAAGGAAAACGTAGTTGGGTTCGCCAGAATTTAGTGAGTTCTGAATTCTGGCGAATCCAGCTACGCATCGTGGTTCATTTCCCCTGCCGATCGCGTTCACAAAAAAAGGGATGCTCAATTCTGAGCATCCCTTTCAATTGTTTTTTAATTGCTACAAGGCTATTTCTAGCTTGAGCACTGAGCCGATTTTGAAGGCTTAGTAACGATCGCGTCGGCCACCGCCGCCGCCGCCACCACCGCCACCACCACCGTAACCGCCGCCGCCGCCACGGCTGCCGCCGCCGCCACCACCACCGTAGCCGCCGCCGCCGCCACGACTTCCACCACCGCCGCCACCGCCGCCGCCTTCGCGAGGACGAGCTTCGTTGACAACGATTTGACGACCATCAAGTTCAGCGCCGTTCAATGCTCGGATAGCTTCGTCAGCACCCGATTCCATCTCGACGAACGCAAAACCCTTGGAACGACCCGTTTCACGGTCATTGACGACCTTAGCGGATGTAACCACCCCGTACTGAGCAAATGCTCGTTCGAGACTCTCGGACGTAGTGGCCCACGCAAGGCTACCCACAAAAATGTTCTTACCCATCAAATAACCCTTGAACTTAACCTGTTTCCAAAATCACCGATCGCTACCACAACGGCAGCATTTTAAACAAATCGCGACTAGGTCTATCCGCGGAAACCTCTCGGACAGACCGTCCGATGCATGCGGCAGAACAACTCAATGGCGGACGAGACTGAAAAAGTTCGCGGCTGTCTTCGAGAAACCTGTTGCTTACATCTGTTGGATTTGGAGGGCTCTTTGCAGCTCCCTAATCCTCAACCAACGCTACAAACTTTAACCGCCTGACGCAAGAATAGCAACGTTAGTTGCAAGACCAAAAACCAGTAATAACCGCCAAATCTCTGGAAAGTTGTTTTTTTCCCGAACTTTTCTGTTCTGCGGCTAAGGGGAACTTGGGGCATGTGCCCAAACTTTGCAACTTGCTCGGTCCGTTAAGCAAGCGGCGCAAATGCACATCGCTAGGCCTTTTCTGTTCGACATGGCGTTCGGTACAACGGTCCCAAACTACGAAGCGTTCGGGACATCGGGACAATGGTCCCAAACTACGAAGGTCGCTTCGCGCTCAGCGTCAGCTCTTTTACGAACACGGTTCCCTTCGCGACCGTCTCGCTAGCCGTGAACTCAAAACGGAACTCTTTGAACTCTTTGGTAAGTGATACTTCTTCGTTCAATCCAATTTGATGCCAATCCTCTTGATCGATCATCGCATTGACCATGATCGAGAGCTCTTCTGGTCTATTTGGCTTTGAACTTGAACACGTATGTCTTTCCGTCCTTCAGAGCCAAATTCGTCTGCACTGCTTGCACATGCCAGTCGGTCGAGTCCACAACGGCGCACAATTCATGCCTTGATAACCTTTTCTTCATGATTTCAACACAGCCGACGGATACCATTCTTGAAAAGCTAGCAAACCATAACGCGCTCATTAAGGAGAAGAAACATGATTGCGATCCGGGATAGAGGCTTTGGTCAAATCGGTGCAAATCCATCTTCCGTCGGCGAAATGTTTGAATTGCTCCTTGCGGGCGACAATCATTGGGACTTGTCCGTTTCGAACGTCTTCTTTCAAGCAAGGCAATTGGCGGCGAGTGCTGTTTCGGAGAACTCGGAAACATCATTAGTTGTTGCGGCCTTGCTTTTTCGACCATGTCAAATGCTCGCCAGCGGCTCCTTTCAGGCTGGTGACTGGACTAGCGACTCTCTCGTTGAAACCGGGACCTACGATTGGTTGGTCAAGAGTTTCGGTAAAGAAATCGCAGAGACGATTCGATTGCAACCTATTGCAAAGAGGTTTCTTGCAACCATTGTCCCAGAGTACTTTAGTCATCTGAATACTTCGGAACAAAAGAACGTTCTCTCCAATGGTGGCTTTATGACCGCGTCAGAAAGACTGACGTTTGGAAATCTTCGTTGCCATTGCCACGCGATGAAGATCGCAAGCTGGATCGATCGCGGAGTCGGCAGATACCTAGAGGTTCCCGACATGGATTTCTTTATGCCCTTTATCGAACGCTCTCTCCTGTAAAGGTGTGGTTGTAAACGTGTTTGCGCGCTGCCTCGCTATCTTAATGGAAGTCTAATCTTCTCTTCATTTTTTCCTCAAGTAATTCGGATACTGTTTTCAAGTGCTTGCCCGACACTGTTGGGATTGGGACTTAAGTTGATCGAACGAGCCTCATGAGTATGCCAATTCTTAGTCCCAATCCTGACATTGTTTGACAATCGTTTTTATCTGTTCAAGGAGAGTTGATTGACATGGTTACTTTGAAATGGAACCGACGAGGATTCACCTTGGTTGAGCTATTGGTCGTGATCGCGATCATTGGCATTTTGGTAGGGTTGCTGTTGCCAGCAGTTCAAGCCGCTCGGGAGGCTGCGCGACGAATGCAGTGCTCGAACAACCTCAAGCAACTTGGGTTGGCTTGCCTGAACCTAGAGAGCGCAACGAAGAGCTTTCCGCCAGGCTACACAAGCTTCTCAGAGACACTGACAACTGCCCCGAATAACGTCAACGCAGGAAGCTCCACCGCGAACTTCCCAGCATTTGTTATTACTGGTTCTCAAGGAGGTGGGATGATCCCTGGCGGTTCCGCATTTGGTCCTAGCTGGGTGATGCACGTCAACGCCTACATCGAAGAAGCAACGCTTGACAGTCGCATTCAGACGGGTATGGCGGCCAACGACATTGATGAAGCTTGTCCGTGGGACAATCTCGATGGGACCCCACAGCGCCGTCCTGACATCGACACGCAAACGTTTGCTAGAAAGTTCATGAGCTGCCCAAGTTCTCCTCAAACGGATGTTCATTACAACGACTTGTCATTGGAGAATCTTCACAAGTCAAACTACGCTGCGTGCTTTGGAGGTCAATACATGCGAGACGCCACGCAGCGAGGCGATTCAGCAAAACGAGGAATGTTCGGTGCTGTGGAGGGGATCATTAAGTACCCGTACGGCAATCGATTTGGAGTTGGCAAAGGTATTCGTTTTGGCGCCATAATCGATGGCAGCTCGAATACGGTCGCGATCAGCGAAGTCTTGAACAACGCGAAAGCCGATGGTAGGACCAGTTCGACTGCCCCTGCTGGAATGAATCGCGACGTGCGAGGTACTCTTCTTTGTCCGATGATGGGTGGCAACAGCTTCAGCGGTTTCTTCCCACCCAACTCGCGAGGTACCGACGTGACCAACGGTTGTCCACTAGCCACTGACCCAGCGGCATATCCAAGCACTCACCCGATGTTTTGTACTCAGGATCGAAACGTCAATCCAACGTCCGGTGGCCAATGGAATGTGGCGGCGAGGAGCTTGCACACCGGTGGTGTAAATACTGCCTTTGGTGATGGTTCCGTTCGGTTCTTTAGCAGCAGCACTGACAGAGCGATCTGGTCGGCGTTGTGCACCATCGCTGGCGGCGAAGTTGCTAACGCAGATAACTGAATGCGTTTGCAAGGGCCATTTTGGGAACGCTTCGAAGCATTTTGTAGCGAAACTCGTCAAGAGTTTCGGTGGTTTAGGCGATGCAACCGAAAGTCTTGACGACTTTCGCTACGCTGAAGCCTGTTTTTAGTAGCGCAATAGTGCTTCACGGCGTTGTCCTTCTTAAGGGAGGGGGTGAGGGGTGGATCAGGCCCTTGGTTCTAAACAGCAAATTGTGATCGATACGGCTACGTAGAAGACCTTACCAAAGTTGCGAATCATAATGTCACCCAAAAGCAAGTTGCTTGTTGTTTTGCTCGTCGCGCTCTTCGTATGCGGTTGCAGTTCACAGAATACGGGTTTAGTCGATATGGGAGGTGAGGAGGGTTCCAAAATCGCGTTGCTGGTTGAAGACTTGAACGAGGTCAAGCATAACTCGAAGAAAGTGGCTGACTCTTTTTCTGCGAAACCCAGTCCTGCAGATGCCAAGAAACTGAATAACATGACGTTTTACATCAAAGGCAAGCCCGCGGTGAACGGCTCCAGCGCGACTTGCAGCGTCCAGGTCGAAAAGCAAGACGGGACACCGATGGGAGACGTTGAGTGGAGCTTTGAGAAACAAGCGGATGTATGGAAGATAAAATCAGCGCCGCTTCCTTAACCATCAAGCCCAGCCATCCATGGGTGGTTTCCGCTCCGTTCGATCTGCTATTCATCGCAAATGTCTGCTGGCCATTGCTGCTCCTTCCAGGCTTCTCCTCTGAAACATCAACTGTTGTCGATTTTTGGCAGGTCTATTACTTGACGCTGCCTCATCGCTGGCTGACGCTTTTTTTGGTATTCGTGGACAAAGATCGGCGGGCTGACCGAACATGGTTGCTCGTTTCGATGGCGTTGGTTTCCGCTGCGGTCGTGGCCGGAGCCTATTGGGGCAGTGGTGCATTTCTCTGCCTGGGGCTCGTAGACTACTTCTGGAACGGTTGGCATTTTGCAAGCCAGCATTCTGGTGTCCTTCGAATCTACTCCAAAAAAGTGGATGGCGGTTTCGAATGGTTGGAGCGTTGGGGGCTGAGAGGATTCGTTTTCTACGTCATTGTGCGAACCTCGAGTTCTATCCTCTGGAAATTAGAAAACGATTCGACCGCAGTAGCGATCGCATCGGCTTTCGACTGGATCGTTTTGGCGATTCCTATTGCGATTATGGCTACGAACCTGCGAGGCTGGCACAGCCAACGCTTGCCGAAGCTCATTTACATGTTCAGTGTGTTGTGCCTCTACACTGGTTACTTGTTGGCGAGCCATTTTCATTGGTCGCGATTCATCTTGTGCATCGCGACTGCAGCAGCCCTGTTCCATGCCATAGAATACATTGCGATTGTTAGTCACTACGCCGATCGCCGCCAACGTGTCGGTTCGCAAGGATTGATGCGGGCGATTGCTGGACAATGGATGCTGGTCTTAACTGTGTTCGTGATTTGCTTGGGGACATTGGGCGTTTGGGCTAGTTCGCCGACTTTTGGTTATGAAACGATTTGGCAAGGCTTTAATTTATGGGCTGCGTTTACGCACTACGCTTTGGATGGAGTGATCTGGAGATTGCGTCGTCCAGAAACGGCGATGGCACTTGGCGCAGCTTAAATTGAAAAGCCGACGCGTTGTTGTGGTCATTTACGCAGTCGCGTTCTTGGTCTGTGTTAGTAGTTTCGTCTTGCGAATTTCTTCTGAGATAGTCGACATCGTTCCTGTCTTTGCAAGTTACCGATTGTTTGCAACTCATTTGTTTGCTTGCGTGCCAATCGCGATAGTTTTATCTAGCCAGTGTAAAACGATTGTCCCCAATCGTTTCTGGCATAAGCAGTATCGCTATGCAATGCTTTTTCCAGTGATCGTTACCTTGGCTATTCCCGATGTCCTTAAGTCGGTAGCATGGACTTTACAGCAATTGGATGCAGGTTTTCTGTCGCGAACTGTGATTCGTTGTTCCCTATCGATCCTAATTGTGTTTAGTTGGTTTGCAGCTTGTCCTGTTCCTGTTGGTTGGCAACCGAGACGAGCTTGGTTCTGGACTGTGTTGTTTTGTACTGTGTTTCCCGCTGTTTTCGGGTGGAAACAAGCTGAGTTGTGCCGCAATGAGTTTGGCTCTGCTATCGCTGGCATGCGGGTTTCGCAAGCTTCGCATGCTCTCAATCGATGGGTCGAAATCTCGGGGGCGGAAATGCATCAGGGAATTTCTCTGTTGGATTGGCGAAGTAAGCTGACGCAAGAAATCGCTTTGATTCGAAGGAGGCTTTCAAATCCAATCCCAATGGAACCGAGTGTGAACGACTATATGGAAAGGGCGACGCTGTTGTTGTCTCTGTCTCGCTATGCAGAGGCCGAACAATTTTTATTGGATGCTGGCTCATCGGCTCCACAGGTTTTGCTCCTGCTCGCAATCTCTGCAAGGGAACAGAAGGAGTATCTGAAATTGGAGATCCGATGTCGCGCTCTATTGGACCTTTCCTCGACAAGCCAAACGTCGGCAAATCGGGAAAGCGATTCGCTCGCGTTCCAATTATTGGGAGAATCGCTCATCGGGCAGCGGAAGATTAAGGCGGCCATTGCCACATATGAAAAGGCCATCCAACGAGGCGAACCCGACCGTGCCGAATTTGAGATGCGTTTAGGTAGTCTACTTGCAGAAGCCGGCGACGCTTCAGGCGCAACCGAACACTTCGAAAAAGCGGCCCGCATTGATCGCAACTTGTCACAACAGGCGAACAAGCGAATACGCGGCCTGCAAAGCAATAGCTGCAAGTTTTGAATAGACTGCCGACCAACTATAGGAAATTCATATGCGGCTAACAATGGCTTAACATTTGCGACCTATCATTCGCATCTTGACTTGACTTCAATGGCCTATACATGTTCAAGGTAATTCGATGTTTTCAAAAAGATCGTTGCGAATCCTAGTTGCCGGCTTCTGCCTGTCCGTCAGTTCTGGCAACTTGCTGTGTGCACATGACGATGACAAGACGCACACGCACGCGGTTCGTGCCGTAAAGCCTGCTGAAATGGTTCTACCAACTCCGATGCCAGACCGAATTATTTTGACTTGGGCTGGTGATCCAAAGACCACGCAAGCGGTAACCTGGCGAACTTCGGTTGAGGTGGCTGATGCGTATGCTGAAGTGGCTATCGCAGGAGGAGGTCCAGATTTCGCAGCACAATCTGAGACTTATCACGCCAAGTCAACTGCACTGAAAACCGATCTCAATACCGCGCATTTTCACAGCGTCGAGTTCAAAGGTCTCAAGCCTGGAACGAAGTACGCATATCGAGTTGGTGACAAGACCAATTGGAGTGAGTGGTTCCATTTCTCTACCGAAAAAGACTCGCCGGAACCATTCTCGTTTATCTACTTTGGCGATGCCCAAAACGATCTTCGCTCGATGTGGTCACGAGTCATTCGCGAAGCCCATTCCGACGCTCCGAAGGCCAAGTTCATTATCCATGCTGGCGACTTGGTTAACACGGCTCAGTCCGATGGTGAGTGGGGGGAATGGTTCGGAGCTGGCGCATGGCTCAACGCGATGATCCCGAGCGTGCCAAGTGTCGGAAATCACGAAATGCAAAAAGGGGAAGATGGCAAGAGTCGCTTGTCGCACCACTGGCGTCCGCAATTCACCTTGCCACAGCAGAATTGTCCAGAAGGTCTTGAGGAAACTTGCTACACGCTCGAATACCAAGACACGCTCATCGTCTCGATGAACAGTAACGAAAAGCTCGAGCAGCAAGTGGAATGGCTGGATGTCGTGCTCGGCAAGAATAAGCGAAAATGGGTCATCTGCAATTTTCACCACCCCATCTTTTCGACCGCCAAAGACCGCGACAACGCGAAGCTTCGCAGCCTCTGGAAGCCCGTTCTTGACAAGTATCGAGTTGACCTTGTTTTGCAAGGACACGACCATTCGTATGGCCGCACTGGCCTTGAAACTCCAGTTGCGACACCCGAAACGATTGGGAACGTCCCGACGGGCGTCAACAAAGTAGATATGTTTACAGGAACGGTCTATGTCGTTTCGGTAAGTGGGCCCAAGATGTACAACTTGACCCCACGCCCCTTCATGCAACGCGTGGCAGAAGACACACAGCTCTACCAAGTCATTCGCATCGACGGCGATAAGCTCTTCTACGAATCCCGTACAGCCATCGGTGATTTGTATGACGGTTTCGTGTTGGAAAAGCAACCGGGTCAACCCAATCGCATGACCGAAGTTGCTCCAGAGGTTCCTGAACGTCGTCGGCAAACCAAAGAGCCCAAGGCTGCCGTCAGTGCCGTTCCTGCAAACGCGGCAGCGCCAACGGCGGTTGCAAAGTAAGCCGAGCATTACAGTTTTTTCTCCCTGCCCCTAAACGGCAACACAGTGAAGCATTAGTAGCGAAACTCGTCAAGAGTTTCGGTCGTTGAGGCTATGCAGCCGAAAGTCTTGACGACCTTCGCTACTAGAAAATTTCGGTATTTCGCATCGCATGATTCGTCACTGCGTTGCTGAAAAGGTTGAAGAGAGCAAGTTCATGAAGTCGTCGGGATGTTTGGCTGCATCATCATTCATCGTTTATTCACCTTCGCTTCGCGAAACATTAAGACTTGTGCCGCATCATTCGAAATCCAATCAAATTGTTCTGTTCGCGTGATCGCAAGGAACTATCAATGCTGATTTCAAAAAGAACTTCCGCCCAGCGCCTTCTGATCTTGGCATGCTTCTTCGTTGCAATTGGCACTTTTTCATTCGGTATCGATCCCGTTAAGCCAAAGGCAATCGCTTCCACGACGAAAGTGACCTTTCAAGAAGGTGCCGATGGCTATTCAGGAACAGTCGACACTGAAATATGGGCACTTGCTCCGACCACCTTCCTCGAAAGCAATCCAAACGCTTCGTCCGATGCGGATAACGATGGCGGCGAAAGTCAAGTTCTCATTCGCTTCGACGGAATTCTCGGCGATAGTCCTAAACAAATTCCGAAGGGTGCAAGGGTTGTTTCTGCTCGAATGTTGGTCAGTGCGTTTGATCAAGGATCAACCGTGAATCTTCACCGAATGCTGATCCCCTTTTCTCGTTCGGCGACTTGGAGTTCCATGATCGATGGCGTGTCTGCTGACGGCCGCGAAGCCTCACGGCACAAAGATAGTTTTACCTTCGGCAAGATAGCCGCTAACTCTTCGACCGTAATCTTCGACGTGACCGATACCGTACAAGCGTGGGCGAGTGGCCAAGCAAACCATGGCTGGGTGTTTATCAATACTGGTGGTAATGGTTGGGATTTCTATGCATCTGAGTTCGATGACATCAAGCAGCGCCCACAATTGATCGTTGAGTTCGAAACTATTTCCGGCGCGAAAGCGTTAACCCAGACAAAATCAAAAGGAGACAAGGATGAGCCTGTTTCGAAACTCGCAGTGGAAAAATGACCCTTCGCACTTTGGGCGTTCATCGCGACGGGACTTTCTGTACGCTGGATGGCTCGGCGGAGCTGGTTTGACGCTCGGCAATCTGTTGCAACTGGAATCCCGAGCAGCTGAATCTCAAGCTCGCAAGCTCGAAGCGAAAGCTAAATCCGTGATTCATATCTACCTGCAAGGTGGATTCGCTCACATGGATAGCTTTGATCCCAAGCCAGACGCGCCGGCCGAATATCGAGGCATTCTTGATCCTATTGCGACCTCCATGCCGGGAGTTTACTTCAGCTCGCATATGCAGCAAACGGCCAAGGTTGCAGACAAACTGACTGTGGTGCGCAGCATGACACACACCGAGGTCGACCACAGCCGCGGCGAGCATAGCATGTTCACTGGTTACCGTCCAAGTCCCGCACTGGTCTATCCTAGTGTTGGTTCCGTGGTTTCGCATGAGCTTGGCCCTCGCGATGCCATGCCATCCTACGTTTGCGTTCCAAATCAAGGAAGCCAGTTTCTTGGAAGCGGTTACCTCAGCAACGCTTGCGGCCCATTTGCTCTTGGTTCGGACCCATCGCGTTCTAACTTTTCGGTTCGTGATTTAAGTTTGCCGAAAGGGATAGATGAACAGCGATTCGAACGACGCAAGGATTGGAAGGAAATGGTGGATGGCCATTTCGCCAGACTGGAAAGAGATGATTCGTTGGCAACGATGGATTCATTTTATCAACGTGCCTATGATTTGTTGGCTTCGCCCCAGGCACGCGAAGCGTTTAGTCTCAAGAGTGAAACCGAGGCGACGCGCGACCTGTACGGAATGAAGCCTTGGGGGCCTGTTTTGCGTCCGTCGGCCGGAGCTCGGTTCTTGATTGCACGACGTCTCGTCGAAGCTGGAGCTCGGTGCGTTACGGTTACGTACGGCGCTTGGGACACGCACGCATTCCACTATCGCGGTATCGAAACGCAATTGCCTGACTTAGACCGAGCATTCGCTGGCCTCATTCAGGATTTGGACCAGCGTGGGATGCTTGACTCTACACTTGTTCTGGTTTCCAGCGAATTCGGTAGAACACCGAAGGTCAATGCGGGCGGCGGTCGCGATCACTGGCCTCGTGTTTTTAGCATCGTGATGGCTGGCGGCGGTGTTAAACGTGGTCAAATCTACGGTGCTTCGGATGCACTCGCCGCGGAGCCAGCCGACAACCCGCTTGGCGTCGAGGATTACATTACCACCGTCTATCACTTGCTCGGTATCGACGCATCCAAGTCGCTGATGTCACCCGGCGATCGACCGCAGCCCATTGTTACCAACGGCAAAGTAGTCCAAGGGCTTTTGGCATGATTGTCTCTCGCTTTATCGGTTTTTACGAGGATGCTCGTAATCCTCGTTCCCAGACTGCTGCCTGGGAACGGAGTGCAATGGAGGCTCTGCCTCCGGCGCCGAACGTCTCTTCATTATCAAGTCACTTAAGTGCTCTCGGGAGAGCGAGGCTCCTGCCGAGCTTTCATCGCAACGGTTCGGCAGGAGCCTCATCCTCCCGAGGCCCAGGCGGGAGCTTAGGAGCCAGATGTATTTGTTTTTGTTGGGCATTGGTTGCGGCTTGCGTTATGTGCTGCCGGGCAATTGCAGGTACTCCTTCGCTCGAAGCAATCACGCCGCAGGTTGGAACACGAGGAAGTTCGTTCACGGTGGTCGCTAAAGGAGCATCGCTTAAAGACACTCGCTCAGTCGTCTTCTATGACAGTGGACTTCGCTGCGAAAAAATCGAAGCAAAGAACGACGATGAAATCAAGATTGAGATCAAGGCTGAGGCATACTGCACGCTCGGGCCGCACCCATTTCGGCTTCTAACCGATGAAGGATTTTCTGAGCTCCGCACTCTCACGATTAGCCCGTTCCCAACGGTACTGGAAAACAAAGACGCGGACACACAATCGGTTCAGCCCAACACGACAATCGTCGGTGCGCTTGAATCCGATGACGTTGATGTCTATCAGATTCAAGCTAAGGTTGGTAATCGTATCTCGGCGGAAGCCGTCGCTGTTCGGCTTGGGGCAACATTGCTGGATACAGTTCTGACACTTCGCGATCCGAGCGGGCGAGTGCTCGTGCGAGTCGACGATACTCCGATGCTAAATCAAGATCCAGCCTTTTCTGTTGTCGCTAAAGAAGCGGGACTTTATACGGTGGAGATCACTTCGGCGGGAGCGAATGCCGATGTCGATAGCCAGTATGCCTTGCACATTGGCAGTTTTCCGCGGCCGTTTCGTGTTTTTCCGCTTGGCGCAAGAGCAGGTGCTGAATTGGATTTGGAAATCACATCTTCGATCAGCGATCAAGCGGATTCCTCTCGCAAGAAAATAAGCTTGGATTCAGGGCTGATTGGGACGCGTGAAGTCGAACTAATGGACGCGGGAGTTGTTTGTCCCTCACCGATCCTGATGCGAATCAACACCTATGATCAAGCATTCGTGGATCTGCATGGCACCAATAAGTCTGAGCCTGAGGCGATAGCCGATTTGCTTGGAGGTGGCTCGGCTAGCGCCTCAGGCTCAATGGAAGTCCCTGTCGCATTTCATGGTGTCATCAAGGAGGCAGCCGAAGTTGATTCGTTCCGTTTCAGTGTGCATCAAACCGGAATGATCTCTTTGGAGGTGTTCGCATCGCGACTCGGATCGCTGTTGGATTCGGTGGTCGAAGTGCAAGATCAATCGGGACAAACCGTTTGTAGCGGCGATGACTTCGAGAGTCATGACTCTAGGTTGGTCTTTGAAGCCAAGGTTGGAGATCGATACACCGCATTCATTCGAGACAAACGGAAAAACGCCGGTGCTGCTTACAGCTATTGCGTCGAGATCGCACCGCTACAATCCTCATTAACCGCGTTTTTGCCTCGGCGAAGTAAGCTTTCTCAAGGAGGGCAAACGATTTCAGTACCACGTGGCAATCGATCGCTCGGATTGATCGGCCTGCAACGCGACCGAATAGACGGCGAAGTTCGATTGGCTTTTCAAGGATTGCCGCAAGGGGCCTCCACGGATTGCCCACCTGTTTCCAGTTCTCTATTTGTTGTACCTGCGGTCTTCAACGCGGATACTGCTGCCTCGACTGTTGGTTCGCTGGTTGCTGTTCAAGCGAGCCTCGGAAGCGGAAGCGGCGGGATTTCAACCGGCGGATTCGAACAAGTTGTCGATTTGGTGAACGGCCCTGCCGACGCAATTTTCCAACCAGCCAAAGTCGATCGATTGGGTGTCGCGATTACCAATCCCGTGCCTTATTCGATTGAACTGGCAAAGCCTACGGTTTCACTGGCTGCTGATGGAACACTTGGGATAACGGTGCATGTGAAACGAGATCCCGGCTTCGATGCCCCAATCGATATCACTTTCCCACTGCTGCCTGAATGGATTGACTGCGAAGCGAAAACGAGGATCGCAGGCAATCAAGATTCAGCCACAATCCTTCTTCGCTCAAATAGACTCGCGTCGGCTGGAGTTTTTCCGATTGTTGCCGAAGGAACTCCTGGCTTGTCTGACGTTGGTTCGAGAGATATCGCCGATCCTACGATGCCCAGGATCCGATCGCGTCGACCATCCGTCGCGTCATTTGTGCCGGTTGCGAGTTCACTTCATACTTTAAACATTGCAACATCTCCCGTTCGAGGTTCCATCGTCTCTGTCTCTGCAGAGCGAGGCTCACAGGTAGATTTGGAGTGCAAACTTGAATTCGATGAATTTGCCCCTGACTCGCTGATTGCGTCCCTCGAAGGTCTGCCAAATCGAACTCAGGCCGAACCGGTTGCGGTTCGTTCATCGGACAAACGGGTTCGCTTCAAGCTAGTCATTGGAGAGGATGCCCCAACTGGGACGTTTGGCCAAATCGTATGCCGACTCAGTGGCACCTCAGACAGCCAACCTGTTTCATTTTGCGTTGCGCGAGATTCGAAGCTCATTATTTCGGCTCCCGGCGGATCGCAAAAGGATGATTCGGGGCGCCCACTTAGCCAACTCGAAGCTCTTCGTCGACGTCGGAGCGTCAAGGGTGGATCATGATCCTAAAGTCGCCAACTACTCGTATTTCCCAAGGCTCCCTTATGCATACTAAGTTGCGTGATATGGTTCGGCTGAAGTCTACATTCACTTGGTTCGTCGCGGTGGCACTGACGATCGCCTCCCATGCTGCCGATCCAGATCTGGCCAAAGAAAAGGGGGCGAGTCGAGCTAGCTCCACGCAACCAACCGCTTCGCTAACTTCACTCAAAGTTGAGCCTGCCACAATCGAGTTGCGTTCCGCTCGCGATCATCAAGCGATTGTCGTTTCCGCGTTTTACTCGGATGGCAGCACCCGCGATGTGACCCATTTGGCAGCCATCAAGCTTGACTTCAAACCAAACTCAAGTGCGACGACTGAATACGTCAACGAGTCTTTCATTCCCAAAAGCGACGGTTCAACTCAAGCAACCATTTCGTATTCCGGCCTAGACTGCACCGTTGAGATTCGCGTTTCCGGGGCCACTGTCCAACCGCCGATTGGATTTCGTAATGAAGTGCTTTCTAGTTTGACACGTGCAGGTTGCAACACCGGCAAGTGCCATGGTTCGGCCTCGGGCAAAGACGGCTTCCGTTTGAGTTTGTTCGGATACGATCCATCGGGAGACCACTACCGACTCACGCGTGAGCGAAGCGGTCGACGTATTCAGCTTGCCGATCCAAAAAACAGCCTCGTGGTTCTCAAGGCGATCGGCTCGGTACCACATACTGGCGGCGGTCGTATCGATGAAGCGACTGAACCCTACGAGACATTGGTGCAATGGTTGCATGAGGGTGCAAAGCCTGACTCCGATAGCTCCATCGTTCCGCTTGGCATTGATGTCTTTCCAAAGAAGTCGGTGTTTTCCAAGCCAGAAGGCCAGCAGAAACTGATCGTTACCGCTCGCTACTCCGATGGCTCTGAGCGCGATGTCACCTCGAGAGCCGTTTTTTTGAGCAACAACGATGCTGCTGCTTCTGTATCCGAGGATGGAATGGTCGAGGCTCGTGGGCCTGGCGCGGCCTTTATCTTAGCGCGGTTTGATCAATTCACGCAAGGGTCGTCGATCATGGTTCGGCCCGACCTTGACTTTGAATACCCAAAGTTGCCTGTATCTGGCATGATCGATACGCTCGTCGATGATCGATTGAGGTTTATGCACCTTGCACCATCGGAACTCGCCGATGACGAACAGTTTCTGCGACGCGCATCGATCGACTTGGTTGGCCTACTGCCTACAACAAACGAGTATCTCGCGTTTATGCAGGACAAGTCTTCCAATAAACGCGAGCAACTCGTCGATCGTTTGCTGGAACGACCTGAGGTGCTTGATTTATGGGTCATGAAGTGGGCCGAACTGTTGCAGATCCGTACCAACAATGGCGTTAGCCAAAAGGCGCTCCGGCTTTACGATCGCTGGCTTCGCGATGCAGTTCATTCCGGAACCACCATCGACAAAATCGTGCAAATGGTACTGCCAGCAAGCGGTGGTTCGCTCGAAAACCCACCGACCAATTATTACCAAACCGAAACCACGCCTCAATTGCTCGCGGAAAATGTCGCGCAAGTGTTTCTCGGGACGCGAATCCAATGCGCTCAGTGTCACAATCACCCGTTCGATCGCTGGACCATGGATGATTATTACGGATTCGCATCCTTCTTTAGCCAAGTTGGATACAAACAAGCTGAGGATCCTCGTGAGTTAACAATCTACAACGCTGCCGAAGGAGAGATGTTACATCCGGTCGGAAACAGAAAAGTACAGCCGAAGTTTCTCGGTGCGGATATACCAAAGCCAGAAGCTGGTCAAGATTATCGAAAGGTATTGGCTGGTTGGATCGCATCCAACGAAAACAAGGCATTTTCGAAGAACATTGCCAACATCGTTTGGGCCCATTTTTTCGGAATTGGAATTGTGGATCCCGTCGACGATATGCGGGTGAGCAATCCACCTTCGAATCCTGAACTTCTTGACTACCTCGGTGGCCGTTTGGTCGAGCACCAATTCGACATCAAGAAACTGATACGCGAAATTTGCTTGTCGAGGACCTACCAAACATCAACGCGCCGAAATGAATCCAATCAATGGGATGAACGAGAGTTCACGCACCAAAAGATTCGACGGATGCGAGCTGAGGTTTTGCTCGACTGCATCAGTCAGGCAACGGAAACGACTGACCGGTTGCCCGGATTGCCGAAAGGTTCACGGGCCGTTCAGGTTGCGGATGGTTTGGCCGCTCATTACTTTTTGACCACCTTTGGTCGCTCGACACGAGCAACCCCGTGCACCTGTGAAGTGAAGACATCGCCGACTTTGTCGCAAGCCTTGCATTTGCTAAACGGTGAAACGACCGGTGGAAAGATCAAGGAAGGGAACGTCGTCGGTCGGATGCTAGAAACCGGAAGTTCGCCAGAGCAAGTGGCTCGCGAAATTTACATTCGTTGTTTAACCCGACAGCCAACGGATTCCGAGCTCAAATCGATTCTTCATAGGCTCTCAAGTTACAACGATCCACGCGATGGGCTCGAGGATCTGTACTGGGCCGTTTTGAACTCGAACGAGTTTGTGTTCAATCACTGATGGAAACGATGTGACTTCCTCCCCCTCGCCCCTAAAAGGCAACGCAGTGAAGCATTTTCCTCTGCTGCAAACATGCTTTTCTGTAGCGAAAGTCGTCAAGACTTTCGGCTGTATTGCATGAACCACCGAAACTCTTGACGAGTTTCGCTACAAAATGCTTCACAGCGTTCCTTGAAAGGGGCGAGGGGAGCAAAGTCAAGTGATGTGAGCGTTCAAACAGGATCAAAC
>CANHVO010000042.1 GCA_947463915.1 Planctomycetaceae bacterium
ACTCTCAAGCACCAAGCATGAGTTTTTCGGCGGTGATGTCATTGCAATCGCGGGCGGATCGCCTGAGCATAGCATCATTGCGACAAATTTCGCAGCCGAGGCAAGAGCCGCTCTGAAGGAACGCCCTTGTGCAGTCTTTAACAGCGATTTGAGGGTCAAAGTAAAGCCAAATGGCCTCTACACTTACCCGGACGTGACCATCGTCTGCGGCCAGCGGGAGTTTGACGACGATCAAGGAGATACGCTAGTCAATCCAACAGTTCTTGTTGAAGTGCTCTCGAAATCGACGGCTGCCTATGATCGCGGAACCAAATCCAAACACTATCGCAAAATCGAGTCCCTCAAGGCTCTCCTCTTCATCGAGCAGGATTGTCCTTCTGTCGAGGTGATTCGGTTGCAGCCTGATGGTAACTGGGTTCTGAGCGATGCCACCGAACTCTCCGAGTCGATTCTGATCGAGCCGCTTGGGATTTCCATTCCCTTGGCTGAGATCTATCGCAACGTAACGTTTCCTGAACCGGGGCCGTCGAGCGAAACCGGGTTGTTCACGTCCAAGTGAATCGCCGTTCTGCCTATTCTTGGGCAATCAACTTTTCATTTGCCCCTTCACTCGTAGCTGGATTCGTGAGAATTCAGCTGGTTCTGAATTCTTACGAATTCAGCGACAGTAGATTCCTTCCGCCTCTCCCCTTAGAGTGACTCCGATGCCGCAAATACTCAGAAGTTTTACTGCTTCCGCTACATGGGTAAGGCTACTCCACTCGATTGCTGCACATGATTTGACTAACACTTCTTGCGTCCGGAAACCAACAGATCACGTAGGTGTTTTGTCCGTCGAAAACTCGTACTTGGGTCGATTGAGCTGGGCCGACGGGGCGATTTCCCAATAACGCATTCAATTGCAATTGATGATCACCTGCTGGTGCTTCGACTCGCAGTATCTGAATGTCCCGCGGCAGCAAACCCCAACAGCGTGTATCCGCCGCTTCGCTCGCTTCCCAAGCGATTCCTACAACGTCCATCCCGAGTGCCGTTAGGCCTTCCTTGCCCATACTGGTCTTGGCAGCAGCAATCGTCGCTTTCTTAACAACGCGTCTTGCCACCGCTCTCGCAATGATGGAATTGCGGTTAGCACGATAGGTTGAAACAGCTAGCTGCTCGATGTTTGCGAGCGATGTTGTGGGACCTATCGAGTGTCCGTCCACTCGAATTCCAACGCTATCCACATCGGATGGTGGCACTGCGATGTCCGGGATTTTGATGGGGGCGATTGTAGGCGGCAATTTGTATGGCCCGACTGCCGACACGATCCGGTCGGCGATGAGAAGTGCGTCGCTTGTTGGCTGCTCTGCAACTTCAATCTTGTATGGACCTCGCCCAACCATCGCGAAGACATAGACTACGCCTTGGCCAGGTTGCGAATGAACGCCGTTACGCGCTCGTGCCAAGTCCCATTGCAAGGGAACGCATGCCGGCAGCAGACTTGATGCGATCTCGTAGTTTCGAACGGCGTCGTCGTAGTCGCGATGCGTCGCTTCACGCAACATGCCTCGCATGTAAAAGCCCAACGGCAACGGCTGGTACTCCTTGCCGCTGCTCTTTTTAGGAGCGATAACCTGAGAAGGATTGTTGTCAGGAGGACTTTCTTCAGGTGGAGGGTTCCGCTTCGCGAACAACTCTGCCAATGCTTCGTGCTTCTCTTGAATCTGCAGCGTATAACTCTCCGCGTCGATACCATCTTGCATGAGGCTTGAGAGCGAAAGGAATACCCGAATCAGAATCTTCTCGTAGTCCTCGCCTGCATACGATCGCACTTGATCGTCGGTCCACATGGAGACGGTCTTCTCAGCGAGCGAGTCTTGTTCGAGAAGCTCAAATCGGTCTCGCACATCCCGCAACTTGGCTTCTGCCTGCTTGGGTTGCCCGCTGAGCAAATCGACCACGGCTAAGTCGAGGTTGACGACGTCGCGATCATGGCGATTGGACTTGCCGAGCTTTTCGAGCCCCTCTCGACATGCCTTCAATTGGCCGTCGTAAAAGAGGTTTCTAGGTTGAGAAATGCGTTTGGAATGGGTTGAACAACCGGTTGAAATCAAGACCAATAGACATGCGGCTAGGTAGCCAAGGATGGAAGGTTGGGCGGCGAGGATTTCCTTCGCCTTGGGATGGTACCTAGCGCACGGCGTCATCGCTTGAATGGGTTGTAATTCCAGGCCTTGCCCGCTGCCGTTTTGTGATATCCCTTGCGCACTTCTGCGTTGACCTTGTCCGCGAAGCCTGAATGCAGATTGACGAGTTCCAGCGTCAATTCGTAGTCGCGTTGTGTAGAGCTGTTTCGTTTGGTCGTTCCGCTGGTCAAGGTCGCATACATGAAATAGTCGACCGGAGCGCCGCTTCGTTCCAAAACCGCAATGAACAATCGCATGTTGTCTGGCAACATGAGCGCATCGGGACGCATACGAGTTTCATGCAGGGCAGCATCAACCATGCGTTTGCTCATGGATTGGAAGCAGCTTGATTCAAGGATTCGCGAATCAATTTGGTTGTAAAGCTTGTCTTTGAAGTCCCCGATGTCTTCGGCGCTCTTGTTCTCGATCCCAACAAAGCAGATCGACTTTTTCATTGGCTGTCCATTGGGCCCAAGTGGACAATCCTCTGACACAACGTTTTGGCGGGCAAGGAGTTTCGCAACAGCTTCGTCGATCAATGGGTCAAAGACTTCGGCGCCTGCCTCATGACTGCCCACCATGTTGGCCGCTTCGGGTTTTAGAACATGCCCGTACTGATAGCCACGGCAACCCACCATACCAGTGAACGTAACGATAGAGAACGATTTGAGCCAATCACGACGATGCATGGGATTCCTTTCCCGCGAAACAATCAACAACTACCGCAGATTGTGCAACTCTTGGCAATTGCGGACAAGAGGAATATCGGTAATCCGGCAAGAGAAGATCGAGACGATCCACTACAGAATCCAAACGCTAGCATTTTTCAGTTAGCACGATGCGCAAGGTATTTTGGAAACCTCATTAGCAAGCATTCGCGTCGACTTTTGATGACAGAAAAATGGGTGACAGAAAAATGAATCGACAAAACCGAAAGAATTTTCCTGTCATCAATCGTTCCTGTCAAAACACGTTTGGGTCATTCGGATGATGACTGCGGTGCACGCCGAAACGATTGAGGAAAATCGTTTTACTCTGGGGGGGCGGGCCGGTCCTCAGCCGTTGGCCACGGCGAGCTATCCCAACGGTAATGGGTGTTTTGCTCTAATGGATTGATTGCCTCCAAGGGGATTTCTGGGACGCTATCTTTTTTGTCCGTGCCAATCTGAAACGCCAACGAGGCCAGTTCATCTTCAATAGCCGTTTGTCGAAAGACCGCATTCACGCGATCCAGTTGGGTAATGTCATCTGGCACATCGGACAAGGTCGTTGAATCCTCGGAGGCAGACGCGTTGCTTTTGATTTGATAGCACTCTTCTGCTTTTCGGACGACATCTAGCCATCGCAATCCATAATCAGCAGCAATCTGACGGCAGTCGTCGTATTCGGGCGAGAAGTTGATTTCACCGGTCGGTAACTCCGAGACTTTGCCCGCGACGATTCCCCAAGGTGTTTGAGCATGGACTGCTTTTCGCGGCAGAACCGTTCGAGCTTGTTTGCGATAGCGAATGCCAAGCGTACCGGTCTGCTGAAACAAGATCGTTTCGATCGCCTTGCGATCTTGTGGTTTTGCAATCACGGTCAGCAGGGTTCCAGGTCGGTTCTTTTTCATTTGGATTGGAACCGAAAAGACGTCCAACGCTCCGACTTTCCAGAGCATCTCGATAGCAAAGCCGATTTGCTCGCCGGAAATGTCGTCCAGATTCGACTCCATGACCAAGATCGAGTCATCGTTTTTCGGAGTCGGCTTGATCGCGTTGCCGATCAAAATCCGCAAGAGATTTGGGCGATCGGGCACCTCTTTATTCCCTGCGCCGTAGCCGATTCGCCCGACCTGCATTGGGGGCATACCTCCGAATTCAGTAGCCAGTTCAGACACAATAGCCGCGCCGGTCGGGGTAGTCATTTCGATTGGGATTTGAGTCGCAGCAATCGGCACTCCGACTAGCAGTTCGGCGGTGGCGGGGGCCGGGATCGCTACGATTCCGTGGGCGATTCGGACTTGTCCCGTGCCGGTTGGAACTGGCGACGAGTAGGCTCTCTCGATTTGGAGCAGATCCCAAGCGACGGAAACACCAACCATGTCCACGATCGAATCGATGGCTCCAACCTCATGAAATTGAACCCGATCGATGGTTGTGCCGTGAACCTTGGCCTCGGCTCGGGCGATCCTCTCAAAGAGTCGCATGGCCAGATCCTTGGCGTTGGTTGAAATCTTCGCCTTTCGAAGCAAGGCCAAGATATCCCGCAGAAACCGATGAGAATGCTCTTTTGGGTGGTCGATTCGCAGCAGTTTCCCGCGGAAGCCTCTTTTGGAGGTATTGGAAACGGAAAGCCGAACATCCCCTAGTTCCAAGGAGTCAATTGCAGCTTGAATGAAAGCTAGGTCGGCCCCGGCATCGATCAAGGCGGCGAGAGTCATGTCGCCACTAATGCCGCTAAAACAGTCAAAATACGCAATTTGCATGGAGTTAGCTCGTGGTGTGATTTCCGTGTGCGCGTGTTGGCCCAACGAATAATATGGTTTTTTTGGCGTTGTCACGGCGGCCAGTACCGATATACTACGCGATTCCCGAAACCTACACGATAGTCGAAAACACGTTGAAGATCATACTAGGCAATTCCACTGGTCAAACGGTCGGTAATTAGCCTGAACAGATCGAAACCGACCGTTCGGTTGGCAACGGTCCGTTTTGGGGTCCATCCGCCTTGACACTTGGAGCTAGTTGAAATGAAAGTTGTATCGTCCATTGGGGCGCTAAAATATCGCCATCCTGACTGCCAAGTGGTTCGCCGCCGCGGTCGTATTTACGTGATTTGCAAGAGCAATCCACGTTACAAGGTCCGACAGGGAATCGCCAAAAGCAAACGCCGCAAGCGATAATCGATCCGATCCTACAACAGCCATCGGTTTGTTGATATGAAATTGAGAATCGGAGTTATCGGACAAGGGCGCGACTGGCAGTCGCGGTACTTGCCCACACTTCGATCCATGCGCGATCGTTTCCAAGTCGTCGGCGTCTACAACAGCGTATCTGTTCTCGCCGACGCAGCCGCTCGCGATCTCGATGCAGAGCGTTTCGATAGTTTTCGTGCCATCGCCGAAAACCCATCCCTCGACGCAGTCCTCGTTCTCGAAGATGACTGGTATCAATTGATGCCGCTGTTCGCCGCTTGTGACTATGGCAAAGGAGTCTTCTGCGGATCGGAACTCAATCTGGACTCCAGCACCGCTAATTCCATTCGGGAACGTATTCACTCGTCAGGAATTGCGTTCATGACGGAATTCCCGAGACGATTTGCTCCTGCCACGCTTCGGCTCAAAGAACTGATCGCAACGCGATTAGGCAGGCCTAGGCTGCTTTTCTGCCACCGGAGATTGGCTTGCGAAACCAAAGACTCTCGAAATTCGCGTTCCCTCGATTCCCGTTCCGAGCGAGAACTGATTGAGCTTGTCGACTGGTGCAACTACATCGTTGGCGATGCACCGAGCTGGGTTCAAGCGATCCGTCACTGCACGCCTCACTCGACCCAAAGTGCAGACTATCAAATCCTCAGTCTCGGATTCGGCTCGCCCGAAAACGACACGAAAGGGATTTTGGCACAAATCAGTTGCGGAGCGTACATCCCTGAAGTCTGGCACGAAGCGATCGCATATCGGCCGCCTGCTGCAATCCAAGTTTGCTGCGAAAAAGGGGTGGCGTTTGTTGATCTACCAAGCACCTTGGTTTGGTTCGATGAAGCGGGCCGACACCAGGAGTCACTCGATACCGAGCTTCCCGTCGGCCAACAGATGCTCGGCCAGTTCCATCGAGCCATCACAGCGCTCGTTCGAAAAGCGAATGATCTGGAGGACACGTGCCGAGCTTTGCGAATTCTCGACTTGGCCAAGCAAAGTACTCAGCAGCAATCCCGCGTCGCGATCGCTTAAGCGAGGCCGCGTTTTTCTTGGCATGTTGCGACGAACCGTCGTAGCGAAACTCGTCAAGAGTTTCGGTTGCTCCAATGCATCACCCAGGCCGAAAGCCTTGACGACTTTCGCTGCAGATACATGTCGTCCGCTTACGCCAACTAAACGCTGATCTGGCCTGTTCCGTCGCCGAACTTCACATTGCGAACGCCAACGTTCTCGAGCATCGTCGAGAACAAATTGTTGAGCGGTGTGTACTGTGGATACTCAAGCAATCGACCTGTTTGAATGCGATTGCCACCTTTGCCCGCGAGCAAGATCGGCAAATCATGGTGATCGTGGCGATTGCCGTCTGAGATACATCCGCCGTACACGATCATAGAATGGTCGAGCAGATTGCCTTCGCCGTCCTGCGTCTCTTTGAGTTTCTTGAGGAAGTAGCAAAATTGCTCCGAATAGTACCTGTCGATCTTGGCGATCTTTTCGATGCTCTCGATTTTGTTTTCGTGGTGCGATAACTGATGGTGCCCATCCTTGACCTCAATCATTGGGAACGCACGGTTGCTTCCTTCGTTCGCCAGCATGAACGTTGCGATACGTGTTGTGTCGGTCCTAAAGGCTAACACCATCAGATCGTACATCAATCGAATATGCTCGGTCGGACCGTTCGGCTTGTCGGTCGGTTCCATTACACCTTCAGGTAAGGCAACGGGAACTGCGAAGCGATTGATGCGTTGTTCTACTTCGCGAACACTGTTGAAGTACTCGTCCAGCTTGCGGCGATCTTCGGCTCCGGAGATACGCACCAAGTGTTTGCGTTGATCGGTTACGAAGTCCAAGATGTTGGACTGCATCGCTTGCGTACGAGCATCGGTGGAACCCGTCGTGCCAAAGAGACGTTGGAACGCTCGGAGCGGATCGACTTCTTTGGCTGTTGGCAAAGTTTCGGACCGCCACGAAATGTTGTTCGAATACGCACAAGCATAACCCGAATCGCAATCCCCTGCGTCTTTCCCTTGCTCGGTTCCAAGCTCAATCGAAGGCAACCGCGTTGCGCGTCCATACTCATCGGCAGCGATCTGATCGGCGCTGCGGCCGACTTTGATTTTCGAGCCCGCCGTCTTGTACGGGTGGGCGCCTGTCAAGAAAGCCGACGCGCTGCGAGCATGGTCTCCAGGCCCGTCTCCTAACGACTGCGCATTGACTTGAGCAAGCCCTCGCAGAACATTGAAATCTGCTTTGCATTCTGCCAACGGCTCCAGGCTTGGCGACAATTCCCAGTCGGTGCCTTTGCCCTTCGGGAACCATCTTTCGGCATTTGTTCCATTTGGGAAAAAGACCCAAGCTAGCCGCGTCGGTGAAGTAGCCGCGTTTTCAGCCAGCGCCATCGCCGGCTTCATCAGGTTCAAGCTCGGTAAGGCGAGTGAAACACCCAAGCCGCGAAGCAATGTACGGCGACTGATGCGTTGTTTTGCAGAGCCATCAAGTTCGGTGATCGCGGTCGTCGACAATAAGTTGTCTCGCATTTATCTTGCCTCGGTGGGTTTTTCGGTTGGGCTAAGGTGGGCTTTTTGAAGGAAGGCATCGCTTAAGACGATGGCCTCGACAATCGAGCGAATCGATCGCGAGTTTTGGTTGGCGTGGTGGACGATACGATCAATATCGCATTTGTCCTGTCTCTGCAAACCCCGCCCGAGGGCATAGGTTAGCATTCTAGTCGCAAAATTTTCGGTGATTTGTGGCTTTTTTGCGGAAAGTAAGGATACCAGCTCGGCCGGCCCCTCAAACGTGCGGCCGTCAACCAACTGCCCCTTGGCATCAATATCGCTATTTCCGTCCCGGTCCCTCCATTTTCCAATCACGTCAAAATTCTCAAGCCCGAGACCAATCGGGTCCATCAGTTTATGGCATCCAGCACAGCTTGGGTTGCTGCGGTGAATTTCCAGCCTTTCCCTCAAAGAGGCATCGGCTTTGTGGTCCCCCTGGTCGAGCGATGGAACACTTGGTGGAGCCGACGGAGGGGGATCGCCGAGAACATTCTCAAGGATCCATTTGCCCCGTTTGACCGGCGATGTTCGCGTCGGATTGGAAGTGAGTGCCAGCACTGCGGCCTGGGTTAGTAGACCTTTTCGGTTGTTTTGCTGCTCCACTCGAATCCATTTGTCTTCGTCGTCGTAAAGACCCAACCGACGTTCGGTATTCCCCTTTTTGCCAAGCGATTTCTGAGCCATTTCAGCGGGGTTTTTTCCCTCGAATTGCATGCCGTAAAACTCCGCCATGCGAGGATTAAGAAAAGTGAAATTGGCGTCCGTGATCTCATCGATGGTACCATTTCGCAGCAAGTGCATGCAAAACAGCTCTGTTTCCTTGACCATCGCATTTTGAAGCCGCTCGCTCCAAAGCGGAAATTTTTCTTTGTCCACTTCGATTTTGCGTAGCTTTCGCAGTCCGAGCCATTGGCCAAAGAAGCCTTTGTTCAAGCCCTCTGCTCGAGGACTCTCAAGCATCCGGCCAATCTGCTCTTTTAAGATTTCGGGCTGACGCAATCGGCCGGCCTGCGCTAATTGCGTCAGCGTTTCATCCGGCATGGTCGACCACAGAAAATAAGACAAGCGCGTCGCGATGGCGTAGTCGTCCAGCATTTCAGTGGATTCCGTGTTCTCGGTTCGAAACAAAAAATTCGGTGAGACCAAGACTGCTTGAAGCCCATAGCGAATCGACTCCTCGTATCCAAAGCCAGCCGCTGCCGCTTTTTCACATACCCCAACTACCGCCTGAAGCTCCTCCGTTGAAACCGGTCGGCGATACGCTCTAGGCAATAGTGGCTGAAACACCCGACGAGCCGCTTCGGCAATCCCAATCGGCATGCTCTCGGGTGTATCTTTTTGTTCTGGAGTTGCAATCACAATCGCTTCGTGTTGCTTGGAAAAGGCTGGTAGCCCTTCCTCGGGCCCGCTCCATCGCACCGAGTCGATGATCAATCTACGATTGTTCTCCGTTCGTTGAGTTGGCTCGGTGTCGTCGAGATACTCGATCGTCAACCGATGGTCTCCTTTTTCTAAGGTAACATCGTGCTTGTAGTTTTCGTCTTTGGAAGGCACGTCCAATTCAGCCATGACTGCTCCATCCACTGCGATGCGAACTTTGCAAGTGTCGGGCTGTTTGTCACCGAACCGCATGCGGACATTCACGTTGTACTTGCCCGCTGCTAAGTACAAAGGAATCGCATGGGATTCCGAGTGCCGCAGTTTGGCGCCAGGGAACCGTTGTTTTCGTAACTGTTCGCGATCCGTCTCGATGACTTCCTTTGCAATATAGGCTGCAGACTGAAGATACTTTTCGAGCAGAATCGGCGGCAGCGTCAGTACTTCACCTTGGTTGTCGAACCCATTTCCAACATCGTCGGAAACGAACCCAACCGCCTTGGATGGCGTGAGCTCGACACCCAACAAATCCTGAATCGTGTTGTCGTACTCGACTTGATTCAATCTTCGCAGCGTCACTTTCGGCGTTGGTGGAGCGCAGCCACAATCCACATCGTGTAGCGCCGACTGCATCCAAGCGACCAGTTTCTCGCGATCAAGTGCATTGAGAGTCGAGTTCTCAGGTGGCGGCATCGCGTCAGCCCGTATGACGCCACGGATCTGTTCCCAAGTGCTGGCATGTTGACGAATCTTGTCCAGGTCTTGATAGTCGTCCAAGTTGACGCCACCTTCGTTGGACGATTGCATATGGCACTCGCCGCAATGCTCTTTCAAAATGGGCCGAATCACTTCCGTCCATTCCTTGGCGATTCGACCGTCGAGCGTTGGCTCCTGCGAATGCAAAGGGGTAGTCAAAGAAAGTGCGAACGCCGCAAAAAGCAAAGCAACTGCGATTGCCCGAATCGTGAAAACGGTGGTTTGGTTTTTGAACATGCGGCTAAAATGAAGGATAAAAAAGGTTGCGATGTTTTGGCAGAACCCAAGGTAGGAGCCAAAAAGGTGGGAAGGGGGGGCAACCGGAGGTTGGAGATCAACGTTTCAACGCTCCCTATTCTATCCCAGGCCTACCCTGAGAAGCAAACCGAAAGTCCCCCGTGGGTCACTCTTGCCGAGAGTGACCTTTGATATTCGTCGCTTTGTCTGGCTCGGGCTTGTCCGGCTTGTCCCGACCGGACACCGCATTGGTGTTCTAATGGGCCGCCTGATGAAAATGACGAAGTCCGGAGTCGCAGTCGGGCGGCGTGAATCTAGAACTCCAAAGCTGCGGACGGAGGGGCAAGCCCCAGCCGTCCTGAAATGCTTTATTGCGTTGCCTCAATGGGATGAGCAAATAAATCACATCGAGGCAGAAAGATCGAACGCAGAAAAATGAATCGTAAACATTTTTCTGCGTTCGATCTTTCTGCCTCAGTTGTGTTCATTTGCCTGATCGATGCCCACGAGCCATGCGATTTGCATTCGATCTTACTGGGCCATAGAATTCGCAACCAGAACGCAACTCAGCAATTGGTTAGCGGCATAACGAAAGCAGAAGACGAAAGTGCTACGACGATCCCTACTTCAAAACACGAACTTTTTCTCTCGATCCCTCACGAAGATAAACCATTTGCAACTTTTGTTTTTGGCAGGGGTATTCGTACCGCTATTCTTTGGTCAAGTTGCGTCTGCTCAGGTTAAGGCCACCGCAACTCCAGACGAAACTTATTTGGATTTCCAACCATTGACGGTTGATTGTGCCCCAAGAGCTCTCTTGTTTGCAATGAAGTATGGGAACCAGGAACTGAAGTCCGCTTATGCGCAATTGAACGGCGACCACATGGAGGGCAAAGTTGATTTCGTTATTGCGAAGTGGGGAAAAGTCCCGTCTCGCGTGCGCGGAAAAAAACGCTTTCAGAATGGCATGTACGCTCTGGACATCCTGGACCTAAGCAACGATGTCCTGGGCCAATACAATCAAGCTGAGGTCTTTCACCACTCTACCACTAGGCATCCCAATGAATCCGATGAGGAATGTGTACATCGAATTCACAAATGGATCAAAGAATCCCTCGACAAAGGCTTTCTTCCCATTGCATTGATTGACAATTTTGTTGCTTCGAAAGTCTCGTCTGAAGAATCCGTGGCTTGGAAATCCAAGTGCGCGCATGCTGTGGCTATTTCTAAAGTCCCTGATTCGCTTCGAGGCAACCAAACTGGATTCGCGTTCGAATTTGTTGAATCTGACGAAATTGTTTCAGATGGCTACATCTGCTTCGAGAATGTTCGAAACTATCCGCCGCTTGTTCCGACGAGCAAGATTCTTGAAAAAAGATACCCGATTGTTGCCGGAATGTCAGGTTTGCAAATAGAAGAGATAGCCCCGAATGACCGAACTCTTATCGTTGTCAGAGGGCTGATTGGCCGATTCCCCGAAGGGCTCAAAGCGTGGAAGAAAAATCCTCCGCGCTGATGAAGCTTTGGCTGTAAACGTACCTCGCAATGGCAACTCATGGGTGACTACGGCTTTACCATCAATGGGGGAAAACTAAACACCGCTATATGGCTACGCCACTGGCCCCTGATCATCTGGCTTGTTTCGTCTTAGCACGCCAAGCACGTTGCGAACATTGGGCTCGAGGCCCAAGTTCGCAGGGGCTGTGTAATCTCGGTCGCGTGTACGCAATCGTCGCGGAGCGACGAGCGACAATGTCGCCCTTCGCTCCCGCGAAGGTAGCGTGCCGCGAGAGCCTTGGGCACGATTTGTCATCTCAAATCTGTACTTTTAGGCCCCTACCAGTTTGCCGCTTTGGATATCGCTATCTAGGGTATCTCCTGCGATCCAGCCGCTCATCATGACCATTGGCATTCCTGGTCCTGGATGCGCCGCACCGCCTGCCAAATACAGCCCCTTGAGATCGCGAGATCGATTGGCTGGTTTGAACGCACCCAAGAAGCGGCCATGGCTGGCCAGTCCATAGATGGCACCGTTGAGAACGCGATAGCGTTTATGGATGCCTTCGGGAGTTAGCGCGCTCTCGGTGACAATACGATCCCGAATGCCTTTCATGCCCGCCGTGTTTTCCAGCTTATCCAAGATGACCTCTCGGTAGGCTGGCAACATCTTCGACCAATCGTGGTCCGGTCGCAAGTAAGGTGTATGCACCAAGATATAGAGTGCCTCTCCGCCAGGAGGTGCAACGCCAGGTTCGGATATGGCCGGCGCACAAACATATGCGGTTGGGTCTGGCGCAGGCTTCCCTTGCTTGTAGATGTAATCAAACTCTTCGTGCGGATCCTTTGAAAAGACAAAGTTGTGGTGAAGGAGATGTTCGTACTTTTCCTTGAGCCCCAGATAGAGAACCACACCTGAGCATGCGGGTTCGTAGCTGCGTCGCTTCTCGAATTTTTTGTCCGTCGCCGAGCCCTTCATCAATTCGCGATGGGTCCGAACCGCATCGCAGTTCGATACGACTGCATCAAACTCGTACTTCTCTCCCGAAGCTGTCGTCACTCCCCGTACAGACTTGCCATCGGAATCGATCGATACGACATCGACCTGCGTTTTGATGTCGACGCCCAGCTCTCGAGCAAGTTTCGATAAAGCCTCCGGTACAGCTCGCGTTCCGCCAATAGGATACCAAACACCCTCTTCGGTTTGCATGTGAGCGATGCCGCAAAGCACTGCGGGGGACGCTTCCGGCGATGAGCCAACATATTGAGTAAAGTGATCGATCATCTGTGCTGCTCGAGCATCCGGCACGCAGGAGCGAACCAAGCCCGCAACGGACCGTCCCATCCTCAAACTGAGCACGTCCTTGAGCACCGTCGCAGAAAAGGCTCCTCCAACCTCCATCGTATCCCCGATTCCACCGACACTTCTCCAAAAGAAAAACTTGTCAGAAACTTCGTGAAGCCGTTTGGAAATTTGCATGAAGCGTTCATAGCCTTGCCCCACTTTCGGGTTCGGCGAAAAACGTTCTAAATTGGCCTTCATTTTTTCCAGGTCCGGGACCAGATCGAGCACGCCGCCATCATCAAAGAAGCATCGCCACTGAGGATCAAGGGCGACGAGGTGCATGTAATCTTCCAGGTTGCGATTGGCTTCGCGAAAAATGCGATGCAAAACCGAGGGCAAGGTCAAGATTGTCGGCCCCATATCGAACCGATAGCCGTCTTGATGAAGAACAGCCGCTTTGCCGCCAACCCATTCATTCTTTTCCAAAAGTGTTACTTTGTGCCCGCGAGCAGCGAGAGTACAAGCGGCAGCTAGCCCTGCAAGTCCACCGCCAATAACTCCGACATTCAAAACTCGTGCAGAACGCTCTATCATGGAATTTTCTCTTCAATCCTTGGAAGTGTTTTTGGTTTTGGACGATTTCCGCTGGGATATCGCAGCACGAACCGTTTGCAGCAGTCCTTGCATTCTGGCTTTGAAATCTTTGTGATGGCTGAATTGTAGCAGACCGTCTAGTAATTCCTCATCGGTGGCCTCCGGTAATTTCGCATGCGGTAGCCAGGAACCAAGCCGAGCCGAAACGACCTTCGGGTACGTCATCTCCAAAAGCCCTTCATTTCCTCGTGTCACGCCATACCCGCTCTCGCCTCGCCCGCCAAAAGGCAAACGTGGATCCGCCGTCGGCACTATCAAATCATTGATCGTGATGAATCCAGCCGACACAAATTTCATGAGCCGAAGCGCATCCTCCATCGGACCAAAAATCGAAGCCGTCAGCGCGTACGGACAGCGAGAATCCGCCCGAAGAGCATCCGACCAGTCTTCAACCGGTATGATCATCGCGAGAGGAGCAAAAATATCAGCGGAACACAACCGCATCTCCGTCGAAACATCGGTCAACACTAGGTGCCCGGACTCCACCATCCCTGGCCCTTCCTCTTCGGATGCATTCTGCTTTCGCCGCGACTCACCAGAGAAAATCCGAGCTCCCTTTTCAATCGCTTCTTCGACCCCTTCCCAAAGCTGATGATATGTTTGACTCGATAGCTTGGTGCACCAACTCCTCTGAACCGGGGCTTCTAATCGCTGTGCCAACAATCGATGGAATACCTCGGAGGACTTTTGGGGGACGAATATCCGCCTGGGCGCCATGCATGTTGCACCTCCGTTGAGACGAAGACCGAAGACCAACAAATCGCAAACACGATGCATGTCCGCGCCAGGTAACACGTACATCGCGTCGCAACCACTCAACTCCATCACCGATGGCGTCAAGCTTTCGGCCAAAGAACGAAGGACCGTGCGGCCGGATCGGCTACTACCTGTCAGGATGACTTTGTCGACACCAATCTCGATGGCGTGTTTCGCCGATTCGATCGAACTATCGAGCAATACGACCAGTTCCGAGGGTACCCCAGCTCGAATCAACAAGCTGACAAAGAGATGAGACAATCGGTCACATCCCGGAGCTGGCTTGAAGACGACTGCGTTGCCCGCAGCCAACGCATGAAGTATTTGGACCCCCGGAAGAAACAACGGGTAGTTCCATGTTCCGATGATCATCACAAGCCCATGCGGAACGCGATGGACTGTTGATCGAAGACGACCAAGCCAAAGCGGTGATCCGCCACCGTCCAAATAGCGAGGAGCCAAAATTCGCTTTGCGCTCTTGTGAAGCCACTTCGCTGAGTCGGCCAGGGGCATCAACTCCGAAGTGATGGTCTCGCGAAAGTCTTGTCTCGAGTGCGATTCGATGGCCTCTGCGATGAGGTGACGCGACTCGACCAATAGCGATCGCAACTTATCCAGAATGACGGTCCGTTCGACGGTCTTGCGCTGGCTCCAAGCGAGTTGCGCCTGATAGGCCTTCGCAAAATCCGCTTCGACCTTAGCACGCGATTTCAAGGGTTCAATTTTGTTTGCATTTGATAGGACAGACGTATTCATCCTATCAACATAACACTAGTTTTCGCGGCGTAAATGACACTACCGTAGCTGAATTGGCCAGAATTAGGTACGTTCTGAATTCTGGCGAATCCAGCTACGTATTGTGGTATGTTCTCTCGCGCAGATCGCCTGAACAATTCACTAGCTTGCGCGTCGTGCTACGCTGCGCTTTGAAGTTCTCCGTCGGCAACCACCGAATCGACACGAGGCTTGCGGTCGAATCGACGCCGCAATTCGTATCGCATAATCAGCATGTAACGAGAAACGGCGTTGTGCCGTGACTGACGAGGTTCAAAGGCCTTCCCGAGAGGACCCGCCAAAATTGCCGGCAATAATACCAATTCGGCCACAACCCCAGCCACCAAAATCGTTAGCATCAGCCAACCAAAGCGTTGTGTCGGTGTGAATGTGCTAAAAGCAAACACAGACAATCCAAGCCCGCTAATGCAAGCGGCCTGAAGTGTTGGTGTAGCGCATCGCTTGTAAGACGCAATGATGGCTTCCCGACGATTCTTTATCTGCTTGACGTCCACTCGGAACCAAGACAGGAAGTGAATCGTGTCGTCGACCGCAACACCCAGCGCGATACTTGCCGACATCATCGAACCGATATCAATCGCAATATTGAGCCAACCCATGGCTCCGAAAATAATGAAGATCGGCAAAACGTTTGGAATCATTGCGACCAAACCTGCTCGAATACTTCTCGAAACAAACATCATCAATGGTGTGATCGTCAAGAACGACCACATCGTGCTCTCGACCAAGCTTTGAAGCAAGGCGCGCTGAGCTTTGTATACAATCGGCACAACCCCGGTGTAAACCGAAGAAACCATTGGCTTCGACAATCGTGGGTCTTTGGCTTGAAGATCGATGACCTTACCGAGCGATGCGCCCAATGTTCCAATTTCACCGTCGGTGAATTGCCCCGTCAAAACCACCGCATCGAACTCGCTGAGTTTCTGCAATTGAACTATTGGCATCGAGGCAGGGTCCGCGGCTAACCTTTGAACGTTCAACCGCGATTTCGCCAACAAAAGGGAAACTTCATCCGATCGTGCCTTGGTCCGCGAAGCGACGTTGGGTTCTGCGTTCTTCGGCGCCGGGTCCCAAATCACAACCCGTTTGCCTGTAAATTTAGGATCGCCCGTCCAGGCGGCTATTTGCCTCAGGATACGAACTCGATCGCTATGCGCCTCAATGATAGGGGAAATGGCATCTCTCAATTCGTGCACAAACTGTCCGTAATCGACCCCTTCGAAAGCGGCAACTCGCAAGCTAATTCGCCATAGTTCCGCGCCCGTCATTGGATCGATTCGTAGGAAACCAGAGCCCATCAGCTCTTCGCGTTTTGCTTCCAAGGCTTTGTTGTATGCAAATCGTTTGGTCCACGTGACCGTGCTGGTGTCTTGCGACGGAAGGCTAGAAGCGAAAGTCGCGGCCGACATACTTCGACCTACGATCTTGGAACCGTTTTCGCCAAACTGATTTCGAATCGCTTCTTGAATTTGTACTGTTGTTTCTAATCGTTCCAAAAACGTGAGGCGTGCTGAATCGTCGATGATCTTGCTCTCGTCCATTTCGGACGAGTCCGACTTCTGATCGACCGACTTCGCTACGGTCTCAGGATCAAACTGGACGACAATCTCGAGCGGAACTAGCATCCCAAGGTTCTTCTCAAGCCAACGGTAGTCTTTGAGGATTCGAGCCTGCGAATCGAAAAGCTCTAACAAATCGATACTCGTTCGAGTCTTAGTCAAGCCAACACCGAAAGCGATGACCACCAGGATGCAAGAAACAGCAACACCGAAATGGTTTCGGACAATAAAGCCAGCAATTGAGCCCCAAATCTTCTCGAGATAAGTGTCTTCTCGTAATGGATTCGTATCGTGTTTTGCTGATTGGGGAGACGGTGAGGCATTGTGAAGGACCCATCGTTTCGCGTATCCGATGATGTGGAGAGCTGACGGCAACAGCAGATACAAGACCACAATCAAAATCATCACACCCGAAGCGGCGTAAAGACCAAACTTGCGAATGGGGGTTAATTCGCTAGCGCACAAGGAGAGCAATCCCAAAGCCGTCGTCGTTGAACAAAGAATTGCTGGTTTCAACGCATGAATCACGCCTCGCTCGGTCGCGCCTCGCAGGCCACCACTCTCAACCGCATCCTTGTAGTAACTAATGAAGTGCACGGCACCGGAAATCGCCAACACATAAACCAAGGAAGGCATCGTCAAGACAATCGCGTCGACTGTTTCGCCTGTCGCCCAAATCATGGCAAGCGATGCGGCAGCGCTCGTCACTGAGCAGCTGAAAACGATAAACGTTAGCATCATGCTGCGAAGCGACCACCAAGCCAACAGAATCCCGATCAAGCCCGAGAAACCAGCCAGACGAACAAGTGTTCTTTCGCCTTCTTCATCAATCGAAATGTTGTCGACGGGGGGACCGCCAAGATGAAGATCAGGCTCCGCAATTCCTGCCTCTGCGATCAAGCGGCGCAAAACCCCTGGAGGAACGTTCGGCCTAAAAATTCGCATTTGACCATGGCCAAGAATCGGCTTGAGCTTGGCCGTCGTCCCTGGATCCAAGGAAACGATCACACATGTCTGTCGGCCGTCTGGCCCTAGAACAGAGCCCTTTAGTCTTTCAATCGCTTCCGAATACTCTAAAGGATGTGTTCCAGTTGTTAATTGTTCGAGAAGTTGTCGCCCGGTCGAGACGCCCTTGAAGTAGAGTTTGGCTTCGACTGCGTCGGTGTCGTTTGGATCGACGTCTTTCGGGGAGACCAGAGCTGCTAGTTTGGCAATCCGAGGATCATCTCCCTCGCCTCCAAGCTCTGGATTTGGCCCCAGCTTGCAGCCTTCCCAGCTAACCAAAATGAATTGGTCGGAAGGGAAATTCTTTCGAAACCAAGCCAGCTCGCCTGTTTCGGCAAAAGACTTTGGAAGCCAGTCTTCGACTTTGTTTACGTTGCTTTGGATCGCCTTTGCGGCACCAAAAAAGGCGAAGGGTACGCACGCCAAGCTTCCGATGAGAATGAACCATCCCCAACGGTCGTAAAACGTTTTTCCACCAACTGACGGTTGTTGCACTCTGTAGCCTTTCGACTTCTAAGCCACGGGTCATCCGAAGCCTTTTACTGTCAACGCGACTGAATAAGTCATAGGAGTTTACTAGAACTCGCACGTTTTCGACAGTTTGAAAATCCAGGACTCCAAAAGAAAACTAATGCCAGCAGCAGCAAAAGTTATCCTAGATGGGCGATCAACGCCCCTACGATTCCCTCCGTTTTGCTAGCTTCAACATCCCTTTGAAGCATCTTCCAAGTTCGTCATCGTCTTTTAGAGACTCGGTAACCTAGGAATTTGATGACGATTTTCGCAAAACTTGAGCCGAATGCGGCAAAAAGGTTTTCGCAGTGATTGGTGCGAAAAATGCCTGATTCTCGCAAAAATAGGTTCATACCTAGCTTTTCACGATAGGCCGGACGGAGTATAGTTCTTTTGTAGTCGGTTGTTGAAATTGAGTCTCAACAAACATAACGTCTGTTGCCGAATCAATTGATTGTTGAAATCAACGTCCGAAAACGATGCCGTTTCACCAGTTCGAAATCTTTCCAGTCTGTGGTTCCATGATTACTGACTCGGTTCCCCTCCCTATCGAATATTTGCAGCCTGAATGCCACGGCACCATCGTGGAGATGTGCGGACAGCCGTGCCAAATGCAACGATTGGCGGAATTGGGAATTCGCCAAGGATGTAAAGTGCGAATGGTTTGCCAAGGTGAGCCCTGCTTGATCTGCATCGAAGGACGCCGTATCAGTTTGCGACTTGGCGATTCCGCCGACATCTTCGTTATCCCTGCCGCTGGATAATGTCTCTTCCAATTATCAGTCTGGACGATCTGCAACAGGGTGAGTCAGCGATCATTGTTGAAATCATCGGTGATGACGTCGTGGCGAGCAGACTCATGGAGATGGGGCTAATCGAAGACGAACCGATTGCAATGGTCGGCCGAGCACCGATGGGAGACCCCACCGAATACGCCCTGCGAGGGTATCGCATCAGCCTGCGAAAAAGCGAATCCGGTCGAGTGCTGGTTCGCAGGGAACTATAGTCGATGCCACCCGATACCACTTCAAAAGACGCTCGTGTCGTCGCCTTGATCGGCAACCCGAACACTGGCAAAAGCAGTCTATTCAACGCCCTATGCGGAATGAATGCTCGAGTCGGCAATTATCCTGGTGTCACCGTTGAACAGAAAGTGGGTAGGCTCTCGGGTACAGCCGAGATAATCGACGTCATCGATTTGCCAGGTACGTATTCACTCGCGGCTCGCTCTGCCGACGAAGCTGTCGCCGTAAACGTCCTGTCTGGTGAAATCCCTCAGCAAGCCAAACCAGAAGTCGCGATCGTCATTCTTGACGCCGCCAATGTCGAACGCAATCTCTACTTGTTTAGTCAAATCTACGAACTTGGGTTGCCTGTCATTGTTGTCATGAACATGTGGGACCGCGTGACCAGCGAAGGGCTTACGGTCAACGCCGAACTTCTGTCTCAGCGACTTGGTGTTCCTGTCGTATGCACCTCGGCAAACAAACGCAAAGGAATCGACGAACTCAAAAAGACGATCGAAAAAACGCTTCGTTCGCCGTCCGCCACGCCACAGTCCGAGCAATTCGCTCGTGCCATGTTTCCGAGCGTCTTTCATGACGAAGTCAAACAACTCACGGAATGGCTAGAGTCGCAAGGCCGAAAACCATCAACCTATCAAGTCGATCGGTTGCTGATCGATTCCGATGGCCACTTTCAAAAATTGATTTGCCAATCGGGTCTGCCGGATATTGCAACGAAGATTGACGAAGCCAGACTGCGGCTTCAAACGGCCGGCTGTAAAGTCCCGATGTTCGAAACCAAAGCTCGCTACGCGTGGGTGAGAAAGCTCATCGACGGGGCTGTCGTCCGGCAAGAATCTCGCAGTGCATCCCCAAGCGATCGCATTGATCGTTGGTTGACCCATCGATGGGTTGGCATGCTGTTTTTTGTTTTCGTGATGTTCATCGTTTTTCAATCGATCACGTTGTTTGCCAAGTTTCCGATGGATGGCATTCAATGGCTGCAGGCTCAAGCGAGCAGCGGCGTCGAAGCGGTCCTCGACCCCGGTGCACTCCGTAGTTTGATCGTTGATGGCGTAATCGGCGGCGTAGGTGGCGTGATTGTTTTTCTGCCTCAAATCGCCATTCTGTTTCTCTTTATCGCCATCTTAGAGGACTGCGGATATATGGCACGAGCAGCCTTTGTCATGGACAAACTCATGACGACCGTGGGCCTAAGTGGCAAGTCGTTCTTGCCTTTGATGTCCTCGTTCGCATGCGCCGTTCCCGGCATCATGGCAACTCGAACGATCGAGAGTCGCAAAGACAGGATGGTGACCTTGTTGATCGCTCCCTTGATGAGTTGCTCTGCTCGCTTGCCTGTCTATGTCTTGATGGTCTCTGCGTTTGTTCCCGATACCAAATACGCGGGCGGTTGGATCACTCTGCAAGGAATGGTCTTGATGTTCATGCAATCTTTGGGCGCGATGGTCGCGATTCCTGTCGCTTGGCTATTGAAGAAGTTCTTCTTTCCCGGCGAGCCTGCCACGTTTTTGATGGAACTTCACAGTTACAAATGGCCATCGCCGGTTGTGATCTACCAGCGGGTTTGGGAACGCTTGGTGTCCTTCGTGGTTCGAGCGGGGACTTTGATTTTCTGCACCTCGATTCTTGTTTGGGCTGCAGTCTACTTTCCTGGCGACCATATGTCGCTCGATGCGGCAGTTGCCCAGCTTGAGGAGCGGCAGTCCGAAGTGTCCGAAATGATCGCCAAACAACCGCCTGCACCAAGAGGCTCAGAGCCAGCAACGGAAGATCCCAGTATTGCTAACATGCAATCCAAAATCGACGAGGCACAAGAGCTTGTGAACCAGCAGCGGAGCAAACTCATCGAGGGGAGTTTCCTCGGGATGGTTGGTCACCGCATCGAACCCTTGGTGAAGCCGCTCGGCTGGGACTGGAAGATTGGAGTGGCCGTGGTCGCATCCTTCCCTGCCCGCGAAGTGATCATTGCGACCCTCGGGACTATTTATTCTCTCGGCTCGGATCAAGATGAAAACAGCCAAGGGTTACAGCATCAGATGCAAATCGCGGAATGGCCGAACGACGGCAAACCCGTTTTCAGCCTCGCCACAGCGTTATCAATCATGGTGTTTTTCGCTTTGTGCGCTCAGTGTTCCGCCACGCTGATGACGATTCGCAGAGAAACAAATTCTTGGCGCTGGCCGATTTTTTCTTTCGTCTACATGACGACCCTCGCCTATATTGGGGCTTGGCTGACTTATCAGTGCTTCCGTTTCTGGAGCTAGAGGCATGAACCCACAAACCATCATTGCAATCCTCGTCGTCGCGATTTGCGCCGTTGTGATGCTGCGTTCGTGGCTTTCGTTTTGGATGGGGTTGATCTTCAAGCCAGATCCGAACAAGCCGTCTGGTTCGAGTTGCAGCGGCTGCGCCAATGGGTGTCAACGAGCCAACAGTGGACCTAAACTGGTTGAGTTAAAGCGTGAAAGCCCCTTATGAATACGAAGTTTTGGGTACGTGCTAGTTTTTCGTTTTTGTGCATGTGGACGGGAATGGCTGCACTTGCGTGCTGCCAAGCTCCCGTAGCCGCAACTCCCAAAGTGGAGTCGGTCGCCTTCGATGACTTTTTCGTCGATAAAGCCCTTCGGCTGGAGCTGTATCAATGCGGCGACGCAAGAGAAATGACGACCACGCTCCAGACTCTCGCAGAAGAACCATGCTGGCCAGAGAACCCCAACAGTCTCATTATGCCGTTCCCGTACGGCAAGTATAACGTCAAGGCTTGGGATGCTGCCTCAAATCGTTTGATCTATTCCAAAGGCTTGGACTCCCTCTTTGCCGAATATGCGACCACCAAGCCTGCACTGTCCGGCACCAAACGAGTCATTCAAACGACAGCCCGTATTCCCATGCCCAAGGCCGCGGTCAAGCTGACGATCGAACGTCGCAATGGAGACAATTCTTTGACAACCATTCTGACGGAGCACTTGGACCCAACCGACATTCGCATTCGACGCGAATCGGCCAGCAAAGGGGACAAGCCGTTCGACATTCAAGTCAAAGGACATGCACACGATTGCTTAGACATCGTTTTCTTGTCCGAGGGATATTCAGCAACCCAGGAAGACAAGTTCAAATCAGACGTTCAAAAGATGTCCGATTATCTCTTGTCCGTTGCTCCCTACAAAGGGCTGAGCGATCGAATCAACGTACGCGGTGTCTTTCGCGCATCGGAAGAGTCTGGTACGGATCTGCCACACAAAGGAGTGTTTCGGAACACAGCATTGAATTCGTCCTTCAATACGCTCGATATCGATAGGTATCTTTTGCTCGATGACAACCATCGCATGCATCAAATGGCTGCTGCAGTGCCCTTTGATACGATCGTTGTGTTGGTTAATAGCACGACTTATGGTGGTGGCGCAATTTGCTTGGACTACTGCGTAACGACCACCGACCACCCGAGCAGTCCGATGGTTTTCGTGCACGAGCTCGGTCATTGCTTGGCCTATCTGGCGGACGAGTATGTTGGCAATGTCTCGTACAACGACATTTACCCCGAAGGTGTCGAGCCGGTTGAGCCAAACATCACGCGACAATTGGATCCGGAAAAGATCAAATGGAAATCGTTCCTTAGCAAAGATGTCACGTTGCCGACCAAGAGTAGTCGCGAAACAAGAGCGGAGCGAACTGTTGGTGCTTTCGAGGGAGGTGGTTATCTTTCAAAAGGAATGTACCGTCCGCAGGCAGGCTGCTGGATGGGTAGCGCCAATCCGCAGGAGGGCTTCTGCGTCGTATGCGACGACGCGATCCAACGCATGGTTGATTACTACAGTCGCAAGCCAGAGCTTGCAAAGTAACCTACGTTGCTTGCCATTCGTAGCCGCAATGAGCCGTAATGCGCTAGCCCCGGTTTGTTTTGCATGGGGTTAAAGTCACCCTCCATCGAGGAGGGGCGGGCCTTCGGTCCGGGGAGGATGAACTGACTTGTGCAATAGTTGTTCGCAGCTCACCCTCCCCTCGCTGCGCTCGCCCCTCCCAGCGGGAGGGTGCCTAGCCCGGACTCTCTCCACCTTTAACGTCAGAAGGAACGCCCTTCGGTTTCCCTGCATTTACATGGCACTCACTGGACGGCTTGCGCCGATCCGCTAACAGTAGGTTCCACTTGGATATCGCCAAAGAAAACGCATTAGTCTCACAGGATTCTGGCCATGGAATAGAAACACAGGCAAAAACTGAGCTTGCTCTGCCGACACCGTTTTTTGTAAAACCACGCGCGAACTGTATCCTCAGTCTTCACGCTTTCGCTAAGGGCAACCCAAAAATGTCTACATCGGCTGTGCTTTCTCCAAAAACAAACGTTTCGCATTCGAACACAACTGGTCAAGACAAGCAACGCTTACCCATTGTCGAGCCATGGTTGGTAACCGCTGATGAACTTGCGGACTGCTCTTTCTATCACACGCTGGACTTGCCAGGCATCGGCATGGTCCCTGGGTGTTGGGATTTGCGAGATACCATCGATGATTATTTTGGTGGGCATAACTTCAAAGGCCAAACGGTTCTGGAACTAGGCACTGCAAGCGGATTTTGCGCTTTCCACATGGCAAAACAAGGAGCCAAGGTGACTGGCTGCGATTTGCCAGAAGGACGCATGTTTAACACGGTACCCTACGCAACGATGGGGGCCGCGCGTTTGGAAGAACTTCGGGTAGGATACGATGTCTACATCGACCGAATGAAGCGAGGTTTTTGGCTATCACAACGGCTTCTCGGCTTGCCGGTCGATATGATGTATTTGCAGATTACAGACCTCAAGAATATCGATGTCATGTTCGATACCGTAGTCACTGCCCAGACTTTGGTGCACATGATGAACCCCATCGAAGCGTTCTTCTGCTTGGCCGCCAAGGCAAAAGAGACCCTGATCTTCGTAGAGCGTCCAGCGACGCATCTTGGTGACACTGTACCTTACGCTATGTTCTACCCAGACGCTGGCACCGAACAGCCAAATTCATCTTGGTGGTGCTTCTCAGTTCCTATGATCCGACAATTGTTTGCGATCGCAGGGTTCGAGATTGTACTTGAGGCCGACAGTCGTCACTTGTGCAATACGATGGATCCCAAAGTAGAAAATCCGATGGCTCTCATGAGAACATTCATCGGAAAACGAAAGAGTTCCCCAATTTTGTAAATCGGCTTATCGCAAGATTCTAATGACATGGGATCGACATACTCGTGTCCGCTTTTTCGGCTTGGAGCACACCATTCGTCAACTACGCACAGGTTCCAAGTCACGGCTCCCAGTTGTGCTTGTGGTTTCAAACCGTGGATGCCAGTATTTGGACATCACGAACGAATAACGACCACAATCCGTCGTTCGGAACCGCCGAGAGTCTCAAAATGTCGCACAACGAAAATCACCTTGGAAACGTAATCGCTGGTACGTTCTTTGGTGCTCTCGCCGGTGGAGGCCTTGGTCTTGGCGCTTGCATGTTCCTTTTCGATGATCCCCCATTCTTTACCGGCGACACGATCTTGATTGGAGCGACTGCCTGCGGGCTTTTGGGGTACTTTCTAGGGGCTGGTTTCATTGAATGGCTTAAGGAAAACTGGCGGGGATTCTGGTGGTAGTCGCACTTCATCCTTGGGGCGGGAAAGCTCAAGTGGAAGTCGTTCTTGAGCAAAGATGTCACGTTGCCGACCAAGAGTAGTCGCGAAACCAGAGCGGAGCGAACTGTTGGTGCTTTCGAGGGAGGTGGTTATCTTTCGAAAGGAATGTACCGTCCGCAGGCAGGCTGCTGGCTGGGTAGCTCCAATCCGCAGAAGGGCTTCTGCGTCGTATGCGACGACGCGATCCAACGCATGGTTGATTTCTACAGTCGCAAGCCGGATCTAGCAAAGTAACAAATCCACGCTAGCACCGCCGCGTAGCACGCCAAGCATTTGCGACTTCGGCGGGACAAGCCCACCGGTCGAGGCCCACCGGTCGAGGCCCACCGGTCGCGGCCCACCGGTCGCGGCCCTCGCGAACTTGGGCCTTGTGCCCAACGTTCGCAACATGCTTGGTGGGCTAAAAGATCATCGCCAGCACCAAAGATGACTAAAATTTGTCCACGTGTGGAGTTCAGGAAGGTGGCCGGTATAGTTCTCGAGGAAACACGATTTGTGTCGGCCAGTCGCCTTGCTTGGAGAATCCTATGAAATTTCGATACCACCGTGGTTTTACGCTCGTAGAACTACTTGTCGTCATAGCCATTATTGGAATTCTTGTTGGATTGTTGTTACCCGCGGTCCAGGCGGCTCGGGAAGCCGCAAGACGGATGCAGTGCGGGAACAATCTTAAACAAATCGGCTTGGCTACGATGAACTACGAGTCTGCCTTGAAGCGACTTCCTCCGAGCGCTTGCGTCAATCCGAGAATCACAACGAATGCGTCCTGGAGTATTCACGGTCGACTGTTCCCGTATCTCGAACAAAACAATCTTGCCAACCAAATCGATCTCAGTCTGAATTGGTCGAACTTCCCGGTCATCAATGGCTATCGCGTTCCGACCTATGTTTGTCCTTCGGATCCGAAGTCAGGGACTCCCCGAGACACGAGCGTGACCGGCAGCGCAGTTCAGTTTTTTCTGTATCCTACGAATTATACATTTAACGTCGGTACATGGTTCGTCTATGACCCAGCAACCAATCGAGGCGGTGACGGCGCTACCCATCCCAATTCCGATTTCAGAGTATCCGCGATAACCGATGGGTTGAGCAATACGTTGTGGTGTTCTGAAGTTCACGCTTGGCAGGCTTATACCCGCAACGGAGGACCGCCCTCCACAGCCATTCCAAATACACCGGCCGAAGTCGCCGTCATCGCAAACTCGGGGGTTAAGGATCGTATCTTCGCAGATGGCACAGGCAGCGGACGCACGGAATGGACAAACGGGCATTCTCACCATTCCTGCTTCACCGTAACTCTCCCTCCGAATACTAAAGTGCCATTTTCCTTCAATGGAGTTAACTACAATATCGACTACAATTCCCGTCAAGAAGGCAGCAGTACCACTGCAGCCAGCTACGCTGTCTTGACCTCGCGAAGCTGGCACACAGGTCTAGTTCAAAGCGTCTTGCTGGATGGCTCAGTTCAAAGCTACAGCAACTCTATTGACCAAGCTGTATGGCGAGCAATGGGAACTAGGGCCGGTGGTGAAGTCACCAACAACGGATTGTAGTCTCGCCATTGGGTTTCGAGGGATATCGCTTAGCGGACCAAAGGAAAGATGACGAGACCTAGGATGGCCGCGGCAAACACAACGATTGGCTCTGGCAGTTTCTTATAGCGGATCAATAACGCAATGGTCACTAACAACAATCCGATCTTGGGCCATTCGGGAGTCCAGTCGTTTGTGAAAAGGGTGCGCCGTCCCAGTACGACGCATGAACCTGCAATCGCGCCGACAGCTGCCGCAGTTACGCCATCGACGAAGGCAACAAGACTCGGTCGCTTGCCGTATTTTTTGAAGTAGGGAGCCGGGATAATAGTGAAAAGATAACAAGGCAGAAACGTCGCGAGAGCTGCAACAGAGGCACCCAAAAGACCGGGACCAAATCCGCCGTCCCGTCCTGTGACGATATAACCGATAAATCCAACGGTAATGACAACAGGCCCCGGAGTGATCATCGCAACGGCGACCGCATCGAGAAACTCTTGATCATTGAGCCAAGCATATTCCTTGACGACTCCACCATAAAGAAACGGTACGATGGCCAGCCCACTTCCAAAAACGAACGCCCCAGCTTTGGCGAAAAAGATTGCAATTTGAGTCAGCAACTCACTAAGCGGTGCTTTCGCGGAAGCGATCAGCATGAGCGGCTGGATCGAAACACTTGCGACGGTCGAGTTCGACCTACGCCGCCATGGAACCCGAGTCGAAAGAACCAAGAATCCTGCCCCAAGGAAAAGCAGGATGTTTTCGTTCTCGGTGATGATCGTTGCTATGGCACTCACCAAGTAGATCGCCCAAAGTAGTTTTTGCTTGCCGAGCGTTTTCTGCGTGAGCTTGTACGCGCTGATCGAAATAATTCCTATGACGGACGCTCCAACGCCATAGAACACCGCTTGCATCCATCCAATCCCGCCAAATCGAAGGTATGCCCAGCCTAGTGCAAGTACCATCAGAAAGGATGGTAGGACAAACGCCGTGCCAATGACGGTTGCACCAAGAACCCCATAATGAACGTACCCGAGGTAAATCGCGAGCTGCGCCGCCAGCGGACCAGGCATCAGTTGCGCGAGCGTCAATCCCTCTTTGTATTCCGTCTCCGATATCCACTTCCGATGCTCAACTAGATCACGGTGCATGTATCCAACTAATGCAACCGGCCCACCGAATCCAAAAGTACCGAGACGAAGAGCGTATTTTGTCAGATCACGGAGATGATAGCAGGGTTTAGCTGAGGAATCAGTCACGATTATTGTTCCAACAATACCAACGAAGTAACCACGGATACAACAATGTAGCTTGTTTGATTCATTGGGGGACTCCACACCTAGAAGGTTTTGCGTCAAACATGAGTCTATTGGGATTCGCTGGATAGACACGGTTCTTAGCAAACGTTAGGCTGTCGATTGGCAGTATCCATCCGAATAAATACTAGTGCAACTCCGTTTTTCGCTAATCGACTCATGGTTCATGATGATCAGCCTCTGATTGCTTCCGACAATTTTGCTCAGCCCAAACGGGACCGCGATCCACATAAGTATTCGGCTGCCCGCATTGCTGGTACCTATTTGATCGCGGGGTTCCTCTGGATTGGAATATCCGATACGTCTCTTGCTTTGTCCGGAGGTCTTACAGCGAACGGCTTTCAAGTGGCCGTGGGAAAAGGGTTGGTCTTCGTTCTGCTTTCAACTTGTTTGGTGTTTGGTTTGTGTAGGCGTGAGTACCGAAATTCCGCCCGCACTATGGGCTTGCTCCGCGCTGTTGTTGATGGAACAACAGACGCAGTATTCGTTAAGGATTGCGACGGCAGGTATCAACTCGTAAACGATTCGGCGGCACGGTTTATTGGCCGGCCGGTCACCGAGGTGCTCGGTCGTGACGACCGCGAACTTTTCGACTCCGTCGAGGGTGATCGACTGATGGCCAACGATCGTGCAATCATGGCAAGCCGTGGGGTTGTCACGCAAGATGAAACGCTCACTTCCGGTGGCATGACTCGAACCTATCACGCGACGAAGGCTCCCTATTTTGATGCCACAGGAAAAGTGGCTGGATTGATTGGAATTAGCCGCAACATCACTGACCGTGCGCTGGTTGAGGCGACGTTGCGAGAGACAGAGTCTCGGCTCAGAGAGGCGCAGCGGATTGCCAAACTCGGTAGCTGGAGTTGGAATCCACTTACTGACCGTGTGTGGTGGTCGGATGCTGAATTCGAATTGTTTGGCCTAGCCCCCGGAACTGTCCTGCCCAGTTTCGAAGCATTTCTTTCCTATCTCCATCCAGAAGACCGATCGATTGCGCTAGCTCGCGTGGACGCTATTCAAGCCGGGGCAGAGGCGTTTGCTAACGACATGCGGGTCATTCGACCAGATGGCAAGACGATGTGGATTCATAGTCAGGGTCGCGTTACGCGCGATGCACAAGGCGCGCTTGTTCGCGTCGAAGGAACCGACCAGGATATAACCGCTCAACGACTTGCCAGGGAAGCTGCTTATGAGAGTGAACGTCGATTGCAGGCAGCTCGCATTCAAGCTGATGCCGCCAATCGCGCCAAGAGTGAGTTCCTCGCTAACATGAGCCACGAAATCCGAACGCCGCTAACGGCCATCCTTGGTTTCGCTGAAGTGTTGCGAGGGGATGAAAAACATACAGCACCTAAGCATTGGATAGATAACCTCGAAACTATCTCCAACGCAGGGAAACACCTGCTGTCGATCATTAACGACATATTGGATTTGTCCAAGATCGAGGCGGATAAGGTAACGCTGGAGCTAATCGAAACCCCGTTGATCGAGGTGCTGTCCGAAGTCGAACGTCTTCTCCGCACTGCTGCAGCTGGCAAGGGCTTGTCGCTCAACACAAAACTTTTGACACCGGTTCCTGACCGGATTCTGTGTGACCCTACGCGTTTACGTCAGATTTTAATGAATCTTGCCGGAAATGCCGTCAAGTTTACTGAAGCAGGATCCATTGAAATAAACGCGAGCGTAACCAAGTCTACGACGAATGCCTGTTTGGTCATCGAAATTGAAGATACTGGGAAAGGTATCGATGCAGAGCAAACCCAATTGTTGTTCCACGCATTTGAACAAGCAGACAACAGCGTATCGCGAAAGCATGGCGGAACGGGACTTGGCTTGACCATCAGTCGACGGTTAGCCATGCTCATGGGCGGCGATGTCACCCTCGCACGAACGGAACTCGGCATCGGGTCGTGTTTTCGTTTGCAATTGCCATTGATTCCCGTTGATGGAGCCGTCCTCGTGAACTCCATCGAAACCAAGGATGTTTCCGCTGTAGAAAACAAAACGGCAAAGATTTCGGTTCAAGGACGAATCTTGCTTGCTGAAGACGGATTGGACAATCAACGATTGATCAAATTCTTTCTTTCTAAGGCAGGTGCAACTGTAGAGATTGCCGAAAATGGACAGGTCGCGCTCGAGATGCTGCGTAGCTCGAACGACTTGAACATGCCCTACGATTTGTTGCTTACGGACATGCAAATGCCGATCATGGACGGATACCTGCTTGCAAGTACACTGCGGAGCCAAGGCACCAAAATACCGATCGTCGCGTTGACAGCGCATGCATTAGCTGAAGACCGTCAAAAATGCTTGAACTGTGGATGCGATGATTATTTAAGTAAGCCGATCGATAAGCACTC